>CAZRKY010000010.1:0-23885 GCA_964600375.1 uncultured Caulobacteraceae bacterium | reverse complement strand
GTCGCGCCTGCGCAAGGACTGGGCGCGCTTCTTCCGGCGCCAGGGCCTGCGTGCCCCGCTGCCTCCGGCCGTCGCCGGCGCGCCTGCGGAGCCTCCCGTCCGCCGCGGCCCCGCCCTGCCGCACCTGTCGGCGGCGAAGGCCTCGGATCCGGGACAGGTCAAGGACTATGCCGTCCCCTTTGACCGCACGGCGTTTCCGACCCGCGCCGTGCTCAAACTGTCGTCGCCGAAGATCGGGCCCTCGGGAAAGATCGGGTTCTGCCACCACCCCCTGAACGCCGACGGCTCGCCCAGCCGCACCGTCGTCGCGGTCGCCGACACCACGGCCTATGAGTCCAGTGACCTGGGCGAGACCTGGAAGGCCTTCCCGCTGGATCCCACCGACGCGGTCGAGCACTGTTTCGTCACCTCCACGGGCCACAAGCTGGTCGCCACCTTCCCGATGGCCAGCGAGGGCGACGCGGCCACGCGAGTGGTCATCCGCCGCTACACGCCCGACTGGAACCCGGATGGCGAGCCGCTGGTCACCCACTCGGCCTGGCATGGCTCGTGCGCCATCGGCGAGGCCGACGGGGTCATCCTGTTCGCCGAATATCCCGTCAATCGCGGCAAGTACGGCAACGCTGACAAGCTGCCCCTGACGGACCAGTTGGTGTCCAATCCCCGTGTGTTCCGGTCCCGCGACGATGGCCGGACCTGGGACGTGTGTTTCGAGGTCTCCGCCGAGACCGTGCGCCACCTGCATACCGTCGCTCCCGATCCCACACGGCCCCATCGCTGGTGGCTGACGTCGGGGGACCGCGCCACCGAGGTGTTCGTCTGGCTCAGCGACGACGACGGCGACACCTGGACCGACATCACCGCCGATGAGCTGGCCACGCCCCTTCACCGCAACTGCAAGCCCCGGGCGGCGCAGCGCCTGACCGACCAGGTCTTCCATGACGGCTGGGTGATCTGGGGGGCCGACGACTGGCTGGGCAATGTCGGCGAGTACGGCAACGGCGAGCAGCCGCCGGTGGGATCGCGGATATTCAAGGCCCGCGCCGACGGCCCCTGGGTCCCGCAGGAGGTCGGTTTCTGCGGCCCGCCCATCCGGTCGATCGTCGATGTCGGACCGGCCTGGATTTTCATCACCGAGGCCAAGGCGAAGTCGGTCACTCTGCGACCCGAGACCTTCCTGGTGTTCAAGGACGAGCTCGACCGCGTCCATCGCTTCGTCCAGATCGACAACTGGGCCGAGGCGTCGACCGGGTTCACCTACTCGCGGGCCAGCCGCAAGGCATTGGACGGCGTCTTCTTCAGCTTCCGGGGCGTGCGCGACGTCTTCGCCCGGGGCCCGCGGCTGCTGCGCTGGGAAATCGAGTTCTTCTGAGGGTCAGGACAGGGTTATCCGGGGCGCCGTCGTCCCGAGGAAACCCTCGATCGCCACCCGGGTTACGCCGCCGTCGGCGTTCCAGCCGAACTTCAGCGTGTCGCCGCCGTTCGACATTTCCGCGCAGGCCGGCCGCAGGTCCTCGACGCTGAGCGCGAGCAGGGTCGCGAACATCACCGCCCCGGTTCCGCTGGTCTCCATGGCGATGGCCGGGGCCTCGACCATCTTGCCGTCGCGGGGGGATACCCAGCCCTGCATTCGCGGCTCGGTTTCGCCCAGGGCGACGTCTGACACCGAGACGCCGGGCGTCAGGGAGATCGCCTTGAGGCGGGTCTCATAGGTCGGCTCTTCGGCGGCGAAGGCGTTGGCCGAAATTGGCCACACCTTGAACTCGGGCGAGAAGTGGAACCACTGGCTGTAGGGGGTGGCCTTGGCCCCGCCCCAGCCCAGCAGGCCCTTCTTCGGCTTTGCCGCCGGGGCGGGCGGTTCGATGCGGTCGACCACCAGCATCCAGGCGCCGGGGCTGAGCACGATCAGGCGCCGGTGCACGCCCTGCACGCCGTGATCCACTTCGCCGAGGGAGGTCACCAGCCCGTCCAGCGTCAGTTCGGCGCCGATCAGGGCCGATCCGTACGGCTGCTCGACCCGGCGGTTATAGCTCTCGCCGCCGATCTCGACAGTGTTGTGGGCGTGGGTGGACTCGACGAAAACCCGGTTAGGGTCGCCGTACCAGAAGCCCTTCTTCCAGAGGTCGGTGCCCGGCGCCGTGCGGCCGCGATAGCCGTAGCGGCCCGCGTCGATCAGCAGGTCGCGGCCGTGTTCGCCCCAGACGAACGAGAGGTCGTCGGCCTGCTTGTGGGTGCGGGAATGGTAGGCCAGCGTCTGGGCGAAATAGAACCCTTCTCCCCGGGCCACCACGTAGCCTGACTTCGGGAACGCCTTCAGGCCTTCGGGCGACAGGCCCTTGAGGAGCGACGGCAGGGCCCGGGCTTCGTCCGTGTCGCCAAGATTGATCAGCTTGCCGTCCGGCTTGACGAACCAGGACATGGCGTCGCGCGCGTTGTGTACGACGCGCTGCAGCTCGGGGGTGTCCAGTAGTCCCGCCCGCTCGGCGCCGGACAGGCTCTCCAGCACGCGCAGGTGATAGCCGGGCGAATGCTCCTTGTGCACGCCCTCGACCGTAAACTGGGCCTCGATGGCGGCGGCCAGGCGTTGGCGCGCCTGCTCGGCGGCGGCGTCCATGCCCGGCATGTCCGCCAGCCGGCGGGCCATCGCGAGCTGCCCGGAGGCCTGGTAGAGCCCGTGGTTGGAGTGGGCGGCGAAATGGTCGTCGTTGACCAGGTTCTCGCGGTGCGCGTCCAGCGAGGCGCGCAGGAGGGTGCGCTGCGCGTCGGTTCCGATCCCGAGCCGCCGCGCCTCGTCGTAGACATAGGCCAGGCGGTAGGCGCGCAGACCCACGGCCATGTCGTACCAGGCCATCGGAGAGCGGCCGGGCGCATCGGGGGCGGGGTGGTTGTTCACCCAGTCCAGGGCCACCTCAAGCGCTCGGGCGAGGTAGGGCTGGTCGGTTTCGCCGGCCGAATGGGCGGCCAGCAGGGGATCGATCAGGTCCAGCGCATGCAGGTGGTAATTGTGCGAGCGGCTGGCTTCGTCCTTGAAGCTCCAGTCGATCGGCGGGGTGAGCGGCACGGCCGGATAGCGCCCAAGCACCCAGCCGTCGCGCAGCACCAGCTCGGCCCGCGACGATCGCAGGAGTTCCTCATAGGGCGCGCCGGCCCGGGTCTCGGTCGTGAGCGTGTCAGTCAAGGGCGGGGCTCCGCTCCGTAAGGGAGGCGCAAACCTCGACAATGGCCCGGGCAGGGACGTCCCAGGACCGCTCCGTTTCAACCCAGGCGCGGGCCTGCCTGCCCAGGGCGTGGGCCAGGCCCGGATCGCCCATCAAGCGACGGATGGTGTCGGCCAGGGCGTGAACGTCGCCCTTGCGGAACAGCAGGCCGGTGCGGTTGTGGACGATCATCTCGGCTACGGCGGCGACATCCGACCCGATGACCGGCTTGCCCATGGCCATCGCCTCCAGGGGCTTCAGGGGCGAAACGATCTCGCACACCGGCAGCGGCAGGCGGGGGAAAACCGCGGCGTCGACCACGGAGTAATGGCCCGCGACCTGGCTGGGGGGAATGCGGCCCAGCTGGACCACCCGGTCGCCCAGCTCCAGCCGCCGGGCCTCTTCGCGCAGGTGACCCGAGGCGGACCCCTCGCCGACGATCAGGACCGCCAGGTCGAGGCCGTCGCGGACCAGCAGGGCCGCGGCCTCAAGCAGGTCATCCAGGCCCTCGTAGTGTTCCAGCGAGCCCAGGAACCCCAGCACGTACCGGTCGCCCAGGCCCAGCGTTCGGGCCAGGGCCCTGTCCTTGGCGATGGGCTTGAAGGCTTCGGCGTCCACGCAATTGGGCGCCAGGGTGATGCGGTCGGCTTCGACGCCCCGGTCGATCATCTCCCGGCGCAGCGCCTCGGACAGGACGACAACCCGATCGGCCTCGACCGCCACCCGAGTTTCCAGGTCACGCTGCAGCGCGAACCGCTCGGTCGCCTCCCACCCGGGGTTCTTGGCGGCGGCGGTATACTCCCACAGGCCCCGCACCGAATAGACAAACGGAACGCCTGCCCGCCGCGCGGCGACGAGGGCGGGCAGACCGGTGACGTAATTTGAGGCGGCGTAGACCAGGCTCGGCCGGATTCTCTCGATGAAGCGGCCCAGCGCCTGGGCTGACCGTTCGACATAGCCGGGGAAGGGAGTCTCCCCGGCCGATGGGCCGCGTAGCCGGGTGTAGTGGACGCCATCGACGTCATAGGCGCCGGCGCCGACCTTGGTCCCACGGGCGTCGGCGCGGTCCCAGGGGTATCCGGGGCGGCTGACCAGGTGCATGTCCCAGCCGGACCGGGCGATCGCGGCCGCGATATTCTGGGTGCGCAGGGTGTAGCCGGATGTGTGGTGCGGCAGGGCGCTGGAGGCGACGAAGGCGCCCCGGCGCGGCGTGGGCGTGAAGTTCCGCTCTGACCGGCGGGAGGGGATGACGATCTCGCGCGACCCGGCGAAGGCCTCGATCACGCGCAGCCTGACGGCGTCCTTGCGGCTGAACAGCCAGCGACCGTGCAGGGCCGAGCGGGCGTATTCCGCCGGCGTGCGGGTCTCCCCGGCGAGGAACAGGATCTCTGCGGCCCGGCCCATCTTGCGCGGCGAGGGGTCCATGGCCACCGCTTCCTTGGCGAGGCGGGCGGCGCCGGGGAGGTCATAGGCGGACCGGGCGCTGGCCAGGCCCATCAGGACCACCGAGGCGTCGTGGGCAGGAAGCCCCATGCCCCGAACGCCCTGCAAGGCGCGGCCGGCGTCATCCAGGCTGTCGTCGATCAGGTCGCTGGTGTGGGCGCTCAGCGCCGAGATCCGGCGGCCTTCGTGGCGGCGACGGATGGACTCCCGAACCAGGGCCAGGAACTCGAACGGAAGGGCGAAGAAGCCGCGGATGGTCCGGGCGCGCAGCAGGGCGGCCCCAAGGCGGAACGACACCGTGTCACGCGCCCGTTCGGCGGCTTGGGCATGCTCCACCACCTTGCGCCGCAGGCGGTTCAGCTCCTGGCGGGCGGCGTGGTGGGCGCGGCGTTCGTGATCCAGTTCGGCGGCAAGGGCGGCCAGCTCATCGCCCTGCACGCCGGTCTTGGGCGCTTCAGCGGACGGGGAGGGTGGGGTCGGCCGGGTTCGCAAGGTCATCCAAACTCAAGGCCATCCGCCGTTTCCGGGCGACGGCGTATCCTCAGCCAGCGTCCCTGACACTGGACCGTTATGCGCCTTCCGGCCCGTTAATGCTACTTCCAGAAGCCGCAGGCATCGATGACGGCGACGCCCTCGGCGGGGCGGCCAAGGCTCTGGAACTGGTCGTGGCCGACCAGCATGACCACCACATCGGCGTCCCGGTAGGCTCCGGCGACGTCGGAAAGCTCAAGATCGCCGGGGTTGCGCAGCATGTCCTGGTAGGGGTCGGCGCAAACCACCCGGCCTGGATAGGCGCGGGTCAGCTCGCGGGCGATGTCGAGCGCCGGGCTTTCGCGGAAGTCATCGACGTTGGGCTTGAAGGTCAGGCCCAGACAGGCGATCCGGGCCGCCGGGTTGGCCTCGACCAGCTCGCCGACCTTGCCGATCACCCACTTGGGCTTGCCGTCGTTGACCTCGCGCGCCGTGCGGATAAGGCGGGCCCGCTTGGGCGCCTGGGCCACGATGAACCAGGGATCCACGGCGATGCAGTGGCCGCCGACGCCCGGGCCGGGCTGAAGGATGTTCACCCGCGGGTGGAAGTTGGCCAGCTTGATGACGTCCCAGACGTTCAGGTCGAGGTCGTCGCAGACCATCGACAGCTCGTTGGCGAAGGCGATGTTGACGTCCCGGAAGGCGTTTTCGGTCAGTTTCACGAACTCGGCGGTGCGATCATCGGTGATCAGCAGCTCGCCGGTGGTGACCCGGCGGTAGAGCGCCGCAGCCCGGCGCGCGGCCCGCGGCGTGGCCCCGCCGACGGCGCGGTCATTGATCTTCAGCTCTTCCATCGTCCGGCCCGGGATGACCCGTTCCGGCGAATAGACGACGTCGACGTCGACTTCGTCGTCGGTGACGCCGGGCAGCGGGAAGCGCAGATCCGGGCGAGCGGCGGCGAAGCGCTCGATCATCTTGCGCGTGGTGCCCACCGGCGAGGTGGACTCCAGAATCACCAGGGCCCCGCGCTCAAGCACGGGCGCGATCGCATCCGCCGCGGCGAAGACGTAGGTGAGGTCCGGCGTGCGGTATTCGTCGTGGCCGACCGGCGTGGGCACGGCGATCAGGAAGGCGTCGGCGGGAACCTGGGTTCGGGTCGCAGTCAGGCGGCCCTTCTGGACCACGGCGTGCAGGAGCTTCTCCAGGCCGGGCTCGACGATGTGGGCGCGGCCGCCGTTGACCGCCTCGATGACCCGGGGATCGACGTCGACGCCGGTGACCTGGAAGCCCGCGTCAGCAAGGCTCACGGCGGTCGGCAAACCGATATAGCCGAGGCCGACCACGCTGATGCGGCGCTCGACGGCGGTGTCTTCGGCTCCAAACATGGCGAACACAGTCATGATACTGAAACGATCTCCTGAACGATCCGCGCCGCCGCCTTCCCGTCACCGTAGGGATTGACGATCTCGGTGCGACCGGGTCCCTCCAGCGCCTCGCGCACGGAGCTTACGATGTTTTCGGCCCTGGCGCCGACCAAACGTACAACCCCCGCTGCGACCGCTTCCGGACGTTCGGTCACATCGCGCATGACCAGAACCGGTTTCCCCAGCGAGGGCGCCTCCTCCTGGACCCCGCCGGAGTCGGTAAGGATGACGCTCGATCGGCCCATCAGATAGACGAAGGCCAGGTAGTCGACGGGCTCGATCAGCGAGATGTTGTCCTGTCCGGACAACAGTTCCATGACCGGGCGCTGGACGTTGGGGTTGAGGTGAACCGGGTAGAGAACCTGGACGTTCGGGTCCTGCGCGATCTCCAGCAGGGCCTTGCAGATGCTCAGGAAGCCTTCCCCGAAATTCTCGCGGCGATGGCCTGTGACCAGGACCATTCGCCTGGACGGATCGATCTGGGGGAAGCGCGCGGCCAGGCTCGCCTGGAGCTCTGGTTCGTTGTCGATCCGACCCTTCACGTGAAGCAGGGCGTCGACCACCGTGTTGCCGGTCACGACGATATGTTTGTCGCCGAGATTTTCGCCCAGCAGGTTATCCCGCGCCGCAACGGTGGGGGCATAGAGGTGGTCGGCCACCACATCGACCAGACGGCGATTGAACTCTTCTGGCCAGGGCTGGTCCATCCGGCCCGAGCGCAATCCCGCCTCGACATGGCCGATGGGGATGCCGCGGTGGAAGGCGGCCGTGGCCGCGGCGGCGGCGGTGGTAGTGTCGCCGTGCACGAGCACGCGGTCAGGGCGCTCTTCGGCGAAGACGTCCTCGAGACGCGAAACGACACGGGAGAACAGGCCATTGAGCGTCTGGTCGGGGGCCATGACCTGCAGGTCGCGGTCGGCCTTGATGTTGAACAGGTCCAGGACCTGGTCCAGCATCTGGCGGTGTTGTCCTGTGGACCACACCGAGGTCTCCACGCCCGGCGCCGCCCTCAGCGCGCTGACGACCGGGGCCATTTTGATGGCTTCGGGACGGGTCCCGAAGATAACCGCCACTTTCATACGCTCGCCGTTCAATCCCTTCGACGCCCGGCGACACTCGCGCATCGGGCGATCCTGGGAGGTCGCCCGGTACTGCTAATGCCAAGCTGACTTGGATTTCCGCGGCCGACGAAAGCGCGTCGCGACGGGCGTCCCCTCTGCCGGGTTCTATCAACGGTTTACGGCTAGGTCGTCAACCGAGGGAAACTACCAATGGCGCCACGGGTTGTTACGACCGTGGCTTGTATCCGACGAACCAGTCGAGGTCGGCGCCGGTGGCGCGGTCGTGGGCGCGGATCCACTGCACGGCGAAGCCGGCGTCTTCCATGGCCTGCAGGAACCACTGCCGGCCGACGCGGATGTCGGCCAGGGCGACGCCGTCGGGGAGGTACTCGAAATAGCCGGGCCGCCCCCGCACTTCCTTGATCTGGTAAGGGGCGTCCCAGCCGTCGAGCAGGCGATACGGGCCCAGCTGGGTGAAGAACACGCCGCCCGGCGCCAGCACCCGGTAGGCCTCCCGGATGCCGGCGTCCTGTTCGGTGAAATAGTCGAACAGCAGGATCGAGAAGTGGCCGCTCATCGAGCGGTCGGCGTAGCGCGACAGGTCGCGCGCATCGACGCCGATCTCGTGGTCGCCGCCGTAGTTGCCGAACAGGGACACGGACTTTTGAACAGGAAAGACCTGGGCGGTGAGCTGTTTCTCGACCCCGGTCATGGCGAAGCCCAGCATCGGCAGGTCGAAAATCTCGGCCGCGGCCATGGCCGGTCCGACGGCGAGGTCCAGAAGGGGCGGCAAGGCGCGGGTGCGGGCCGGCGAATTGCAGTTCGGGCAGTAGTCATCCTTGACCAGCTCGGCCAGCGGGTCCCCGCAGACGGTGCACTCGTCGATATGGATGGCGAAGGCGGGGTCGGGCGCGAAGCGGTCAGGCTTCGCCGAGCGCGCCGGGGCAGGGGCCGGGACCGGAGCCGGAGCCGGAGCCGGAGCAGGGGCGACCGGTTCGGCGGCCTGCGCGGGCGTCGGCGCTGCAATCGGCGCGGGCGCGGCCCTGGGGGTCGCGGGCGGCGGGACCCTGGCCGGCTTGGGCGTCAGGTCGACGGGTGCGCGCTGCGGCTCGAAGGCCTGCAGCTTCAGGCCGAGCATCTTCGCCACGCCGTTGGCCAGCGCCAGACGGGCGCCCTTGGTGGCGAGGGCGAGGCGGCGGCGCAGGGTCGGGGCGGGTGGGCGCTGGTCGAAGGTCATGGGGCTCGATCGGCTATTTCAGTGTGCGGTCTCGCCAATTTCGGCGCGTCTGTCGAGACGCCTGCGCCCGCCGCAGTTGATCGGCCGGGCATAGCTACGTAGAGGAAGCCGCTCAGACGGCGGCGAACGCCGCGGGCCGTGGATCGCCACGGCCGCATTCAGGGCCAGGTTTTTGGGAACGTCATGAAGAACACCGTGCCGCTCAGCCTCCGGGTGCCGGAGCCGCCCGCGCGTCCGGGCGACAAGCCCGACTTCAGCCACCTGATCCTCCAGGGGGCCGGCGAGACGCCGCGGCCGGAGATCAACGTCGATCCCCACGACAGCCGCGACATGGCCTTCGCCCTGGTGCGGGTGCTGGACGACGACGGCAAGGCGGTCGGCCCGTGGAACCCGCGCCTGGACGCCGAGACCCTGCGCAAGGGCCTGAAGGACATGATCCTGGTCCGCACCTTCGACGAGCGCATGCACCGCGCCCACCGCCAGGGGAAGACCAGCTTCTACATGAAGTGTACCGGCGAGGAGGCCATCGCCTGCGCCCAGGCCCAGGTCCTGAACCGCGACGACATGTGCTTCCCCACCTACCGCCAGCAGGGGCTTCTGGTGTCGCGCGGCTATCCGCTGGCGACGATGATGAACCAGATCTATTCCAACGCTAAGGACCCGATCAAAGGCCGCCAGCTGCCGATCATGTACTCCTCCAAGGAGTTCGGCTTCTTCACCATCTCGGGCAACCTGGGCACCCAGTATCCCCAGGCCGTCGGCTGGGCCATGGCCTCGGCCTACAAGGGCGACGACAAGATCGCGGCCGCCTGGATCGGCGACGGCGCCACAGCGGAAGGCGATTTCCACAACGCGTTGACCTTCGGCGCCGTCTATCGCGCGCCGGTGGTGCTCAACATCGTCAACAACCACTGGGCCATTTCGTCCTTCCACGGCATCGCCGGGGGTATGGAGACGACCTTCGCCTCCAAGGCCATCGGCTACGGCCTGCCGGTGCTGCGGGTGGACGGCAACGACTTCCTGGCGGTGCACGCCGCCACCCAGTGGGCGGCCGACCGCGCGCGTTCGAACCTGGGCGCCACGGTGATCGAGTTCATCACCTACCGCATCGCCCAGCATTCGACGTCCGACGACCCCTCCCGCTACCGCCCCGCCGACGAGGCCGACCACTTCCCCCTCGGCGATCCGATCCAGCGGCTGAAGCAGCACCTGATCAGCCTCGGCGAATGGTCCGACGAGCAGCACGCCGAGGCCGAGAAGGACGCCGTCGAGCAGGTTCGCGCGGCCGGCAAGGAGTCCGAGGCCATCGGCACCATCGGCCAGTCGCGGCCGTCGGTGAAGGAGATGTTCGAGGAGGTGTTCGCCACCCCCGACTGGCGCCTGCAGGAACAGCGCGGCGAGGTTGGAGTCTGACCATGGCCTCGCTCAACATGATCCAGGCGCTGAACAGCGCCATCGACGTCAAGATGACCCAGGACCCCAACGTCCTGAGCTTCGGCGAGGACGCCGGCTATTTCGGCGGCGTCTTCCGCGTCACCGACCAGCTGCAGCAGAAGCACGGCCTGACCCGGTCGTTCGATGCGCCCATCAGCGAGTGCGGCATCGTCGCGGCCGCCATCGGTATGGGCGTCTACGGCTTGCGCCCGGTCGTGGAGATCCAGTTCGCCGACTACATCTACCCGGCCTACGACCAGATCGTCTCCGAGGCGGCCAAGATCCGCTACCGCTCGGGCGGCGAGTTCACCGTGCCGCTCACCATTCGCAGCCCCTACGGCGGCGGCATCTTCGGCGGCCAGACCCACAGCCAGAGCCCCGAGAGCCTGTTCACCCACATCGCCGGCATCAGGACGGTGATCCCGTCCAACCCCTACGACGCCAAGGGCCTGCTGATCTCGGCCATCGAGGACGACGATCCGGTGGTCTTCTTCGAGCCCAAGCGCCTCTACAACGGCCCGTTCAACGGATGGCACGACCGGCCCGTCAGCCCCTGGACTGGCCATGAGCTCGCCGAGGTGCCCGAGGGCCACTACGCGATCCCGCTCGGCAAGGCGCGCACAATGCGCGAGGGCAATGACGTCACGGTGCTCTGCTACGGCACCATGGTCTGGGTCTCGCTGGCCGCCGCCGAGGACACAGGCATCGATGCCGAGGTGATCGACCTGCGCTCGCTCGTGCCGCTCGACATCGAGGCCATCGAGGCTTCGGTGAAGAAGACCGGCCGCTGCGTCATCGTCCACGAGGCGCCGCGCACCTCGGGCTACGGCGCCGAGCTTTCGGCCCTGGTCCAGGAGCGCTGCTTCTACCACCTGGAGGCGCCGATCCAGCGCGTCACCGGCTGGGATACGCCCTACCCCCACGCCTTCGAGTGGGAATACTTCCCCGGACCCAAACGCGTCGGTGACGCGCTCAAGCGCGTGATGGAGGGCTGATCATGGGCAAGTACGTCTTCAAGCTCCCGGACGTGGGTGAAGGCACCGCCGAGGCGGAGGTCGTGGCTTGGCACGTCAAGGTCGGCGACGCAGTCGAGGAAGACCAGATCCTGGCCGACATCATGACCGACAAGGCCACGGTCGAGTTGACCAGCCCCGTCTCGGGCAAGGTCGTTTCAATCCACGGCGAACCCGGCGCCATGGCTGCCGTCGGCTCGCCGCTGGTCGTCTTCGAGGTCTCAGGCGCCGGCAACGCCGCCGCCGACGTCGCGCCGGCGCCCGCGCCTGCGGTCGACGAGACCATGCCGACCCCGGCCGCGCCGGCCGACGCCACGGTCGCCGAGCTGGGCCGCCCCGACGGTCCTCGCGAGCACCTCGCCGCGGCGGCCACCGACGCCGGGGGCGGCGGCAACTACGTCTTCAAGCTGCCCGACGTCGGCGAAGGCACCGCCGAGGCCGAACTGGTCGGCTGGCACGTCAAGGTCGGCGACCACGTCGAGGAAGACCAGCTGCTGGCCGACATCATGACCGACAAGGCTACGGTCGAGCTGACCAGCCCGGTCGCCGGCAAGGTCGTGGCGCTGCACGGCGAAGCCGGCCAGCAGCTGGCCGTCGGCTCGCCGCTGGTGGGGCTGCAGGTCGAGGGCAAGGGCAATGTCGCCGCCAAGGCCGCCGCCGCCCCGGCTCCGGCCGCCGCCAAGGCTGAAGCGGCTCCGGCCGCCAAGCCCGCCGCTGCTCCCGCTGCCGCTGCGCCCGCCAAGGCCGCCGCGCCGCGCGCCGAGGCGTTCGCCACCCGCACCGAAGGCGCCAAGCCGCTCGCATCGCCGGCCGTTCGCCAGCGCGCCCGTGACCTGGGAATCGAGCTCCAGTTCGTGCCCGGCTCAGGCCCCGCCGGCCGCATCGGCCACGACGACCTGGACGCCTACGTCGCCTCCGGCGGCCGCGGGGTGGCCCGTTCCGGCGGTGGAAGCGGCGGCGGTTCCGCCCGCGCGCCCCGGCCCGGCGTCGAGGACATCAAGATCATCGGCCTGCGCCGCAAGATCGCGGAGAAGATGCAGGAGGCCAAGCGCCGCATCCCGCACTTCATGTACGCCGAGGAAGTCGACGTCACCGAGCTGGAAGCCCTGCGCGCGCACCTGAACGCGACCAACAAGGGCAGCGACAAACCCAAGCTGAACGTGCTGCCCTTCCTGGCCACGGCCATGATCCGGGCCCTGCCCAGCCACCCGTCGATCAACGGCCGCTTCGACGACGACGAGGGCGTGTTCCATCGCTTCGACGGCGTGCATCTGGGCATCGCCGCCCAGACGCCGAACGGCCTGATGGTGCCGGTGGTCCGCCACGCCGAGGCGCTGGACGTCTACGGCATCGCCGACGAGATCGCCCGCGTCTCCTCGGCCGCCAAGTCCGGCAAGGCGTCGAAGGAAGAGCTCTCGGGCTCGACCATCACCATCACCTCGCTGGGAACGCTGGGCGGGCTGGTCCACACCCCGGTCATCAACCACCCGGAAGTCGCCATCGTCGGCCCCAACAAGATCATCGACCGGGTCGTGGTCCGCCACGGCCAGATGGTGGTCCGCAAGATGATGAACATCTCCTCGTCCTTCGACCACCGCATCGTCGACGGCTACGACGCGGCGGAGTTCATCCAGAAGGTGAAGGGCCTGCTGGAGCATCCGGCGACGCTGTTCATGGACTAGGCAGGCTTGGCCATTGTTCCGCCGCGACCCGGCGGGACAGTGCGTGTGTTCGGCCTCGATTGCGGGGCGTGCGAGAGGGGATTTCGCCATGAATGCCCAGCTTCGCCTTGCCGCTATCGGGATCGCCGCGGCCCTGTCGCTGGGCGCCGCCGCGCCCGCCTCCGCCTGCTCCCTCGTCGGCATCACCCCTGATTACATCGCCCGCTCCGTGAAGGCTGGGCAGGCCGCGTGGGTGGGGCGGGTGAGCGCGGTGACGGTCGAGCGGTCGGGGCCGCGTGCGCCCGACTTCGCCGCCGACGGCAAGGCCACCATCGTCTTCGAGCGGCGCATCCGCGGCCAGTCCGGGACCGAGACCGTGGTTCCCTACAACACCAACCCCTACTGCGGTTACCCGTGGAGCCCCAGGGTCGGCGACCGGTTGCTGGTGATCCAGCTTGCGAACGGCGGCCCTCACCTGTTCACCGAGGCCCAGGTCGCGGGCAGCCGGTACGAGCGGTACTTCCGGGCGCCGAAGTGAGCCTCGGCTGCGGATCGGCATAGCGGCCCCACCTTCCCCTCGCGGCGCGGAAGCGGTAAGCGCCCGCCCATGACCGATATCCTCAAGACCAAAGTCCTTGTCATCGGCGCCGGCACCGGCGGCTATGTGGCCGCCATTCGCTGCGGCCAGCTGGGGCTCGAGACCACCATCGTCGATGCGTCCGACGGCCTGGGCGGCACCTGCCTGAACGTCGGCTGCATCCCGTCCAAGGCGATCATCCACGCGGCCAACAAGTTCGAGACCGTGGCCAAGGCGGCCGGCGGCGGGACGCTGGGCATCACGGCGTCCAAGCCCGCCATCGACCTGGCCCAGACCGTGGCCTGGAAGGACGGCGTCGTCGGCAAGCTGAACCAGGGCGTCGCGGCCCTGCTCAAGAAGGCCAAGGTCAAGGTCATCAAGGGCTGGGCGACCTTCTCCGACGCCAAGACCTGCACGGTGAAGACCGCCGACGGCGAACAGACCATCCAGGCCGAGCACGTCATCCTGGCCACCGGCTCCGAACCGGTGGAGCTGCCCTTCCTGCCCTTCGGCGGCAACGTCATCTCGTCCACCGAGGCCCTGGCGCTCGACAAGGTCCCCGGCAAGCTGGTGGTGGTCGGCGGCGGCTATATCGGGCTGGAGCTGGGCATCGCCTACCGCAAGCTGGGCGCCGAGGTGACCATCGTCGAGATGGCCGAGCGCATCCTGCCGCTCTACGACAAGGCGCTGACCGAGCCGGTCCGCAAGTGGATGGAAAAGCACGGCGTGGTGCTGCACCTGGGCGCCAAGGCCGGCGGCTTCGAGGGCGGCAAGCTGAAGGTCACCACGGCCACGGGCGGAGCCCTGGAGATCGCCGCCGACAAGGTGCTGGTCACCGTCGGCCGCCGTCCGCGCACCAAGGGCTGGGGCCTGGAGGAAATGGGCGTGGCCATGGACGGCCCGTTCGTGAAGATCGACAACCGCTGCGCCACCTCGATGCGAGGCGTCTGGGCCGTCGGCGACCTGACCGGCGAACCCATGCTGGCCCACAAGGGCTCGGCCCAGGGCGAGGTGGTGGCCGAGATCATCGCCGGCCACGACAAGCGCTTCGATCCGGTCACCATTGCGGCGGTCTGCTTCACCGAGCCCGAGATCGTCTCGGCCGGCATCGGCCCGGGCGAGGCCGACAACGCCAACACCATCCAGGCGGTCTTCCCGCTCTCGGCCATCGGCCGCGCCCTCGCCATCGAGGCCGGCGAGGACGGCGGCTTCGTGCGGGTGATCGCGTCCAAGGCCGATCACCGCATCCTGGGCATCCAGGCGGTAGGCCAGCACGTGGCGGAGCTGTCCAACTCCTTCGCCCAGATGATGGAGATGGGCGCGGTGCTGGAGGACGTCGCCGGCATCATCCACGTCCACCCGACGCTGGGCGAGGCGTTCCACGAAGCCAGCCTGCGGGCCTTGGGCCACGCGATCCATATCTAGCGGGCGGGTCGCGCCCCACCCCATCCGCCGTCATCCCGGAAACGGCGAAGCCGTTGTCCGGGACCCAGCAAGCGCGGGCTTGAAGTCGGCGTTGATGCGCGTGGGGCGCAGAGCTCCTGGATCCCGGACAAGCGCTGCGCGCTTTCCGGGATGACGGCATGGAAGGAGCAAATAGCCCTGTCGCGTCAGGCTATTCCGTCGTCCAGCGATCCAGCCACGCCCCCACCGTCTCGTGCCACTGCTCGGAGTTCTGGGGCTTGAGGACCCAGTGGTTCTCGTCCTCGAAGTAGAGGAACTGGCTCTCGATGCCTCTGCGCTGCAGGGCGGTGAAGGTCTCCAGGCCCTGCTCCAGCGGGATGCGGTAGTCCTTGCCGCCCTGGATGACCAGCATGGGCCGGTTCCAGGCGCCGACATGGTTGACCGGGTTGAAGCGTTCGATGGCTTCGGGGTGATCCCAGGGCGTGCCGCCATTCTCCCACTCGGTGAACCACTGCTCTTCGGTGGCATAGGCCATGGCGCGCACGTCGAAGATGCCGTCGTGATTGACCAGGCACTTCCAGGGTTCCGACCAGTTGCCGGCGATCCAGTTGACCATGTAGCCGCCGTAGGAGCCGCCCAGCGCGCAGGCGCGGCCGCCGTCGAGGAAGTCGTAGCGCGACAGGGCCGCGGCCCAGCCGGCCTTCAGGTCCTCAAGCGGGCGGTCGCCCCAGTGGCCGCTGATGGCGTCGGTGAAGGCCTGGCCGTAGCCGGTGGAGCCGTGGAAATCGATCATCACCACCGCGTAGCCGCGGCCGGCGTAGGTCTGGGGGTTCCAGCGGTAGTGGAAGTTGTTGCCGAAGGAGCCCTGCGGCCCGCCGTGGATCAGGAAGGCGACGGGGTACTTCTTCCCGGCCTCGTAATTGGAGGGCTTCACCACGTAGCCGTGGACGGTCTCGCCGTTCCAGCCGGGGAAGCTGAACTGCTCGGGCTGGCCGAACTGGATCTCGGACAGGGGGCCCGCGTTGGCGTCGGTCAGCCGGTGCGGGATCCCGCCCTTCACCCCGGTGCGGTAGAGCTGGGCCGGCGAGGTCAGGCTGTCCTGGGCGTAGAGCACCGTCTTGCCCGCCACGTCGAAGCCGCCGACGTGGCCGGCATCGGTGATGCCGGTGACCTTGCCGCTCTTCACGTCGATGGCGAAGACGCGCAGCTGGCCGACGTCCTCGGCGGAGACGAAGATGGTCTTGCCGTCAGCGGACCAGACGAGGGCATCGGTCGAGCGGTCCCAGGCGGCGGCCAGCTCGCGCTCGGCGCCGGTCGCGACATTGCGCAGCACGATCTGCCAGCGGTCGGCCTCGAAGCCGGGCCGCTTCATGCGGCGGTAGGCCATGGTCTTGCCGTCCGGCGAGAAGGTCGCGCCGGTGTCCCAGGCGGGATTGGCGGGCGTCAGGTTGCGCGGCGCGCCCGAGCCGTCCACCGGCGCCTGGAAGAGGTCGAAATTGGTCGACCAGGGCTCGGTGCGGCCGGCGACGCGGGCGGCGAAGACCACCGCGCTGGAATCCGGGGTGAAGGCGAACTCGGCGTCATCGCCGAAGGGCTTGGAGGGCGCGTCGCCGTCGAAGCCGCGCATCAGGGCGGTGGGCTCGCCCGAGGCCTTGCCGTTCGCGCCGATGGTCAGGGCGAACAGCGCGTTGTTGGTCCCGTCCGCCCAGGTATCCCAGTGGCGCACGAACAGGCGATCGAACAGGCGTCCGGTGCGCCGGCTCTCGCCCTTGTCGGCGCGGGCGAGGGTGCAGGCCAGGTCGGCGCAGTCTCGGAAGACGCTCAGCGACACGGCCAGGGTCGAACCGTTGGGCGCCACGCGGAAGGCGCCGACGTCCAGAGGCAGGCTGGTCACCTGGGTGACGTTCCCGCCCATCGGGTCAATGCGCCAGACCTGGCTGGTTCCGGCGGCGTCGCCCTTGAGGAAGTAGATGAACCGGCCGTCCGCCGACCAGCGGCCGGAGTTGGCGCCATTGCCGGCGGCCTCCAGCTTGCGCGGGGTCGCGACCGGGGCCTTCAGGTCGACGATCCAGAGCGAATTGACGCCCTTGTTCGCGGCATAGTCCGTCTGGCGCAGGGCATAGAGCGCCCAGCGGCCGTCCGGCGAAATGCGCGGGTCCGAGATGCGCTCGAAGGTCACCAGGTCGTGGGCGGTAAACGGCCGGGCGTCGGCGGACGCCGCGGCCATCAGCAGGGCCGGCGCGGCGACGGCGGCGATGGCCAGTCGGCGAAGGGTCGAGATCATCAGGGGACTCCGGAAAACGGTCGGCGGTTGCGTAGCACGGCGGGGAGGGGGGTCAATGCGATGGTTACAGTGTAACGGCGGGCGATCTCCACACGCGCCCCCCCTCCCCCTTGCGGGGAGGGAGGGAACCCGCGCACCGGAGCGGAGCGCAGGTTCTTGCGCGGGGGTAGAGGGTAACGGGCGCAAGCCCGCCAGCGACCGTTGAACGGCCGCCACCGTTGGTCGGTTCGCTCCGCTCAATACCCTCTACCCCCACGCAAGGACCTCCGCGGCTTGAGCCGCTCCGGTGCGTGGGTTCCCTCCTTCCCCGCAAGGGGGAAGGGAGGCGCGGTTCCGCCGGGGCGGCAGGAAGGGGTGACGGGGCGCCCGGATTCCCCCTAGAACACCCCCACCATGGAGGCGTCTGCATGAAGGTCGTCTGTCTCGGCGGCGGTCCCGCCGGGCTCTACTTCGCGATCTCGATGAAGCTGCGCGACCCGGCGCACGACATCACCGTGCTTGAGCGCAACAAGCCCGGGGACACCTTCGGTTGGGGCGTGGTGTTCTCCGACCAGACCATGGACAACCTGCGCGGCAACGATCCTGAGGGCGCCGTGGCCATCGGCGAGGCCCTGGCCTGGTGGGACGACATCGACGTCCACATCCGCGGCGAGACCATCACCTCCCACGGCCATGGCTTTTCGGGCATCGGCCGCAAGAAGCTGCTCAACATCCTGCAGGACCGGGCGCGCGAACTGGGTGTGAAGCTGGCGTTCGAGCAGGAGTACGACCTGGCCGACCTCGACGGCATGGACGCGGACCTGATCGTGGCGTCCGACGGCCTGAACTCGAAGGTGCGCAACGCCTGGCCTGACGACTTCCAGGTCGACCTCGACGTGCGGCCCAACAAGTACGTCTGGCTGGGCACGTCCAGGGCCTTCGACGCCTTCACCTTCGCCTTCGAGGAGACGGCGCACGGCTGGATCTGGGCCCATGCCTACCGCTTCGAGGACGGCGCCTCGACCTTCATCATGGAGTGTTCGGAAGAGACCTGGCGGGGTCTGGGGTTCGACCGGATGGACGCCGACCAGACCTGCCGCGAGGGCGAACGGCTGTTCGCGAAATACCTGGACGGCCACAGGCTGGAGTCCAACGCCCGGCACCTGCGGGGCTCGGCCTGGCTGAACTTCCCGCGCGTCGTCTGCCGCAACTGGCGCCGCGGCAAGATCGTGCTGCTGGGCGACGCCGCCCACACGGCGCATTTCTCCATCGGCTCGGGCACCAAGCTGGCCTTCGAGGACGCCATCAAGCTGGCCGAGGTCCTGCATTCCGGCCTGCCCTTCGACGAGGCCATGGTCGCCTACCAGGACGAGCGGCAGATCGACGTGCTGAAGCTGCAGTCGGCGGCGCGAAACTCGACCCAGTGGTTCGAGCACATCGACCGCTACCTGGGCCTGCCCAACCTGCAGTTCGCCTACTCCCTGCTCACCCGTAGCCAGCGCGTCAGCCACGAGAACCTGCGCGTCCGCGACAAGGCCTTCCTGGAGGGTGTCGAGCGCTGGTTCGTGTCCGAGGCCGTGGGCGCTCAGGTGGACGACCCGCGCCCGCCGATGTTCGCCCCCCTGACCCTGCGCGAGATGACGCTGAAGAACCGCGTCGTGGTCTCGCCCATGTGCATGTACTCGGCGACCGACGGCCTCGTGAACGACTTCCACCTCGTGCACCTGGGCGCCCGCGCCATGGGCGGGGCGGGGCTGGTTTTCACCGAGATGACCGACGTCAGGGCCGACGGCCGCATCACGCCGGGCTGCGCGGGCATGTACGCGCCGGAGCATGTCGCGGCCTGGAAGCGGGTGGTGGATTTCGTCCACGCCAATTCCGAAGCGAAGATCGCCATCCAGCTGGCCCACGCCGGGCGCAAGGGATCAACCGAGCGGCCCTGGGGCGAGGACCCCGACCGCACCCGCCCCGACGAGCACGACCGGCCGCTGGCGACCGGCGGCTGGGAGGTCATCGCGCCTTCAGCCATCCCCTGGTCCGACCGCAACCCTGTCCCGCGCGCCATGACCCGCGAGGACATGGACCGGGTGTTGGCCGACTTCGTTCGCGCCACCGAGATGGCCGAGGAAGCGGGTTTCGACATGGTCGAGATGCACGCGGCCCACGGCTACCTGCTCTCGTCGTTCCTGACCCCGCTGTCGAACCAGCGCACGGATGAGTACGGCGGCTCGATCGAGAACCGCCTGCGCTTCCCGCTGGAAGTGTTCGTGGCCATGCGCGCCGCCTGGCCGGCGCACAAGCCGATGAGCGTGCGCGTCTCTGCCACCGACTGGACCGACGAGGGGATCACCGAGGAGGAGTCGCTCCTCATCGCGCAGGCCTTCGCCCAGGCGGGCGCGGACCTGATCGACGTCTCCGCCGGCCAGACCTCGACGAAGGCCCGGCCGGTCTATGGCCGCATGTTCCAGACGCCGCTGTCTGACCTGCTGCGCAACGAGGGCCATGTGCGGACCATGGCGGTGGGCAACATCTTCGAGCCCGACCACGTCAATTCGATCCTGGCCGCCGGCCGCGCCGATCTCTGCGTGCTGGCGAGGCCGCACCTGGCCGATCCGGCCTGGACCCTGCGGGCGGCGGCCGAACTGGGCTACGGCGGCGAGCATCCGCCGAAGCAATACCGCGCCGGCCACGACCAGCTCGCGCGCAACCTGCAACGTCAGCAACAGATGGGGGCCGTATGAGCCAGTCACTTTCCGGCAAGCACGCCCTGGTCACCGGCGCGGGCACCGGCATCGGCGCCGCCACGGCCCGCTGGCTCGCCGCCCAGGGCTGTCAGGTCACTCTGCTGGGCCGTCGCATGGAGCCGCTGAAGGCTGTGGCGGACGAGATCGGCAAGGCGGCCTTCGCGACCACCGCCGACGTCAATGATGCGAGCGCGCTCGAAGCCGCCTTCGGCGCCGCGCGCGAGCGGTTCGGCCGCCTCGACATCCTCGTCAACAACGCCGGCATCGCCAAGGGCGGGCCGTTCCTGAAGAACACAGACCAGGACTGGTCCGACATCTTCTCCACCAACCTGTTTTCCATCGTCGCGACCACGAAACTGGCCCTGCCGGGGATGCTGGAGGCGGGCTGGGGCCGGGTGGTGAACGTGGCCTCGATCGCGGGCCTGCGCGGCTCGCCCTACACCACCGCCTACACCGCCTCGAAGCACGCGCTGGTCGGCCTGACCCGGTCGCTGGCGCTGGAGACCTTCAAGAAGGGCGTCACCGTCAACGCCGTCTGCCCGGGCTATGTCGACACGCCGATGACCGATCGCACGGTCGAGAACATCACCGCCAAGACCGGCCGTTCGGCCGACGAGGCGCGCGACGAGATCAATCGCATGAGCGCCCAGGGCCGGATGCTGACCTCCGAGGAAGTCGCCTCGGCCATCGGCTGGCTCTGCCAGCCCGACCAGGGCGGCGTGAACGGCGCGGCCATCCCGCTGGGCGGGGAGGGCTGATGAACCCCGCCACCCACCGGCCCGAGCACTTCCTCTGGGACTTCGAGAACGGGGTCGGGACCGTGACCCTGAACCGGCCCGAGAAGAAGAACCCGCTCACCTTCGAGAGCTACGCCGAGCTGCGCGACTTCTTCCGCGCCCTGAAGGACGCGCCGGACTGCAAGGTGGTGATCATCACCGGCGCGGGCGGCAACTTCTCGTCCGGCGGCGACGTGTTCGAGATCATCGGGCCGCTGACCGAGATGGGGCCTGAAGACCTGCTGACCTTCACCACCATGACCGGCGATCTGGTCAAGGCGATCCGCGACTGCCCCCAGCCGGTGATCGCGGCGGTGGACGGCATCTGCGCCGGGGCCGGGGCGATCATCGCCATGAGCTCCGACATCCGCCTGGGCACCCACCGGACCAAGACCGGCTTCCTGTTCGTGCGCGTCGGCCTGGCCGGCTGCGACATGGGCGCCTGCGCCATCCTGCCCCGCATCATCGGCCAGGGCCGGGCCTCGGAGCTGCTGTTCACGGGCCGCATGATGACGGCCGACGAGGGCGACCGCTGGGGCTTCTACAATCGCCTGGTCGAGCCGGACGAGGTGCTCAATGAGGCTCGCCGGCTGGCCGAGACCCTGGCCGCCGGCCCGACCGTCGCCCACGGCATGACCAAGGCCCAGTTGAACGCCGAATGGGACATGGGCCTGAACGAGGCCATCGACGCGGAGGCCGCGGCCCAGGCGCTCTGCATGCAGACGAAGGACTTCCGCCGCGCCTACGAGGCCTTCGCGGCCAAGCGCGAGCCGGTGTTCGAGGGCAACTGATGGCGGATCGCTCCTTCCTCACCTGGCCCTTCTTCGAAGACCGCCACCGCGCCTTCGCCGACCGGCTCGACGCCTGGGTGGCGGCCGAGATCGCGCCCCTGGAGGCCGGGGCCGACCATCACAGCGACGAGGGCCTGGACGACGCCTGCGCCGAGGTCCTGCAGGCGCTGGGGGCCGGCGGGTGGCTGCGCAACGCCGTGCCGGTGGACGGGCCGCTGGACGTCCGCACCCTGTGCCTGACGCGAGAGACGCTTGGCCGCACCTCCGGCCTCGCCGACTTCGTCTTCGCCATGCAGGGGCTGGGCTCAGGCCCCATCAGCCTGTTCGGGACCGACGCTCAGAAGGCGGCTTGGCTGCCCGGCGTGGCCGACGGATCGAAGGCCGCCGCCTTCGCGCTGAGCGAGCCCGAGGCCGGGTCCGACGCCGCGGCGCTCGCCACCACCGCACGGGACGACGGCGACAGCTGGGTGATCGACGGGACCAAGACCTGGATATCCAACGGCGGCATCGCCGACTTCTATGTCGTCTTCGCCCGCACCGGCGAGGCGCCCGGCGCCAAGGGCCTGTCGGCCTTCATCGTGCCCGCCGACACGCCGGGCCTTGAGGTGGTCGAGCGCATCGCGGTGATCGCGCCCCACCCGCTGGCGACCCTGCGCTTCGCCGGCTGCCGCGTGCCCAAGGACGCCCTGATCGGCGAGGCGGGCGCCGGCTTCCGTATCGCCATGGCGACGCTCGACGTCTTCCGCTCCACGGTCGGAGCCGCGGCGTTGGGCTTCGCGCGCCGGGCCTTTGACGAGAGCCTGAAGCGCGCGTCCGAGCGCGAACTGTTCGGCGCGCCGCTGGCGGAGCTGCAGATGGTCCAGGGCCACCTCGCCGACATGGCGCTGAAGATCGATGCGGCCGCCCTGCTCATCTACCGCGCCGCCTGGACCAAGGATTCCGGCGCGCCCCGCGTCACCCGCGAGGCCGCCATGGCCAAGCTTTACGCCACCGACGAGGCCCAGGCTGTCATCGACGCGGCTGTGCAATTGCACGGCGGCGAAGGGGTGCGCTCCGGCTCGGTGGTCGAGGGCCTGTACCGCGAGATCCGGGCCCTGCGCATCTACGAGGGCGCCTCGGACGTCCAGAAGGTGGTCATCGCCCGCCAGGCGCTCGCGGGGTGGAAGGGGTAATTCGGTGACAGTGTACTTAATTCCCCATGGCCGCCGCCTTGCGCTCCCGGCCCCGTCGGAGGGGTGGGAATTAAGTACACTGTCACCGAATTACGGTGGCGAGGGATGAGCGCCTTGGGGGCCTTCGTGCGCACAGTGACCCTGTGGCCCTCGGCCGCGACGCTGAAGGCCGACATCGGTTGCTGGGGCGGCCTGGGGCGGGCCACGCACTGGGTCGGGGCGGCGCTGGCCTCGAACATTCTGGTGATCGGCCTTTACGGCAGCCTGTTTGATCCAACGGTCGACCCCGCCCAGACCATGATCTTCTGCGCCGTCACGGCGCTGATCCTCTACCTGCCGGCGCGGGGCCTGCGCAGGCTGATGGCGGGGGAGTGATGGACAGCTTCGTTCGCGACAACCTGCCGCCGCCCGAGGCGCTCCCGGAGTTCGTCTTCGACCTGCCGGAGTTGCGCTATCCCGAGCAACTGAACGCCGCGAGCCTGCTCGACCGCGCCATCGAGGCCGGTCATGGCGACAAGCCTGCCGTGGTCTGGGAAGACGGCCAGTGGACCTATCGCGCGCTGCTGGCCGAGGCGAACCGCATCGCCCATGTGCTGGTGCGCGACATGGGGCTTGAGCCGGGCAATCGCGTGCTGCTGCACGGCCTGAATCGACCCCAGACCATCGCCGCCTGGTTCGCCATCGTGCGCGCCGGCGGGGTGGTGGTCGCCACCATGCCCATGCTGCGCGCCGCCGAGCTGGCGGTGGTCATCGACAAGGCGCGCATCAGCCACGCGCTCGCCGACGGCGCCCTGCGCCTGGCGGTGTCCGAAGCGCGCAGGCAGGCGCCGACCCTGGCCCACGTCGCCTTCTGGGGCGAGGGCGGGACGCTGGAGGCCATGGCCGGGGCAAGGCCGGACAGCTTCGACGCCGTCGCTACCCGCGCCGACGATCCGGTGCTGATCGCCTTCACCTCCGGGACCACCGGCAAGCCCAAGGGCTGCATCCATTTCCACCGCGACGTCTTCGCCATGGCCGACACCTTCTCACGCCACGTGCTGAAGCCCGAAGAGACCGAAGTGTTCGCCGGCACCCCGCCCTACGCCTTCACCTTCGGCCTGGGCGGGCTGGTGATCTTCCCGCTGGCCGTGGGCGCCACGGTCGCCTGCCTGGAGCGCCCCGGATTCGACGCCCTGTGCGAGGCGATCGAGCGGCACCGGGTCACCACCCTGTTCACC
>CAZRKY010000009.1:0-24165 GCA_964600375.1 uncultured Caulobacteraceae bacterium | reverse complement strand
GACACGAGCAATCCGAACGCGACGCGCGCGCCGCCGCCGGATCGCAGCATGCTTTACCTCAACGACGGCCGAGGCGGCTTCAGCCGGGCCGCGGACAATGCCCTCTCCAACGCGGACAACTACGCTTCCGGCGCCACCTTTGGGGACGTCGACCGGGACGGCGATCTGGACGTCTTCCTCGGCACCCAGTTGGGCCAGAAGGACGCCTTCTACCGCAATCTGGGCGGCGGCCGGTTTGAACGACAGGAGCTGGGCGAGGCGACCACGACCCCAGGCGCGGCCTTCACCAGCACCTGGGCCGACATGGACGCCGACGGGGACCTCGACCTTCACGTCGGCGGCCCTTCCCTGTCCATGCCGGAGCCGACGCTGATCTACCGCAATGACGGCGGGACCTTCACGCGGGCGACCGGGCTGGCGGTCGACATGGGCAAGAGCAACGCAGGCTCGATGCTGTGGTCGGACCTCGACGGCGACGGCGACCAGGACGTGGTGATGGCCGCCAGCGACATCGCCCGCCGCAGCGGCGTGCCGCCGGCGGAAAGTGAATTCCCCATTGTCTTCCGCAACGACGGCGGCTGGCGTTTCACGCCGATCGAAGGTCAGGCCTTCGACGCCTTCTCGTCGATATCCGGGGCCCTGGGGGACATCGATTCCGACGGCGACCTGGACCTGTTCCTCGGGGCCTGGGCCCCGGCGACGGAGGTCGCGCGCGATCGACTCTTCCGCAATGACGGAGCCGGGCGTTTTTCGGCGGTGGAGGGCTTCTCGCCGGGAGGGCACAACGATCTGCCCGGCGGCGGGGCCTTCGCCGACTTTGACCTGGACGGCGACCTCGATCTTCTCTCCGCGGCCTACGGCAAGGGCATCGAACTGCAGCTGAATGACGGCGGGGGCAGGTTCACCCTGCTGGACGATCCCGCATTGATCGGACGGGCCACGACCCACGGAGCCGTCGCGAGCGGCGACCTTGACGGCGATGGCGACCCGGATGCGGTCATCGGCAATTGGGGCGAGGCGGCGGGCGGCGCATTCGCCCTGGTGCTGCGCAACGAAACCCCCCGCTGCGCGGACTGGGCCGAGCTGGTCGTCCAGGACCGGGCGGGCTCGGCCAATCCCCCCGGCGCCCGAGTGACGCTGGTCACGAGCGGCCCGTCGGGCGAGCGCCGGCATCTGCGCGAGGCGAACGCCCAGTCCACTTTCCGCGGACAGTCGGCGAGCGCCTTCCTGTTCGGCTTGCCGAAGGCAGAGCGGGTTGTGCGGGTCGAGGTGCGGTGGCCAGACGGCGAAACTCGTGTGCTGCGCAACGTTCGGCGCAATGCCCGCACGGTGGTGCGCGAAGCCGGCTAGCCGGCGCGCTTCTCCTCAAGCTCCAGCCACTCTTCCTCGATGGCGGCGAGCTGGTCGCGGTCGGCGGTGACGGCCTTCATCAGGCGATCGAAACCCTTTGGGTCGCGGGCGTAGAGGTCGGGGTCGTGCAGCGCGGCCTCGTGCTTCTCGATGCTGGCCTGCAGGGCCGGCATGAGCTTTTCGATCTCTTCGAGCCTGCGGGCGTCCTTGTAGGTCAGCTTCGCCGGCTTCGCGGCCACCGGCGCCGGGGCGGGCGCAGCCGCAGGCTTCGGGGCGGCCTTGGCATCGGACCGGACGGCGGTTTCCGGCTCATCGAAGAAGTCGGGGTTCTGGCGCACAAAGTCGGTCCAGCCGCCCGGTGTTTCCACCGCCCCGCCCCGCCCATCGATGGCGATGGTCGAGGCCGCCAGCCGGTCGATGAAGTCGCGATCGTGGCTGACCAGGATCAGGGTGCCTTCGTAGTCGGCCAGCATGTCCTCGAGCAGGTCCAGCGTGTCCATGTCGAGGTCATTTGTCGGTTCGTCCAGGACCAGCAGGTTGGCGGGGTTGGCGAGCGCGCGGGCCAGCAGCAGGCGGTTTCGCTCGCCGCCCGAGAGGGTCGAGACCGGCTGGCGCAGCTGGTTTTCGTGGAACAGGAAATCCTTGGCGTAGGCCGCCACGTGCTTGGAGTGGCCGCGCACCAGGATGGAGTCGCCGCCCAGCGGGGTCAGCGCGTCCCACAGAGTCATGTCCGTGCGCAGGTCCGCCCGCGCCTGATCGAGATAGGCGACCTCCAGCCCGGTGCCGACACGCACGCTGCCCGCGTCCGGCTCCAGTTCGCCCAGCATCAGCTTGACCAGGGTCGTCTTGCCCGCCCCGTTGCCGCCGACGATGGCGATGCGGTCGCCGCGGCGGATGCGGGTCGAGAAGGACTTGAGGATCACCCGGTCGCCAAAGGCCTTGGCCACGCCCTTCATCTCGGTGACCAGCTTGCCGGAGTAGCCGCCGGCGTCGACCTGCAGATCAAGCGCGCGCGTCTGGTCCTTCATGATCGCGGCGCGCTGCAGGCGCATGGCGTCCAGCGCCCGCGCCCGGCCCTCGTTGCGGGTCCGCTGGGCGGTGATGGAGCGATAGAAGGTGTAGGTCTCGCGCTCGATCGCCTTGGTCAAACGCCGCAGGTTCTCCTGCTCCTCGGCCTCCATCTTGGCGGCCCAGGTCTCGAAGGCGGCGAAGCCCTTCTCCAGCATGCGCATCTTGCGGTGCGCCAGCCAGAAGCAGCGGCCGGTCATGCGCTCGAGGAAGGCCCGGTCGTGGCTGACGATCAGGGCCGCGGCGTGGGACGCCTTCAACTCCGCTTCCAGGGTCTGGATGGCGAAGATGTCGAGGTGGTTGGTGGGCTCGTCCAGCAGGATCAGGTCCGGCTCGGCGGCGAAGGCGCGGGCCAGCGCCGCGCGGCGGATCTCGCCGCCCGACAGGCCGAGGGTCGATTTCTCCGCATCCATGCCCCAGACCGCCAGCGCCGCGTCGGCAGCCCAGGGCTGGGCCCCGCCGGCGACGACGTGGTCGCGCAGGGTTGCGCCCTCGATGATCGGCTCTTGCGTGACGAAGGCGATGTTCAGGCCGGGCTTGACCACCCGCTCGCCGCTGTCGGCCTCGATCTGGCCGGCGATGATGCGCATCAGGGTCGACTTGCCCGCCCCGTTGCGGCCGACCAGGCAGGCGCGAGTGCGCGGCGCGATGGCCAGGTCGACGCCGTCGAACAGCATCACCGGACCGTCCTTGAGGCGGACGTCCTTCAGGGACAGGAGAGGCGGGCGCGGGGACATGGGGGGCGGTTGGTAGCGGGTCACAGCCCCGGGCGGAAGGGCCCAGTCGCCAACAGGTCGGTCAGGACCCGATCCAGCGCGCCGCCAGCAGCCCGAGCGCGATGACGATCATCGGCCCGAACACCGTCAGGGTGTGGCGGGTGCAGCGTTCGGGGAAGAAGGTGTCGAAGCCGGCCTCGGGCGTCGCGCCATACTTCACCGCCACGGCGGTGAGCGGGCACTTCATGCCGCTGCCGATGAAGACCACGCACTCGACGCCGACGAGGGCGAGCGCCGCCCAGAGCCAGGGGCCGTGCGCCCCGGTGATCCCGGCGTAGAGCAGGACGAAGCAGGCGCTGGCCATGACCACATAGATCGCGGTGTGGACCGCGCGCACCACCGTCAGTCTCTGGGCGTCCGTCATTTCGCGGCGCGGTCGAACTCTGCGGCCAGCGTCCGGTAGAAGCTGTCGCGGTTTCCGGCCGAAACGGCGTCCGCCGGCCCGGCCTCGGCTCCGGCCGTGTCGGGCGCGACCGCCCCCTCGGCCGTGACGGCGGCGAAATCGCGGGTAGGCAGGTCGCCGTGGGCGGCCAGCATGACCTTGCGCCAGACCTCCGCCGGCAGGGTCCCTCCTTCGACGCCGCGCATGGGCCGGTTGTCCTCGTTGCCGATCCAGACGCCGGCCAGCCAGTCGGGCGTGAAGCCGACGAACCAGGCGTCGCGGTTCTCCTGGCTGGTGCCGGTCTTGCCTGCCGCAGGTCGGCCGAAGGCGGCACGGCGGCCGGTGCCGTGGTCGATCACCGCGGTCATCATCCGCACCATCGCCCCGGCGCGTGAGGAATCGTAGACTACCGACGCAGGCGTGGGCTTACGGGCCCATATCACCCGCCCGTCCGACCCCAGCACTTCCTCGACCAGGTGCGAACCAACGCGGCGGCCGCCCTGCTGGAACGGCTGATAGGCGGCGGTGAGCTCGAGCAGGGTTGTCTCGTAGGCGCCCAGCGCGATCGAGAGGTGCGGGTTCTGCGGCGCGGAGGTGACCCCGAAGCGGCGGGCCAGGGCGGCGACGCGGGCCAGCCCGGCCTCTTTGGCCAGCCGCTGGGCGACATTGTTGTTGGACTGGGCCAGGGCCTCGGTGAGGCTGAGCCCGGCGCGGGCGGGACCGTCCTCGGTGACCGTCCCGAACGCGACCCGCTGGGTCGAGACTTCGCTGTCGGCGCCGACGCCGGCCTCCAGCGCAGCCGCCCAGACGAAGGGCTTGAAGGCCGAGCCCGGCTGGCGGCGGGCCTGGGTGGCGAGATTGTAGCGGCCGGTGCGGCGGTCGCGGCCCCCGACCAGGGCGCGGATCGATCCGTCCGGCGCCAACAGCACAATGGCCCCCTGGCCGGCGTTGCGCTGGCGCCCCTCCCCATCCAGCGTCTCGCGCAAAGCCTGGGCCGCGGCGGTCTGCAGGGCGGGATCGACGGTCAGGCGGATCACCAGATCGGCCTCCGTGCCGACGACGGCGCGGATCTCCGGGGCGGCGAGGTCGCGAACGGCCTCGTCCAGCACCCAGCCGAAGTCGCCCTCGGGGCGGGGCTGGACCAGCACCACCGGCTGGCGCGCGGCCTCGGCGGCCTGAGCCGGCGTGATCCAGCCCTCCGCCGCCATGCGATTGAGCACCAGGCGGCCGCGCCGCAGCGCCGCGGCGGCGTTGTCTGTGGGATCCAGCGTGGACGGCGCCTGGGGCAGGCCGGCCAGCACCGCGGCCTCGGCGAGGCTCAGCGCCCTGGCAGGCTTGCCAAAATAGGTGCGTGCGGCGGCGTCGATCCCGTAGGCGTTCTCGCCGAGATAGACGCGGTTGAGGTAGAGCTCGAGCACGCCGTCGCGGCCCAGCCGCTTGTAGAGCTCGCCGGCCAGCAGGATCTCCTGGACCTTGCGCTTCATGGTCCGCTGCGGACCCAGGAACAGGTCACGCGCCAGCTGCTGGCTGATGGTCGAGGCGCCTTCCACCGTTCGCCCGGCGCCCAGGTTGGCGCTGGTGGCCCGGGCGATGGCGCGCCAGTCCACCGCCTCGTGTTCGTAGAAGCGCCGGTCCTCAGCCGCCAGGAAGGCGCGCGGCACGTAGGCGGGCAGGTCCCTGAGCGCGACCTTCAGGCCGTACTTGGGACCCCGGGTGGCGATCAGGGCGCCGTTGCGGTCCAGGAAGGTCATGCCCGGCGCCCGCTTCAGGTTGGCCAGGCTGGCCATCGACGGCACGGCCGGGATGTCGCTCAGGAAGTAGCGCCAGCCCGCGGCGGCGCCGACCACCAGCAACAGCAGCAGGCTGACGCCTGCGGC
The DNA here is from genome assembly GCA_964600375.1 of uncultured Caulobacteraceae bacterium. Classification (GTDB taxonomy): domain Bacteria; phylum Pseudomonadota; class Alphaproteobacteria; order Caulobacterales; family Caulobacteraceae; genus JAEZEZ01. Next base: position 18,712 of record CAZRKY010000009.1, on the reverse strand, counting down.
GATGAGGATGCGACTTCCCTTGCTGAACCGCGACTGCCGCTGGTGTAGTAGGTCGGCGCGGAAGGTCTCCGCCCCGAAATCGTCGGGGTCGGCGCCATCCGGCGTTTCGGGCGTCTCCGTCATGGCGCCGTCCGCGTCCCAGAAAGTTCGCCCATGCCCTCCAAGCCCTTCTGGGAAGCCAAGCGCCTCGAGCAGATGACCGTACAGGAATGGGAAAGCCTGTGCGACGGCTGCGGCCTGTGCTGCCTGGTGCGGTTCGAGGATGAGGAGACCGGCGAAGTCATTCCGTCGCGCGTGTCCTGCAAGCTGTTCGACACCAACCTATGCCGTTGCACAGATTACGAGAACCGCAAGAAACACGTCCCCGACTGCATCAAGCTGACGCCCTGGAATATCGAAGAGCTGGAGTGGATGCCCAAGAGCTGCGGTTATCGCCGGGTCTGGGAAGGCCGGGGCCTGGCGGACTGGCACCCGCTGATCTCCGGTGATCCGGAGAGCGTTCACCGCGCCGGCGTCTCGATTCGCGGCCAGACGATCAGCGAGGCCGACCTTGAGAGCGAAGAGGACGCGGTGGAACTGCTGGCCCCCGAGTTGATGCGCGAGCGCGGGCTGGACTAGGCCCAAACGAAAACCGGGCCCGCCTTTCAGCGAGCCCGGCTTCCATACATCTCAGACCGATGGCCTAGGCCTTGGCGGTCGGATCACCCGGAGGCGGTCCGTAGGCGTTCGGACCCGGATCGCCCTTCGAGACACCGGCCCAGATCCAGAAGACCAGGGCGATGATGCCGCCGATGAGGACGCACAGGCCGCCGAGGCCGGCGCCGACCAGGCCGCCGGCGGCGCCCGCGTCGCTGCCGGCCGAAGCGGCCGCGCCCGCGCCAATCAGGCCGACGAAGAGCAGGGCGTAGCCCACCAGCAGGATGGCGTAGGGCAGGATGGCCAGCCACGGAGCCTTGCCCATGTCCTTGAAGCGGCTCGAGAGCACGCAGTAGCCGGGATAGAGCATGGCGATGTGAATCACCGGCGCGACCATGCCGATGTGCTGATCAACGAAGTTGGTCAGGATGATGTTGATCACGAAAAGCACCGCGACGCCGATCCAGAATTCCTTCTGTCCGATGCGGCCGCTCGGTTTGAAAAATAGGTCTACCCAGTCGATGTTCATAGGCGAGTCCCCCTGAAAGGTTCGAGGGGACTGTAACTCGCCTCTCGAGCGAAGCAATCCAAAGAACGTAATTCGTTGAACGGCGTGCACGCGCAAGGCGCTCGAACGCTTGCGTCCGCGCGACAAGGCCTTAAGTCGTCAGGCCGCATCCTTGTGCGTCACCGGACTGTCAGCTCTTGGCCAACGATCCTTATTCCGAACTGGGAATCGCTCGCGGCGCGAGTCAGGACGAGGTGCGCAAGGCGTTCCGCAAGCTGGCCAAGCAGTTCCACCCCGACAAGAACCCCGGCGACGCCAAGGCCGAGGAACGCTTCAAGCGCATCAGCGCCGCCTTCGACATCCTGGGCGACGAGGAGAAGCGCAAGAAGTTCGACCGCGGAGAGATCGACGCCGACGGCCGCGAGCAGTTCCGCGGCGGCTTCCAGGGCGGGCAGGGCGGCGGATCGCCCTTCGGCGCGGGCGGACCGGCCGGATTCCGCGGCAACTTCGAAGGCGTCGACCTGGACGAGATCTTCTCGATGTTCGGCGGCGGCGCGCGCGGCGGCCGCGGCGGACCCGGCGGAGGCTTCGCGCCGCCGCCCAGGGGCGTGGACGTGCGTGCGCGGGTGGACATCGACCTTGAGGATTCGATCCTGGGGGCCACCAAGCGCATCGCCTTCTCCGACGGCCGGACGCTGGATGTCGGCATTCCCAAGGGCGCGGCCTCCGGCCAGGTGCTGCGCCTGAAGGGTCAGGGGCAGGCGGGCCGCGGCGGCGCGGTCGGCGACGCCCTGATCGAACTGCGCATCCGGCCCCACCCCATTTTCCGCGTCGACGGCGCGGACCTGGAGATGGACCTGCCGGTCTCGGTTCCCGACGCGGTGCTGGGCGGCAAGGTCCAGGCGCCGACGCCGGAGGGCCCGGTTTCGCTGGGCGTGCCCAAGGGCTCGAACTCGGGCGCGGTGCTGCGGCTGAAGGGCCGCGGGGCCATCGATCCCAAGACCGGCAAGCGCGGCGACCTGAAGGCGCGGCTGGTGGTCACCCTGCCGGACGGACCGGATCCCAAGCTCGAGGCCTTCGCCGAGGAGTGGCGGGCCAAGCGCCCCTACGCGCCCCGGCGGCGTTAGCCGATTGTTTCGCGACGGAAGCGACGACGCCCCACTTCCGCCTCCCGGAGGGTGAAAGTGCGCCACCCCGGCGTGTTCCGCGCTAAACTGCCCGTTCAGTCCCTGTTCAGGGGGCCATCGGTAAATCCAATCCCGTAATGAAAAAGTACGCAGTCCTGTCCCTGATTTTCCTGCTCGCCGCGCCGGACCTGGCGCTGGCGCAAGGACAGTCGCGCCGGCAGCGCGCCGACGACGACGGTCCGGCGCTGGTCGTGCGCGGCCGTGACGGAGAGGGCGGGCGGCGCCCCAGGATCAAACCCGACCGCCCCAACCGCCCTGTCGTGCCCGTGCGCCTCGGCCAGAACGGCCGCCGCGGCGGCGACCAGCAGGACGACGCCCGCCGGGGCGTCCGCGAGGGCCGCCGCGTGCCCCTGCGCGACGTCATCCCGCAGATCCAGCGCCGGTCGCCCGGCCGCATGCTGGACAGCTTCCCCGAGGAAGGCGCCGGCGGCCGGCCGCTGTACCGCATTCGCTGGCAGTCTGACTCCGGCGAGCGGATCGATTACATCGTCGATGCCGAAACCGGCGCGATTCTCCGGAGGGAATAGGCTTGCGCGTCCTGCTCGTTGAAGACGATCCCGATCTGTCGCGCCAGTTGAAGGCCGCGCTGGGCGACGCCGGCTACGCCGTCGATCACGCCGCCGACGGCGAGGAAGCCCATTTCCTGGGCGACACCGAACCTTACGACGTGATTGTGCTGGATCTCGGCCTGCCCAAGATCGACGGCGTCTCGGTGCTGGAGCGCTGGCGGCGCGAGCACAAGTCGACGCCGGTGCTGATCCTGACCGCGCGCGGCGCCTGGTCGGACAAGGTTGCGGGCTTCGACGCCGGGGCTGACGACTACCTGACCAAGCCGTTCCACACCGAGGAGCTGCTGGCCCGGCTGCGCGCGCTGGTGCGCCGTTCGGCCGGCCACTCGTCGCCATCGCTCTCCTGCGGCGGCCTGCGGCTGGATCCGCGCGCGGCGCGGGCTTCGGTGAACGGCGAGCCCTTGCGGCTGACGTCGCTGGAGTACCGCCTGCTGCACTATCTGATGATGCACCAGGGTCGGGTGATCAGCCGCACCGAGCTGGTCGAGCACCTGTACGACCAGGACTTCGACCGCGACTCCAACACCATCGAGGTGTTCGTCGGGCGTCTGCGCAAGAAGATCGGCCCCGACCGCATCGAAACCGTTCGCGGCCTGGGCTACCGCCTGACGCCGCTGGAGGGCGAGCCTGTCGACTGAGGACGCCACGCCCGAGCGCTACGGACCCGAGCGGCCGCCGCTGATGCGGCCGCGGGCCTCGCTGGTCCGACGGCTGATCTGGCTGGCGGCGGTGTGGATCCTGGCGGCGCTGATCGCCGCCGGCGTGGCGCTGAACCTGTTCTATCGCCAGACCACCGTGCGCCGCTTCGAGGCGGGCATTTCCGAGATCAGCGACACCCTGCTGGCCAGCGCCTTCATCGGCCGCGACAACGCCGTGCACGTGCCCCTGGCGCCGGCCAACGACAAGGACCGCAGCGACGCGCCGCCCCGCACCTTGGTGGACGCCGCGGCAAACCGCGTGGGGTCGGGCCGTTACTGGCAGATCGCCGAGCCGGTTCCGGCCAGGCCCGGCGAGGTCGCGCGCGCCCTGCGGCCGCTGGCGCGGTCCCGCTCGCTGTTCGATTCCGATCTCAAGGGACCCGCCGCTGGGCTGGGGCCCCTGTTCGAACAGCCGGGAAGGCCGGTCTTCTATGACACCGTCGGCGCCCAGGGCGAGCCGGTGCGCGCAGCCGCCCTGATGAGCCTGCTGCCGGGCCGCACCGAGCCGTTGATCTTCATCGTCGCCCAGGACCGCAGCCAGATCGACAAGGACGCCGAGCGTTTCGCCCTGCTCACGGCGCTTTCGCTGATCGCGCTGGGCGGAGGCCTGGTGGCGGCGGTGTTCTTCCAGGTCCGCTACGGCCTCGCCCCGCTGTTTCTGCTGGGCCGCGAGATCGCCGATGTGCGCAAGGGCAAGGCGCTGCGCCTCACCCACCACTACCCCCAGGAAATCGAACCCCTGGCCCAGGAGCTGAATCAGCTGCTGGACAACAACCAGGAGGTCGTCGAGCGCCAGCGCACCCACGTCGGCAACCTCGCCCACGCGCTGAAGACGCCGCTGTCCGTGATGCTGACCGAGGCGGGGGCGGAGGAAAACGCCCTGGCGGACGTGGTGCGCCGTCAGGCGACCCTGATGCGCGGCCAGGTCGATCACCATCTCCGTCGCGCTCGCGCCGCCGCCCGCGCCCAGGGCGGCAGCGACCGCACCTCGGTCGAGGAGGTCATCGACGAGATGGCCGTGATGCTGGAGCGGGTGTTCCAGGACAAGGGCGTGGAGATCGACTGGCGGGTCGATGAAGGCCTCTGCTTCCGGGGCGAACGCCAGGACCTCCAGGAAATCATCGGCAATGTGCTGGAGAACGCCTGCAAGTACGGCGGCAAGAAGGTCTGGGCCACGGCGACGCCTACGGGCGACCTGGGCCGCTTGCGGCTGGTCGTCGACGACGACGGCCCCGGCCTTCCCGAGGAGCGGCGCGAGGAGGTGCTCAAACGCGGGGCACGCCTGGATGAAACCGAGCCCGGCTCGGGGCTCGGCCTCAGCATCGTCGATGAGCTGGCCCGCGCCTACGGCGGCGGACTGGCCCTTGCCGATTCCGAAAGGGGCGGCCTGAAGGTCGTGGTCGAACTCCCGGCCGCCGAGGTTTGACCCCCCACCCGGGGGACGGTGCGACGTCCTGTCGCTGAAACCAGGGTTTCCCCTCAGTCAATCTTAACCTTGAGCGTTCACCTTGCGCCGCTGTCGGATCGCCTGCCGACAAGCGCCGGGAGGGCGCGCCGCATGCCGTCGAAGGCCAAGCTGGATGCCGTCCGCGCCGTAATCGGCGCCTCGCCTGACAAGGCGCTTACGAGCCTAGCCATGGCGCTGGACGGCGCCGGCGGCGACCTGACCGTGGTCGCCGAAATGATCTCCAGCGAACAGACCGCCCGCCGCTTGAGCAGTGTCGTGTTCGCCCCGCTTTATCCCCTGGTCGCGGCCCGGCCCGACGGCGTCCGGGCGCCGCGGTTCTCGCGCGCCCTGGTCAAGGACCTGTGGCGCACCCTCATGGAGCGGCGGCCCGACGCGGCCGAGAACGTCGCCGCCGCCGTCGAGGACTGGGACCCCCACGAGGCGCCCCCGCCGCTGCTCGATGACCTGTGCCTGGAGGCGGCGGAAATCGCCGAGGCCGGGGCATCCATGGAGTTCAGGGGTCGCGATGGCGGCGACGAGGCCCGGGAACTCGCGCTTTACCTCAAGCTCGCCCCTTTCGCCCGCGTGGCGCTGGGGCGGCTAGGCGACTGGCTGGGCAAGGCGAACGAGGAACGCGCCGCGGTGCTTCGGCTCATCTTCAGGGACGCCGCCGAGGTGTGCGAGGATTCCGCGCCGCGGCTCATGGAAATGCTGATGGGTCACCTGCCCGACGCCGCCCAGATCCTGCGGCCCATCGCGTTGATCACCGAGCGTGCCGGCGACCGCTATCTGGCGGCCTCGGAACTGGCGTCGTTTGGCGAACGCCTGCTGGACCGGGCGGAAGAGCATGTCGAACGCCTGAAGGGGTTCCTGCCCTCGGGCGGTCCGGCCGCCGCTCACGCCGCGGCCGCCGACGCCAGCGCCGCCGGCGCCATCCTGGCCGAAATCGAACAAGCCATCGAACTCACCCGCGACGGCCCCTGGGGTCGTCGGGTCGTCGCCGCGCGCAAGACCATGGCGGGGCTGATCGAGTCGCGGCTGCGCGAGTGCCAGAAGGCGGTGGAGCTCGCGCTGCCGATGCAGCTGGTGCGGGTCACCGGACGCATGACCCGGCCCTCGCCGCGGGTTACCGCGACCCCCGACCCTCGGCTGGTTGACCCGGCGCGGGCGTTGATGCTGCTGCTGGGCGAGACGCGCCAGGCGGCCATCACCGGCGGCTTCGGCGCCCTGCGCGCCCAGGTCGCCGAGACCCTGTCGGACTGGCTGGAAGTCTACGCCGACGAACTGGTGCATCTGCTGAATGCCGGCGAGGCGCCCGACCCGGCGATCGCCCACGAATATCTCGAACTGGCGGCGGAATTCCTGTCCGCGGCCGAGAACGACAAGGCCGCCCAGATCGTCCGCCGTCGCGCCGCCGTGGCCGGATGCGGCTCCGGACAGGCAGAACCCTCGCAAGACGTGGCCTGATGCATTAGAGGAGCCGCGTGCTTCTCTTCTGGATCGCCGCCGCCCTGCTCTCCGCCGCCGCCGCGGCGCTGGTGCTTTGGCGCGCCCGGGGCGCGGACGCCACTCCTGCCGAAGCCCCCGAGCTCGCCGTCTATCGCCGCCACCTCGAGGAACAGGACGAGCTGAAGGCCCGCGGGCTGCTGGGCGAGATGGAGTGGAAGGCCGCCCGCGCTGAAGCCGGCCGCCGCCTGCTGGCCGCCGCCGCGCCCACCGAACCGGCGCCGCCCGCCGATGCGCGCAAGCAGGGCCTGATCGTGCTGATCGCCGTCCTCGCCGCCTCGGCCCTGGCCATGATCGGCTACAGCTTGGTGGGGTCGCCCGGCGCGCCCGATCAGTCCTACGCCTCGCGCCTGAAGGCTTGGCGCGCGGCCGATCCCGCCACCCTGCGGCCCGCCGAGGCCGCCGCGGTCCTGTCTGACCTCGCCGCCGAACACCCGACCAATCCCGACGCCTGGAGCTTCCTGGGCCGCGCCCGGGCCCAGGCGGGGGACTATTTCGGCGCCGCCCAGGCGCTCGAGCGGGCCGTCGCCCTGCGGCCGGGGTCGGCCAGCGACTGGACCGCGCTCGGCGAAATGCTGACCGAACTGAACGAGGGCAAGCCGGACGTCGACGCGACGCGCGCCTTCCGTCGCGCCCTGGCCATCGATCCCGCCGCGCCGGGCCCGCGCTACTATCTGGGCCGCGCCGAGCTGGCCGCCGGGCGCAAGGCTGAGGGTCTGAAGCTGTGGCGCGAGGCCGCCGCGGCCCTGGCCGCCGACGATCCGCGCCGCCCGGCGCTGGAAGCCGAGATCCGCGCCGCCGAGACCGGCGCGCCCGCCTCGCCCGCCGCAGAAATCGCCGCCGCCGCCCCCGCGGCGCAGCAGGCGGCCATCCGCGGCATGGTCGCCAACCTGGCGGCCCGGCTCGAGACCACGCCCGACGATCCGCAGGGCTGGGCGAGACTTGTGCGCGCCTACGCCGTACTTGGTGAAACCGCCGCCCGCGACCAGGCCTTGGCGCGCGCGCGGACGCTGTTCAAGGACCGTCCCGCCGACCTGCGGGCGATCGAAGCCGCCGCCCGCCCGACGCCCTGACCTCCGCGTTCCTACGGGACTGGCGCGCCGCGTCGCAGCCGCTATGTTCCGCCTGCCCTCCCAACGGTTATCGATGTCCCTGCTCCCCCAGTCCCGCAAAGCCCGCGCCCGCCTGATGGTCGTCGCCATCGCCGCCCCTGTCCTGGCGCTGGCGGTCGGGCTGTCGCTGTGGGCGATGCGCGATGCGGTGGTCTTCTTCTACGGGCCGTCCGAAGCCCAGGCCCAGCGTGTCCAGCCGGGCCGGACCATCCGCCTGGGCGGACTGGTGGAGGTCGGCAGCGTGCGGCGGCTGCCCGGCGGCGCCGTGACCTTCCGCGTCACCGACAACAAGGCCACCCAGCAGGTGAATTTCCAGGGAGACCTGCCCGACCTCTTCCGCGAAGGGCAGGGCGTCATCGCCGAGGGCGCCTTTGATCCCGGCGGCGACTTCGAGGCCAAGCGGGTGCTGGCCAAGCACGACGAACGCTACATGCCCAAGGAAGTGGCTGAAACGCTCAAGCGCAACGGCGAATGGCGGGGCGAAGGCGCCGCGCCGGCGTCCCCCACGACCGCTCCATGACCGCAGAACTCGGCGCCTTCGCGCTCGCCCTGGCGCTGGCCCTGTCCCTGCTGCAGGCGGGCCTGTCGATCGCGGGGCGGATCACCCGCTCGCCGGTGCTCAGCCGGGCCGGAGAGGGGGCCGCCCTGGCGGCTTTCCTGGGTGTGGGCGTCGCCTTCGCCGCCCTGATGCAGGGCTTCCTGACCTCGGATTTCTCGATCGCCAACGTCGCGGCCAACTCCCACACGGCCAAGCCCTGGCTCTACAAGCTGGCCGGAACCTGGGGCAGTCACGAAGGCTCGCTGTTGCTGTGGTGCCTGTGGCTGACCGGCTTCGGCGCGGCGGCGGCGATCTTCGGACGGGGCCTGCCGGCTGGACTTAAGGCCGTGACGGTGGCGACGCAGGGCATTCTGGGGACCCTGTTCCTGGCCTTCGCCGTCTTCGCCTCCAATCCCTTCGCGCGCCTGACGGAAGTCCCAGTCGAGGGCCGCTCGCTGAATCCGCTGCTGCAGGATCCGGCGCTCGCCTTCCATCCACCCATCCTCTACGGCGGCTATGTCGGTTTCTCCCTGGTCTTCGCCTTCGCCATCGCCGCCCTGGTCGAGGGCCGCATCGACGCGGCCTGGGCCCGCTGGGTCCGGCCCTGGACCCTGCTGGCCTGGAGCCTGCTGACCGTGGGCGTCACCCTGGGGGCCTTCTGGGCCTACTACGAACTGGGATGGGGCGGCTGGTGGTTCTGGGACCCGGTCGAGAACGCGTCCTTCATGCCCTGGCTGGCGGGCGCGGCCCTGTTGCACTCGGCCATCGTCACCGAAAAGCGCGGCGCGCTGGGGGGCTGGACGGTGTTCCTGGCGCTGCTGGCGTTCAGCTTCTCGATGCTGGGCGCCTTTCTGGTGCGTTCGGGTGTGCTGACCTCGGTGCACGCCTTCGCCGTCGACCCTGAGCGGGGCGTGCTGCTGCTGGTCATTCTTGGCCTCGCCGCCGGCGCGGGGTTCGCCCTGTTCGCCTGGCGCGCGCCCAGCCTGGCGCCGGGCGGCGTCTTCGCGCCGATCAGCCGCGAGGGCACGCTAGTGCTGAACAACCTCTTCCTGGCCGTCGCCGCCGCCACGGTGCTGCTGGGCACGCTCTATCCGCTGATGCTGGAGGCCGCGACTGGCCAGACCATTTCGGTGGGTCCGCCCTACTTCAACCTGACCTTCACGCCGCTGATGGCCGCAGCCCTGCTGATCCTGCCCGCCGGCCCGCTGCTGGCCTGGAAGCGAGGCGACCTCAAGGGCTCCCTGCAGCGGCTCTCCGTGGCCGCCGGCCTCGCCATCCTCAGCGCCCTGGCGGTGCTGGCGATGAACGACTGGAAGAAGGCTTTCGGGGCCCTGGGCGTGGGCCTCGGAGTCTGGTTGGTCTGCGGCGCCCTGGCCGAGGTGGTCGAGCGCATCCGCCTGTTCCGCGTCCCCGGCGGCGAAAGTTGGCGGCGCTTCAAGGGCCTGCCGCGCGGGGCCTGGGGCACGACCCTGGGCCACCTCGGCCTGGGCCTGTTTGTACTCGGCGCCTGCGTCGAGACGGGCTGGAAGCTGGAAAACGCCCAGGTGCTGGGGATCGGCGACCGGCTGGCGGTGGGCGAGTACGCGCTCACCCTGGACCGCGCCGGCGTCGTCGAGGGCCCCAATTACATCGCCGAGCGCGGCGTCCTGACCGCCCGAAGGGACGGGCGCGTCGCCTGCACCGTAAGGCCCGAGCGCCGCTTCTTCCCCGCCGGGCGCCAGACCACCACCGAGGTGGGGCTGTGTTTCGAGGGCCTCAGCGATCTCTATGTCGTCTTCGGCGAGCGGCGGGCCACTGAGGCAGGCCAGCCCGGGTGGGTGGTGCGCGCCTTTTGGAACCCGTGGGCGCGGATGATCTTCCTCGGCCCACTGCTGATGGCGCTCGGCGGGCTGGTCTCGCTCAGCGACCGCCGCCTGCGCCTGGCCGCCCCGCCGCGCCGCGCCGAGGCCGGCGCATGAGGCGCCTGCTGCTCGCCCTGGCCGCCTTGTGCTGCATCGCCGCGGCCGGCGATCCCTCTGAGCGGCTGCCCGACCCGGCCCAGGAGGCGCGCGCCCGGGCCCTGTTCGCCGAGTTCCGCTGCGTGGTCTGCCAGAACGAGTCGATCGACGATTCCGACGCCGAGGTCGCGGGGCTGCTGCGTCGCACCGTGCGCGAACAGGTGGCCGCCGGCCGCACCGACGCCGAGGTGCGCGCCTACCTGGTTGATCGCTATGGCGAATTCGTCCTGCTCAAGCCGACCTTCTCGGCCGGCAATGCTGTGCTTTGGCTGTTGCCGCTTGCCCTGCTGGCGGGGGCAGGCGGTCTGATCCTGTGGCGGGCGAGACGCACCGGCGCACAATCTGTCGAGCAACCCCTGTCGCCCGAGGAGGAAGCGCGTTTGGCGACATTGACGGCGGACGAAGATGGGCGTCACCGTTTCGCCTCAACAAAGCCTTTGGGTGCTGGCGAAGATGACCGAAGGATAAGTTGATCCGGGTGCGTTTCGGTGGGTAGCGATTATATCTTGAACCGCGTGTTCAATTCCCGGAGCCGACGCGGGGCTCCAGCAGAGGTGCGGCGCTAGCAGATGTTCAAGAACAAGACCTTCATCGTCGGCGCCATCGCCGGCGCGGGCGTGGCCGCTGCGGCCCTTGCGGGCGCGGGCCTGACCTGGCCCGGCGCCAACGCCCAGAGCGCCCCGCCGCCCGCCCAGCTGGTTCGCACCCAGGGCCCGGTGGTCTTCGCCCCGCCGCCCGGCGCGCCCATGTCCTTCGCCGACATCATCGACCGGGTTTCGCCTGCGGTGGTCTCGATCGAGACCCGCAGCCAGGTGACCGCGGGCTCGCTGCGCAACATCCCGGGCCTCGAGAACTTCCCCTTCAACATCCAGCCTGACCCTGAGGGCGGCGAGCAGAACGGCCAGCCGGCCGATCCCAACGAGAACGAACAGCTGGGCGCCGGCTCCGGCTTCTTCATCTCGGCCGACGGCTACATCGTCACCAACAACCACGTCGTCGAAGGCGCCACCGACATCACGGTCAAGCTGAAGGACGAGCGCGAGCTGAAGGCCCGCGTCGTCGGCCGTGACGAGAACACCGACCTGGCCGTGCTGAAGGTCGACGGCCAGGGCTTCCCGTTCGTGGAATTCGAATCCAACGCCAACCCCCGGGTCGGCGACTGGGTCATCGCCGTCGGCAATCCCTTCGGCCTGGGCGGCACCGCCACGGCGGGGATCGTGTCCGCCTACGGCCGCAACGTCGGCGACCAGTACGTCGACTACCTGCAGATCGACGCCCCCATCAACCGGGGCAACTCCGGCGGCCCGACCTTCGACATCTACGGCCGCGTCATCGGTGTGAACTCGGCGATCTATTCGCCCAACGGCATGAGCGCCGGCATCGGCTTCGCCATCCCGGCCGACATCGCCGAGCGCATCACCAAGCAGCTGATCTCCGGCGGCCGCGTCACCCGGGGCTACCTCGGCGTGACCATCGGCGCGATCACGCCCGAGATCGCCGAGAGCCTGGGCCTCGGCGCCCGCTCCGGAGCCTACATCACCGAGGTCACCGCCGGCGGACCGGCGGCGCAGGCCGGCCTCGAAGTCGGCGACATCGTCGTGCGCATGAACGGCCAGCCGGTGAAGGACAACACCGACCTGACCCGCCGCGTCGGCATGGCGCAGTCGGGCCAGACGATCCAGCTGGAGGTGCTGCGCAACGGTCGCCCGGTGTCGGTCAACGTCCGCTCCGGCGTTCGTCCGTCCGAGGCCGAGCTGGCCGCCCGGGCCCGCGGCGCCGACGCCGAGGACGAGACGGCCCAGGCCGTGCGCCCCGGCTCGGTTGGCGGCGTCCCCTTCATCGGCGGTCTCTCCGTCTCGCCGCTTGATGCGGCCACTCGCCAGCGGTTCTCGATCCCGGCGGGCGTCAACGGCCTGGTGGTCACGGACGTTCAGCGCGGGTCAGCCGCCGCCCGGATCCAGCTTCGCCCTGGCGACGTGATCTCGCGTGTCGACAACCAGCCGACCACGACGGTGGGCCAGGCCCAGGGCGTGGTTGATCGGCTGCGCGCCGCGGGCCGCCCCAGCGCCCTGCTGCTGGTCGTGCGCAACGGCGGCAACAACCCGGTGCCGCTGCCGCTGACGCCCACTCCGGCCCAGCCCCGCACCGCGGCGCCGCCCGTCGTCACGCCGCCGCGCGCCAATCCGGCGCCCGCGCAGCCCTCGACGCCCGGCGCCAAGCCGCCGCTGAACAAGAAGAAGTAGGCCCGCCGATTCGTCGGTGACGTGATCGGGCGGCGGAGGCGATGCTTCCGCCGCCCTTTTGCTGCGCCGGACCTTTCGGGGACTTAATGGACGTTCCTTAAGTTGAGCCGCCCTCTGGCAGGCGCCATGAGAGCGCACTAACCTGCTGCTTCGCTGCCAAAGAGACGGGGCCTGACATGCGTGTTCTGATCGTCGAGGACGACCTTGAAGCCGCCGCCGCCATGCAGCGGGGGCTCGCCGAGGCCAGCATGGAGGTCGTCCACAAGCCGGACGGCGCCGAAGGCCTGCTGGAGGCCCAGAAGGGCGGCTACGACGTCTATGTCGTGGACCGCATGATGCCGCGCATGGACGGGATCTCGATGGTCGAGGCTCTGCGCCGCGAGGGTGACCAGACGCCGGTGCTGTTCCTGTCGGCGCTCGGCGAGGTCGAGGACCGGGTCGTGGGCCTGAAGGCCGGTGGCGACGACTACCTCGTCAAGCCCTACGCCTTCGCCGAATTGATCGCCCGGGTGGAAGCCCTGGCCCGCCGCCGCGAAACCGGTTCGGTGCAGACGGTGCTCAAGGTCGGCGACCTGGAAATGGACCTGATCGGCCGCGAGGTTCACCGCGCCGGCCAGGAGATCGACCTGCAGCCGCGCGAATTCCAGTTGCTGGAGTTCCTGATGCGCCACGCCGGCCAGTCGGTGACCCGCACGATGCTGCTGGAGAAGGTCTGGGAATACCACTTCGACCCCCAGACCAACGTCATCGACGTGCACATTTCACGCCTGCGCTCGAAGATCGACAAGGGCTTCGACAAGGCCATGCTGCAGACCGTGCGCGGCGCCGGATACCGGCTGGAAGGGTGAGGCCCGGCCTCGCAGTCCGCCCATGAGGCTGCCCTCCGTCTTCCGGCGCACGCCCTTCCGGCTGACGCTGCTGTTCCTTGCCCTGTTCGCGATCGCAGCCAGCGCGCTGCTGGCCTACATCTACGTCGCCACCGCCTCGGAGGCGAAGCGCCGCGCCGAGGGGGAAGTCCGCCGCGAGGTGGCCGCCCTGGAATCCATCTACCGCGGCCAGGGGCCGGACGCGCTGAACCAGGCGCTGGTCGACCGCACCCTACGCGGCGGGCCGTTCCTCTTCCTGCTGTCGGACAAGGCCGGCAAGCCCATTACCGGCAACATCTCCGAGAGCCCCATCATCGGCTTCGCCGGCAGCGAGACCTGGGAGGATTTCCGGCTCAGCCAGACCGATGACGAGGGGCGGGTCGAGCGGCGGCCGGTGCGCGGGGTGGAAAAACCCCTCCCCGGCGGCCAGCGTCTGTTCGTGGGCGTCGACATCGGCGATTCCGAAGCCCACCTCGGCCGCGTCACCCAGGCGCTGTGGGGGGCCGGCGCGCTGGTCGTGCTGCTGGGGCTGGGCGGCGGCATCCTGATCAGCCGGGGCGTGGAGCGCGCCATGGGCAATCTCAACCAGGTCGTCGCCGCCGTGCGCGATGGCGACCTGAACGCCCGGGCGCCCGTGCGCGGCGCCCGCGACGAGTTCGACGAACTGGCTGGCAACCTGAACGCCATGCTGGATAGGCTGCAGGCCTCGATCGCCGCCATCCGCCACGCGGGCGACGCCGTGGCCCACGACCTGCGCTCGCCCCTGACTCGCATGCGCACCAAGCTGGAAGTCGCGCTGATCGACGCCGAGAGCGGCAAGGCCGAGCCGGTGGCGGCGCTGGAAACCGCGCTGGCGGAGGCCGACGGCCTGCTCAAGACCTTCAACACGGTGCTGGCCATCGCCCGGCTGGAGGCGGCTGGCCAGGCGCCCAACCCGACGGTGTTCGACGCCGCCGAACTGGCCGCCGACCTGGCCGAGCTCTACGAATATTCCGCCGAGGAACACGGCATCGAGTTCGGCGCCGAAATCCAGAAGAGCCTGCCGGTGCTGGGCTCGCGCGAGTTCATGGCCCAGGCGCTCGCCAACTTGATCGACAACGCCCTTAAGTACACGCCATCGGGCGGCGCGGTGATGTTGCGGGCCCGGCGCAAGGCTTCCGGCGAGGTCGAATTCTCGGTCACCGACACCGGCCCGGGGGTGCCCGAGGACGATCGCGCCCGGGTCGTCCAGCGCTTTGTGCGGCTGGAGAACAGCCGCTCCGAACCGGGCTCGGGCCTGGGCCTGTCGCTGGTGGCGGCCGTGGCCGCGGCCCATGGCGGGCGGCTGGAGCTCGACGAGGGCCCCGGCGTCGTCGACGGCAAGGGTCCGGGCCTCCGCGTGGCCCTTGTGTTCCCGGCGGCGTAATTCGGTGACAGTGTACTAATTCTCGCGACTGCCGTTCCGCCGCCAACCGCGCGCATTGGAATTAGTACACTGTCACCGAATTACGGTTGCGCCCGCGAACGGCTAGACATGCATCCGTGACCGCCCTCCGCGATTCCCTGCGCCCCTGCGGCCCCGTCGTCGATGCGGCGGCGGCCGGGCGTCTGCACGAAGACCTGATCGAGGCCGCCGACGCGGAAGGCTGGCGCCCGACCCTCGACGCGGCGTGGCCGGCGCTTGAGCCGGTGGCGGGCGCCGCGCCCTATCTGGCGGGCCTGATGCGGCGCTGGCCGGACATGCTCCGCCGCTGCCTGGAGGCCTCGCCGGCCCCGGCGCTGGAGGCGATTCTTGGCCAGACCGGGAACCTCAGGAACGAGGCGCTGGACCAGGACGCGTTCAAGCGGCGCCTGCGGCTGCTGAAGGCCGAGTTGCACCTGCTGACGGCGCTCGCCGACCTGGGAGGCGTGTGGGACCTGGACCGGGTGACCGAGGCCCTGACGCGGTTCGCCGACGCCGCGGTCCACGCCTGCCTGGCGTTCGTCGCGGCCGCCGAGCGGGCCAAGGGGCGGCTCAAGGGCGACCCCCAGGATGCGGCCGGGCCGGTCCCGGGCCTGTTCGGCCTGGCCATGGGCAAGTACGGGGCCTTTGAGCTGAACTATTCCAGCGACATCGACCTTTCGCTCTTCTTCGAGCCCGCGATCCTGCCGCTGGAGGAGGCCGTCGAGGCCCAGGGCTTCGTCAATCGCGTCGCCCAGGCGATGACCAATCTGCTGTCAGACCGCACCGTCGACGGTTACGTCTTCCGCCTGGACCTGCGGCTGCGCCCGGACCCCTCATCGACGCCGCCGGTGGTCGCCGTCTCCTCGGCCCTCAGCTACTACGAAACGGTCGGCCAGAACTGGGAACGTGCGGCCTTCATCAAGGCCCGCCCGGGCGCCGGCGACCTTGAGCGGGCGCGTGCCTTCCTCGACGAACTGAAGCCCTACGTCTGGCGGCGCAGCCTGGACTACGGCGCGGTCACCGACATCCACGCCATCAAGCGCCAGATCCACGTCTACCGCGCGGACGAGCGGCTGGAGGCGGCGGGGGCCAACCTGAAGCTGGGCGCCGGCGGGATCCGCGAGGTCGAGTTCTTCGCCCAGACCCAGCAGCTGATCCTGGGCGGCCGCGACGCAACCCTGCGTTCGCCCCGCACCCTGGAGGCCCTTCAGGCGCTCGTCCGGGCCGGCCACGTCACGGCCGAAGCGGCCGCCGACATGGACCGCGAATACCGCCGGCTGAGGAGCCTGGAACACCGAATCCAGATGCTGCACGACGAGCAGACCCACATCCTGCCCGAGGATCCCGAGGCGCGCGTGCGCGTGGCGGCGCTCGCGGGGGAGGGTTCGCTGCAGGCGCTCGACGCCTCGGTGGGCGACACGCTGAAGACCGTGAACCGGCGCTACGGCGAGCTTTTCGCGGACGAGGAGGCGCTGTCCTCGGCGGTGGGTTCGCTGGTCTTCACCGGCGTCGAGGACGACCCGGAGACCCTGCTGACCCTGGCCCGGATGGACTTCTCCGATCCCGCCAGGGTGTCCCAGACCATTCGCGCCTGGCACCACGGCCGCATCCCCGCCACCCGCACGGAAAGGGGGCGCGAGCTGTTCACGCGCCTGGCGCCGCGGCTGCTGGAGGCGCTCTCGGCTTCAGGCGTGCCGGACGCGGCCTTCGCGCGCTTTTCCGTCTTCTTTTCGGGCCTTAGCTCGGGTGTGCAGGTGCAGTCCCTGTTCCTGGCCCAGGCCAATCTGTTCGAGCTGATCGTGCGGGTGCTGGCGCTCGCGCCGCGCCTGGCGTCGACCCTGGCCCGCAAGCCCGCGGCGCTCGATTCCCTGCTCGACGCGCGCTTCTTCGCGCCCCTGAACGAGAACAGCGGCGTCTGTGAGGAGATCATCGGCGAGACCGCCCGCGCCGCGGGATTCGAGGCGGCGATGGACACGGTGCGGCGCATCTGGCGTGAACAGGCCTTCCGGGTCGGGGTGCTGATCCTGTCGGGCCGCGCTCGGGCGGAGGACGCGGGCCAAGCCTACGCCGACCTCGCCGACGCCTGCGTCCAGGCCCTGGCCCCCGCCGCCATGGCCGAGACCGAGCGGCTGGGGGGGCGCTTCGCAGGCCGAATCGCCGTGCTGGGCCTGGGCAAGCTTGGCTCGCGCGAGATGACCCCCACCTCGGACCTGGACCTGATGACGGTCTACGAGGCCGAGCCGGGGGCCGTGTCCGACGGCAAGGCCTGGATGGCCGAGACCTTCTACGGCCGCTTCACCCAGCGCCTGATCGCCGCCCTGTCCGCGCCCACCGCCGAAGGCACCTTGTTCGAGATCGACATGCAGCTGCGCCCCACGGGCGCCAAGGGACCGGTCGCGGTCAGCCTGGGGGGGCTGGAGGGCTATTACGAGTCCGACGCCGACGTCTGGGAGTTCCTGGCGCTGACCCGGGCGCGGGTGGTCTGGTCCAGCGATGAGGACTTCGGCCAGCGCGTGGGCCAGGCGGTGGAACGCGCGCTGCGCCGGCCCCGCGATGCGGCCGCGACGGCGGCCGAGGTGCGCGCGATGCGCAGTCTGATGGAGCGGGAGCGGCCGGCTTCGGGCTTCTGGGACCTGAAACTGGCCCCCGGCGGCCTGGTGGATGCCGAATTCGCCGCCCAGTACCTGCAGATCATTCACGCCAGCCGGGGCGGGCCCCTGCGGGCCAATACGGTCGATTCGCTGAACGCCATGGCCGCGGCCGGTCTGGCCGACGCGGGCGATCTCGCGGCCTTGTCAGAGGCCTGGGCGCTTCAGCAGGGCCTGTCGCAGCTGCTACGGGCTGCGCTGGACGAAAGGCAGGGAGCCGAAGACGAACCTGATGCGTTCAAGCAGCTGTTGGCGACCGCGGGCGGGGCCGAGGATTTCGAGGCCTTGAAACGAAATCTGGAGACCGTTCGGGCGGCCGCGCGTTCGGCTTTCGAGAGAACCCTGTTCCCTAACGACGGAATTTCGCCTTAGTAGGGTTGAATGAAGCTTGGCGGCCGGTATGGCCGGGAGAGACGAGAACCATGAGCATCGATAAAGGCACTATCTTCGGCGCTACGCTCGCGCTGATCCTGGCGGGCGCAGCAGTCGCCGCGACCGCCCAGACCGCTCCGGCGGCGGCCCCCGGAAAGGCGGCCCCGCCAAAGGGCGCGCCCCAGCGGCATCCCGCCGACTCCGACGGCGACGGCAAGGTTTCCAAGGCCGAGGCCCGCGCTCTGGAATCCCGCGGCTTCGCCCAGCTCGACGCCAACAAGGACGGCAAGGTGACCCTGGCCGAAATGCAGGCCAGCCGCGACAAGGCGCGCAACGCCCAGATCGACCGTCAGTTCGGCGCGCTGGACGCCGACAAGAACGGCCAGATCAGCAAGGCTGAGTTCACCGCCGCCTCCAACCGCGGGGTCCAGCCGCTGGCCAACGTCGGCCCCTCCGACACCAATCGCGACGGCGCCATCACCCAGGCGGAGTACGACGCCCAGACCAACGCCGCCTTCGATCGCCTCGACGCCAACAAGGACGGGTTCATCACCCCGCAGGAGCGTCAGGCCGCAGCCCAGGCGGCCCGCGCCGCCCAGGCCGCTCGCGCAGCGGCGCCGAAGAAGTAATCGCGCAGGCATTGTCGCGCGCGGCGGACCCGGATGAAGATCTGATCCGTCGCGTCGCGCGCGGCGAACCCGCCGCTGTGCAGGCGCTGGTGGCCCGAAAGCTGCCGCGCCTGCTGGCGTTGGCCCGGCGCATGCTGGGCGACCAGGCCGAGGCCGAGGATGTCGCCCAGGAGGCCTTCCTGCGGGCCTGGAAGCAGGCGCCCAAGTGGATTCCGGGCGCCGCCAGGTTCGATACCTGGCTGCACCGCGTCACCCTGAACCTCTGTTACGACCGCCTGCGCCGCAAGCGCGAGGTGACCATGGCCGAACCGCCGGACCGGGCCGATCCGGGCC
>CAZRKY010000008.1:0-24180 GCA_964600375.1 uncultured Caulobacteraceae bacterium | reverse complement strand
GGCGCTCCTGCTTGAGTTCCTCGGGCACATGGTCGGGCAGAGCCTGGGCGGCCGCGCCGTGGACGTTCTCGTAGGCGAAGGCGCCGACGCGATCGAGCTGCGCCTCCTCCAGCCAGTCCAGCAGGAACTGGAAGTCTTCCTCCGTCTCGCCCGGGAAACCGACCACGAAGGTCGAGCGGATGACGATCTCGGGGCAGATGTCGCGCCAGGCGCGGATCCGGTCCATCGTCTTCGACTGGTTTCCCGGCCGCTTCATGGCCTTCAGCACGCTCGGAGACGCGTGCTGGAACGGGATGTCGAGATAGGGGAGGATCCTGCCCTCGGCCATCAGCGGGATCACCCTGTCGACGTGCGGATAGGGGTAGACGTAGTGCAGCCGCGTCCAGGCTCCCAGCTCGCCCAGGCCGCGCGCCAGGTCCTCGAGATTGGCGCGCCATTGCCGGCCGCGCCATTCGCCCGGCTCGTAGCGGACGTCCAGCCCGTAGGCCGAGGTGTCCTGGGCTACGACCAGCAGTTCCTTCACCCCGGCGTCGACCAGAGTCTCGGCCTCGCGCAGCACTTCGCCGATGGGGCGCGAGACGTGCCCGCCGCGCATCGAAGGAATAATGCAGAAGCTGCACTTGTGGTCACAGCCTTCGGAGATCTTCAGATAGGCGAAGTGCTTCGGGGTCAGGCGGATGCCCTGGGGCGGGACCAGGTCGCGGAACGGATCGGCCGGCGGCGGCGGCAGGGCGGTGTGCACCGCGTCCATCACCTGATCGTACTCGTGCGCGCCGGTGATGGCGGCGACATTGGGGAAGCGGGCGCGGATGATGTCGGCCTCGGCGCCCAGGCAGCCGGTGACGATGACCTTGCCGTTGGCCGCCATGGCTTCGCCGATGGCGTCCAGGCTCTCGTCGCGCGCGGAATCCAGGAAGCCGCAGGTGTTGACCACCACCGCGTCGGCGCCTTGGTAGGTCGGCGAGATCTCGTAGCCCTCGCCGCGCAGGCGCGTCAGGATCCGCTCGGAATCCACCAGCGCCTTGGGACAGCCCAGGCTGACGAAGCCGACTTTCGGCGCGGGTTTTGAGATCACGTCAGACATTCAGGACTCTTCGGGGGCGCGGACCCATACAGGAAGACCGCGCTTGCGTCACGGCGGGCGAGCGCGGCCTAGTGGGACGTTGCTTCAGAAGGACAAGGCCGCGGACCGGCCAGCCATGACCGTCGCCTATCTTTCCACTCACGAAGCGATCGTGCGCGTGGCGCTGTTCACCGCCGTGTTCGGAGCGCTGGCGATCCTTGAGCTTGTGGCCCCGCGTCGCCGACTGGAGCGTGGACGGTGGGCGCGGTGGCCTGCGAACCTCGCGCTCATGCTGATCTACACCGCGCTGACGCGCCTGGCCGCGCCGCTTGCGACAGTCGGCGTGGCGATCTGGGCGGCCGAGCGGGGGCTTGGCCTGTTCAACCTCCTGGCCGGGCCAGCCTGGCTTGAAGCAGGCCTCGCGGTGATCGCGCTCGACGCGGCCGTGTGGATGCAGCACGTCGCCTCGCATCGCCTGCCCTGGCTTTGGCGGCTTCACCGTGTCCACCACAGCGACGTGGGATTCGACCTAACCACCGGGGTGAGGTTCCATCCGGGCGAAGTTCTCCTCTCGCTTGCCTTCAAGGCCGCTGTGGTCGTCGCGCTCGGAGCCTCACCGACTGCGGCCTTGATCTTTGAACTCACCCTGTCGTTGGGCGCCTTGTTCACCCACGCGAACGTTCGGTTGCCCTCAGGGCTGGACCGAGCCCTGCGCTTTCTGATCGTGACCCCCGACATGCATCGGGTCCACCACTCCGTCGTGCGCGCGGAGACCGACAGCAACTTTGGCTTCGGCCTGTCAATGTGGGACCGTCTGGCCGGGCTTTACCGGCCCGACGCGGCGGCGGGCCAGTCAGGCGTAGTGATCGGGCTGAGCGACTTCCGGTCCCCCGAGGGCGACCGCATGGACAGGCTCATCACCCAACCTCTCCGCCGGATCAGGGAGGAGCCGGATTGAACGAACGTCGGGCCTGAGGGTTTAGGGCTCTGGATGGGCGGAAGTCTTCCCGTCCACGACGGCGCGACGCCGTCCCGGGAGGCAACCACCATGAGCGTAGAGTCCCTGCTTGTTCTTCTTCTCATCGGCGCCATCGCCGGCTGGCTGGCGGGCGTGATCGTCAAGGGCTACGGCTTCGGCCTGCTCGGCAACATTGTCGTCGGCATCATCGGCGCCTTCATCGGCAGCTGGCTGCTCGGCATGCTGGGCCTGTTCCCCGGCGGCGGCATCATTGGCTCGATCATCGGCGCCACCATCGGCGCGGTCGTGCTGTTGCTGGTCATCCGCCTGATCCGCCGCGCGGCCTAGGCTACGCGTCCAGACATACGAACGCCGGCGGACTATTCCGCCGGCGTTTGCGCGCCGGCGCACATCCGGCGCCAGATGTCGCGGCCTCCGCTATTTCTTCGCCGCCATCGCTTCGACGCCCTTCTGGACCACGAGCTTGGCCAGGTTGGCGCCGGGGAAAAAGATGTTGGCGGTCTCGACCCCGACATCGAGCAGGAACTTCGGCTCCAGCACCTTGCCCAGGTACTGTTCAAAGGTCGCGCCGCCCGGCCTGGCCTCGCCGGTCAGGGCGTCGAACTCGATGACCGCCTCCTTGGCCTGCCAGCGATAGCGGAAGGCGTAGACCGGGCGGTAGTAGAGGTCGATGGTCTCGACGCGGACGGCCTCCTCGATGACCTTGTCGGCCTCGATCGGCTTGATCACCCCGGCCAGCACGTCGCGCAGCAAGACGCTGGCCTTGGCCTGGGGCGGCACCAGGATGACGCCCTCGGGCGCGAAGGTCCCGACCTCGTCGGGCGCAACCACCTGGGCGTCGAATTTCAGATACTGCTGCAGGCCGGTGTCCAGCGCCTTGGAGACGCCGTCGAACAGCGCCTCGGTGCGCACGTCCTCGCGGCAGCTCTCGGTCCCGGCGATGGAGAAGCGGCTGGTGGCGACGGGATGATCCTTGCCGTCAATATTGACCGACTTCACCTCGGGCGCGACAGGCACCTCATAGGTGCGCGCGCGCTCATAAACGTAGGTCGCGCCGGCGACGATGCGCCAGTAGGGCTGGTAGCGCCGCTCGCGATAGACCAGCTCGAAGTCCTCGTCCTTCGGCTTGGACAGGAAGCCCGACAGCTTCGCCAGGGTCCCGAACGCCTCCATCCGCTGCGACCAGGCGCGGCCCTCGGCGTGATCCATGTTAAAGCGGTCCGGATGGAACAGGACGCGCTCTTCGGCGAGGTCAACGTTCATGGATGTCATCCCGTGCGGGAGAATTCATGCCCCGGCTAGGGCCCCGGCTCAACCCCGCCCGGCGCCCTAGCGAAACCGCGGATCGGCCTGGCGAATGGCGGACTTGGGGTCCGAGCCGAGGTAGGGCCTCTGCAGCCGGGCCTCGGGCGCGCCGCAGACGAAACCCATCGCCTGGCCCGCGGCGCTGCCGACCTCCGGCGCCCGGGTCTCGTCCATCTGGCCTTCCCCCTGGGTCTCGAGGTCACGCCCCAGCTGCCAGACGTGCTCGATGGTGTTTGTTCCCGCCGCGCAGTCGAAGGTCATGTAGGCGGCGAACGCCTTGGGCGGTTCAACTTCCGGGATGAAATAGACCCGCGCCCACATCCGCCCGTCGGCCTTCCTGGAAATTTCCTGAAGGTTGATGATCGCCTTGCGCGCGCCATCCTCGCCCGCGAGACGGAAGTCGTTGACGATGTTGGCCGATGGCGCGGCGATCGCCTGCGGCGGATCGCTGGCGAGAAGCAGGAACGCGAAGAGGGGAACCACGGAGCGCCTCCTTTTGCAGGCGCCCCTTATAGCACAGCTAGAGAATGAAGCGGCTCAGGTCCGCGTCCTTCGCCAGGTCGCCGACGCGCTCCTTCACCAGCTTGGCGTCGATGACGATGGTCTGGCCCGAGAGGTCCGAGGCGCGGAAGCTGATGTCTTCCGTCACCCGTTCCATCACGGTCTGCAGCCGGCGAGCGCCTATGTTCTCCACCGCCGTGTTCACCGCCACCGCCGCGTCGGCAAGCGCTTCGATGGCGTCGGGCGTGAACTCCAGGGTGACGTTTTCGGTCGCCATCAGCGCCTGGTGCTGACAGATCAGGTTGGCTTCCGGCTCGGTCAGGATGCGGCGCATGTCCTCGGGAGAGAGCGCCTTGAGTTCCACGCGAATGGGCAACCGCCCCTGTAGTTCGGGCAGCAGGTCCGACGGTTTGGCGACGTGGAAGGCGCCCGAGGCGATGAACAGGATGTGGTCGGTCTTCACCGGCCCGTACTTGGTCGAGACGGTGGTGCCCTCGATCAGCGGCAGCAGGTCGCGCTGCACGCCTTCGCGCGACACATCTGCGCCGCCGCGATCCTGGCGGGCGGCCACCTTGTCGATCTCGTCGAGGAAGACGATGCCCTCGTTCTCGGTCAGCTGCACCGCCTCATGGGTGAGCGCGTCGTTGTCGAGCAGCTTGTCGCCTTCCTCGGCGATCAGGGGCCCCGTGACGTCCCGCACGGTCATGCGCACGGTCTTGGTGCGCCCGCCCATGGCCTTGGAGAACATCTCCGACAGGTTCAGCACGCCGACGCCCGGCTGGCCGGGGATGTCCATGGCCCCGATCGGCGAGGAGGTATCGGCGATGGCGATCTCGACCTCCTTGTCGTCCAGTTCTCCGGCGCGCAGCTTCTTGCGAAAGCTCTCGCGCGTCGCGGGCTGCGAGCCGGGGCCCACCAGGGCGTCCAGCAGGCGCTCCTCGGCGGCCTGCTCGGCGCGGGCGCGGACGTCGGCGCGGCGACGGTCGCGAACCTGGCCGATGGCGGCCTCCACCAGATCGCGGATGATCTGGTCGACGTCGCGACCGACGTAGCCGACCTCGGTGAACTTGGTGGCCTCGACCTTCAGGAACGGCGCCTGGGCCAGACGGGCGAGGCGCCGCGCGATCTCGGTCTTGCCGACGCCCGTGGGGCCGATCATCAGGATGTTCTTGGGCGTGATCTCGTCGCGGATGTCGTCAGGCGTGCGCTTGCGCCGCCAGCGATTGCGCAGCGCCACGGCCACGGCGCGCTTGGCGTCCTGGTGGCCGACGATGAAGCGGTCCAGTTCGGAGACGATCTCGCGGGGGGAAAACTCGGTCATGGACGGGAGATAGGGGTTCCCGGCCACGGTTGGTAGCCCGCGCTTCCCGAGCCCCGGGTCAGCCGGGCACGATCTGGGCGAAGGCCAGCTTCCAGCCGTCCGCACGCTTTTGCCAGACGTGGACGTAGTGGCCCTTCTTCTCGGTCCCGCCCCGGGTCCAGCCGGCCGTGCCGTAGGTCCAGGCCAGGTCGCCAGCCTGCGACGCCCCTCCGCCAAGCGGCGCAAGGCGAAGCGTCGGCGGCCAGCTGTCCAGCAGCGTCGCGACCGCCGCCGGCGTGCGCGCGGGCGCAAGCGGGGCGACATGCAGCCTGCCCTCGGGCGCGAAGGCCGCCAGGTGGGCGCGCTTCTGGTCGAGGGCGGCCAGGCGGGCCAGCTCGGCCTCCGCGTGGTTCACCTCGGCCATGGCGGCCTCGGGCGAGGCCGAACCGACCGTGGCCGTGGCCAGGTAGACCGGAGCGCTGTCTGGCCCCGGATCGTCCTGTGAAGACGCCCCGACGCCGCCGTCGTAGACCCACTTCCAGCTCCCGTCCGCCTGCTTCGCCCAGACCGTGAAGTAGGTGAAGACTCGCCGGCCTCCAGACTCGACGGGACCCGAGGTGAAGCCGAGGTCGCCGGACATCGAGATGCCCGCCCAGATCGGAAACCACACAAGACTGGGACTGGGGGGTGCCTCAGGCGCATTGGGGTCCATCTCCTCGTGTACCCGCGACACCGCCGCGCCGATCGTGATGGCGTCAGAGGTGGAGTACTTCAGGAAGCCGCGTTCCAGGCCGATGCGCCCCGTCTCCGCGGCGAAGGCTCGTTCCGTCGCGACCACGGGCGCAGGGTCGGGACGATCCGCAGCGACGGCCGGAAGGGCGACGGCCATGGCTGCGGAAACGGCGAGCAGGATGCGCATGGGACCCCCGTTGAAATGAGGTCTTGCATATTGCGGGCGGGGCCGCCGCTGTCGCCTGAAATCGTTGCACGGAAAGCAATTCCGCGACTAACCGCACGCTCTGGTCGACAAACATCAGCCATCCGGTTCCGCCATGATCGCTGGCTGGCGGCCCGGGGGGCGGTCAGGCCGTCAGGCTCTCAACGGTGAGGTTGCCGTTGGTGTAGACGCAGATGTCGGCAGCGACCGCCATGGCCTTGCGGGCGATGGTCTCGGCGTCGAGTTCGGAGTTCTCGATCAGGGCGCGGGCGGCGGCCAGCGCATAGTTGCCGCCTGAACCGACGGCGGCCACGCCGTGCTCCGGCTCCAGCACGTCGCCGACCCCGGTGACGGTGAAGATGGCGTCCTTGTCGGCCACCAGCAGCATGGCCTCGAGACGGCGCAGATAACGGTCGGTGCGCCAGTCCTTGGCCAGGTCCACGCAGGCCCGCGCCAGCTGGTCGGGATATTGCTCGAGCTTGGCCTCGAGCCGCTCGATCAGGGTGAAGGCGTCGGCCGTGGCGCCGGCGAAGCCTGCGATGACCTTGCCGCCGGCCAGCAGCCGGACCTTGCGGGCCGCGCCCTTGACCACCGTTGCGCCCATGGAGACCTGGCCGTCGCCGGCGATGACGGTCTGGGCGCCCTTGCGCACGGCCAGGA
Source organism: uncultured Caulobacteraceae bacterium (assembly GCA_964600375.1). Taxonomy (GTDB): domain Bacteria; phylum Pseudomonadota; class Alphaproteobacteria; order Caulobacterales; family Caulobacteraceae; genus JAEZEZ01. The sequence goes on along the minus strand of CAZRKY010000008.1, from coordinate 17,435 downwards.
TGGTGGTGCCGTGCCAGTCGGGGAAGGAAGAGGTGTTGCTCATGACGCCAGAAGTGGCGGCGCCGCGCGCCAAGCGCAAGGCTTGGTCCCTCGCCGCCCTAGGGCTGCGCTCCGCCGCCGCCGGTCAGGGGGGTGGTGGCGAGAGTGGTGTTGAGGGTGAAGTCATTGGCCCAGGCCGTGCCGGATCCGGCCAGCAGGAAGCCGTAGGAAATCTCGGTGGCGTTGGCGGGCACCTGCAGCACGATGGAATAGTGCCGCCAGCGGGTGGTGCCGCGCAGGGGCCGCGACTGCATGTCGTCGAAGGCCAGGACCCGGTCGCCGGCGCCGGTCACCTTCATCCACATCTGCACCCGGCCCGCGCGCTCGGTGCGCAGGTTCGCCGACAGACGCACCCGCTTGCCCGCGAAGCGCTTGGCCGGAACCGTGCGCGACAGGGCGCCCATGCCGCCGGGCCGCACCGTCGGCTTGGAACGGATCGAGACCGCCTGCAGGCCCTCCGGGGGCGGGAACAGGACGGAGTCCGCGAAGACGCGCGAGCGTATTTCGTTGGCGTCGCTCATCCGCTGGCTGCTGCGGCCCGAACCGCCTTCGCCGGTGTGGAAGATGTAGTCCGTCTGGTTGATGCCGGAGATGAACCAGCCGTGCCGGTCCTGGGCGATCGCCGGCCCGACGCCGCAGAGAGCCGCCGCCGCCCCCAGCATCAGGGCCGCGCGGCGGGTGGGGGGGCTCATGGCTGGGGCTCCTGCGCGGCGCCGTCGACCGCCGGCGTGTGCAGGGCAAGCAGGTAGCTGCGCGTCTCCTGGGGCGCGGCGCCCGGCGTCGGCAGGGCCATGCCGCGCACAATAAGGACCGCCACCAGCAGGCCCGCGGCGATGGCCAGGATCGGCGCGGCCCGGTCGCGGCGCACCTTGGCGGCCGCGGCGCCCAGGATGGCGGAATCCATCGCGGCGCTGGGCGCCTCGCGGGCGGCCGAGCGGTAGAGCGCCTGCAGCCGGATGTCGTCGTCGCGCTCATCCATAGAGCCAGTCTCCCAGCTCGGCGCGCAGGCGGGCGGAGGCATAGCGCAGGCGGCTCTTCACGGTCTCGCGCGGCGCGCCGGTGGCCTGGGCGATTTCCTCCAGGCTCAATCCGGCCTCGGCCTGCAGCAGGAAGGCCTGGCGCTGGACGTCAGGCAGGGCGTTGATCGCCGCCTGCAGGGCGCGGCCCAGGTCGCTGTTGGCGGCCGCGGCCTGGGGATCGAGATCCCGGGCGGCCAGCACGGGCGCGCCTTCGCCCTCCAGCGGTTTGGCGAAGACCTCGCCGTAACGCCGGGCGCGGGTGCGCAGGCCATCGGCCATGCGCCGGTTGGCGATGGAGAACAGGAAGGTGCGGAAGGCCGCCTGCGGCGTCCAGGTGGCGCGCGATTTCACCACCGCCATCCAGGTGTCCTGGAAAATCTCTTCGGCCTCGCCGGGCGAGGGGGCCATGCGCAGCAGGTAGCGGTGCAGGGGTGCGCGATGGCGGCTGTAGAGCAATTCAAAGGCCTTCAGATCCCCGTCGCGCCAACGCTGCATCAGGGTTTCGTCAGCGACCGGGGAGAGGTCGGGCGCGACGGGGTCCCGGCGAAGTTGGTGGCTGAGCACGATCTGCCACGCCGAAGGCACGAGGGGCAGGGCCGTAACCTGAGCAACCGGCATGACGCCTCCAGATCGAGTCAGCCACCGCATCATGGATCGCTCCGGGTTGCGAAAAGGGGTGAAACTCTAGCGCGGGAATTCGTATTCCGCCGTGTCACCCTGGTAACGACCTGTACTGAACCGCGTGCAGGCGCTTGACCGCAAGGGCTGTCGCGTCGAAGGCTGGCGCCTGTGAGTTAAGGGGTTTTGCGCATGAAAACGCTTCTGAGGATCATCAGCTGGGCGCTGACCATCGTGGCGGTGGTGCTGGTCGCAGGCTGGTTCGCCCTGCGCCGCCCCGACCTCCCCCAGGCCGATCTGGAAGCGAAATACGCCGTCCCCGGCGCCCGGTACGCCGATCTAGGGGACGGCCTGCGGGTGCGCTACCTCGCCCAGGGCCCCGCCGACGCGCCGGTGGTGCTACTGGTGCACGGCTACACCTCGTCGCTGGAAAGCTGGCAGCCGTGGATGAACACCCTGTCGGGCCAGTACCGCGTCATCGCCTTGGACCTTCCGGGCCACGGCCTGACCCAGGCGCCCAAGGGCTGGGAAGCCTCTCCTGCCGCCTACGCCGCCCTGATCGAACAGTTCGCCGCCAAACAGGGCCTGACCCGCTTCGTGATCGCCGGCGAATCCATGGGCGGCTGGGTGGCGTGGGAGTACGCCCTGGCCCACCCAGATCGGCTGAACGGCCTGGTGCTGGTGGATTCCTCCGGCTGGCCCGATGAGCGGCCGGCGGCCAAGAAGGCCAACGATAGCTTCCTGGTGCGATCCCTGCACAACCCTGTTGGACGCTTCCTGCTCCAGGACCTGGACGCCCGCGCCAACCTCAAGAACGGCCTGCTGCTCTCCTTCGAGAACGACCGCCTGGTCACCGAGGCCATGGTTGACCGCTACTGGGACTTCAATCGCGCCCCCGGTCACCGGACCATCATCACCGACCTGTTCGTCAACTGGGACCAGTGGCCGATGGCCACGCCGCTGCGCCTGGCCGCCATCCGCACGCCGACCCTGATCCTGCACGGCGAGAAGGACCAGCTGGTGCCGCTGGACCACGCTCGCGAGTTCGCCGCCGCCATCCCGGGCAGCCAGCTGATCGTCTACCAGGGCGTCGGCCATATCCCGCCGGAGGAGGCCAGCGCGCGCTCCGCCGCCGACCTCATGGCCTTCCTGGGCAAGCTGAAGCTGACCGAAGCGCCGGAGACCCCGGTCGAGGCGCCGAAGCCCACGGTCACGGAGAGCACCTTGCCGCCCGCGACCGGCCCGACGGACCCGTCGCTGATCTTCCAGTGAGCTAGACCGGGATCACCCGGTCCGGCGGGCGGTGCCCGTCCTGCAGGGTCTTGATGTTCAGGATCACCCGCTCGCCCATGTCGATGCGGCCTTCGATGGTGGCCGAACCCATGTGGGGCAGCAGCACGACGTTGGGCAGGCCGACGAGGTCGGGGTGAACGGCCGGCTCGTGCTCGAAGACGTCCAGGCCCGCGCCGGCGAAGCTGTGCGCCTTAAGGGCCGCGGCCAGGGCTTCCTCGTCGATCACCTCGCCGCGCGAGGTGTTGACCAGCACCGCGTGCGGCTGGAGCAGCGCCAGGCGGCGCGCATCCATCAGGTGGTGGGTCTGGGGCGTCAGCGGGCAGTTGATCGAGACGATGTCGACGCGGGCCAGCATCTGGTCGAGGTCGTCCCAGTAGGTCGCGTTCAGGTCCTCGACCACCGCCGGGTTGGCCTGGCGGCGGTTGTGGTAGTGGATCGACAGGCCGAAGGCGCGGCCGCGGCGGGCCACCGCCTGGCCGATGCGGCCCATGCCGATGATCCCCAGCCGCTTGCCCCAGATGCGCCGGCCGGTCATCCAGGTCGGCGTCCAGCCGGTGAATTTGCCGGCCCGGATGATGTCCGCGCCTTCCACGAAGCGCCGGGCCGTGGCCAGGATCAGGCCCATGGTCATGTCGGCGGTGTCTTCGGTCAGGACGCCGGGCGTATTGGTGGCGATCAGACCCGCGGCGACGGCGGCGGGCACATCGATGTGATCCATCCCGGCGCCGAAATTGGCGATCATCTTCAGGGACTCGCCGCGGGCCGCGATCAGGTCGGCGGTGATGTTGTCGGTGATGGTGCAGCACAGGACTTCGGCGCGTCCCATCGCGTCCTTAAGCTCCTGTTCACCAAAAGCGCGATCATCGAGGTTGAGCTCGGCGTCGAACAGCTCGCGCATGCGCGTCTCGACCGGCTCCGGCAGTTTACGCGTGAGGACGACCTTGAGTTTGCGGACGGACATCGGATCTCTGGGACTGGCGCGACCGGGGCGGTTTAGCAAAGCCGGAGGCCGGGCGATACGCGTTCTCCTCGCCCTCGCCGCCGCGGCCAGCCTGGTCGGCCCGCAGGCGTCCGCCGCCGACGATCGCTACCGCGCGGGAGACCGCCCCACCCCGTCGCGCCTGCCGGTGCCGCGCTGGGTGTCGCTGAAGTTCAACGACGTCAATGCCAGGGCCGGCCCCGGCGACGACTATCCGGCGGTCTGGACCTACCACGCCAAGGGCCTGCCGGTTCAGGTGATCGCCGAGACGCGCGAGTGGCGAAAGGTCTGCGACCCCGACGGCGGCTCGGCCTGGATTCACCGCCGCACCACCGTCGGCGTGCGCACCGTCTTCCATCGCGGCGCCCAGCTGCTGCCGCTGCGCGCCAGTCCCAAGGACACCGCCCGCGTCCGCGCCCTGCTGGCGGTGCGCGGCATCGCCAAGCTCGACAAGTGCGAGCAGGGCTGGTGCCTGGTCGAGGCGGGCAAGGGCAAGGGCTGGGCCCGCGCCGCCAGCCTCTGGGGCCTGGCCACCCAGCGGGTCTGCCGCTGAAGCGCTGTTGAGCCTCCCGCTCACGTCGTGTAACCCCCTGTAACAATCCGGCGCACAGGGAGCGCTCAAGAAGAATGCCCGAACAGCAGAACGCCTATTCCTACGAAGACCTGCTGGCCCACGGCCGCGGCGATCTGTGGGGGCCCGACAACGCCCAGCTGCCGGCCCCGCCGATGCTGATGTTCGATCGCATCACCCGCATCGAGGGCGAGGGCTCGGGCGCCCACGGCAAGGGCTACATCGAGGCCGAACTCGATGTGAATCCCGACCTCTGGTTCTTCAAATGCCACTTCATCGGTGATCCGGTCATGCCGGGCTGCCTGGGCCTTGACGCCATGTGGCAGCTGGTGGGCTTCTTCCTCGGCTGGTCGGGAGGGCCTGGAAAAGGCCGCGCCCTGGGCGTCGGCGACGTCAAGTTCACCGGCCAGGTGCCGCCCACCGCCAGGAAGGTGGTCTACAAGATCGACCTCAAGCGGGTCATCAACCGCCGCCTCGTCATGGGCATCGCCGACGGGGTGATGGAACGCGACGGAGAGGTTATCTACACGGCCACGGATTTGCGGGTCGGCCTGTTCGACCCCAAATCCATGTAGGCGAGAGGACGGCTTGATGCGGCGTGTCGTAATATCGGGGCTCGGGATCGTTTCCTCCATCGGCGCCAATGCCGGGGAGGTGGCGGATTCTCTGCGCAATGCGCGCTCGGGCGTCCGGACCGCGCCGAAGTACGCCGAACTGGGATTCCGCTCCCAGGTCGAGGCCGCTCCCCAGCTGAACTGGGAAGAACACGTCGACCGGCGCGCCGCGCGATTCCTGTCCGAAGGCACCGGCTGGGGCCACATCGCCTTCGAGGAAATGCTCAAGGATTCCGGCCTGGAAGAGGCCGACATCTCCAATGAGCGCACCGGCATCATCGTCGGCGCCGGCGGCGCCTCGACCCGCGCCATCGTCGAGGCCGCGGCCATCACCGTCGAAAAGGGCCCCAAGCGCGTCGGCCCGTTCGCCGTGCCCAAGGCCATGAGCTCAGGCCCGTCGGCGACGCTGGCCACCTGGTTCAAGATCAAGGGCGTGAACTATACGATCGCCTCGGCCTGCGCGACGTCCACCCATTGCATCGGGGCGGCCGCCGAACAGATCCAGCTGGGCAAGCAGGACATCGTCTTCGCCGGAGGCTGCGAGGAGCTGGACTGGACCCTGTCCGTCATGTTCGACGCCATGGGCGCCATGTCGTCGAAGTACAACGACACGCCCGCGGTCGCCTCGCGCGCCTATGACGTGGGCCGAGACGGCTTCGTCATCGCCGGCGGGGCCGGGATGGTGGTGGTCGAGGACTACGAACACGCCAGGGCCCGCGGCGCCAAGATCTACGCCGAGATCACCGGCTACGCCGCCAACTCCGACGGCTACGACATGGTCGCCCCCTCGGGCGAGGGCGCGGTGCGCTGCATGAAGCTGGCGCTGGACCAGGCCAAGGGCCGCACGGTCCAGTACCTCAACCCCCACGGCACCTCGACGCCGGTGGGCGATTCCAAGGAAATGCAGGCCGTCCGCGACGTGTTCGGCAAGAACGCGCCGCTGATCTCCTCGACCAAGTCCCTGACCGGGCACTCGCTCGGCGCCGCCGGGGCCCAGGAGGCGATCTACTGCCTCCTGATGATGCAGGGCGGCTTCGCGGCCGAGTCCGCGCACATCGAAAACCTCGACCCCGAATTCGCCGACCTGCCGATCCTGCGCGAACGCAAGCAGATCGAGCTCGATACCGTGATGTCCAACAGCTTCGGCTTCGGCGGCACCAACGGCTGCGTGATCCTCAGTAAGGTGGAATCGTAGCACTACGCCCTCGTCCTTCGACAGGCTCAGGATGAGGTCGAATGAGAGCTCGCGCAGCGGCGTCCGCTGCATTGGACGCGTCGGAGCCACGACACTCAAGAAATCCTCATCCTGAGCCTGTCGAAGGACGAGGATTTCCAGCACGCCGTCGGCCTTGCCTCTCTGCCGTCATCCGTCCAAAACCCGCTCAACGAATCCAAGGAGACCACCCCATGGCCGAGAGCGAAGGCTGGACCATGCCCAAGGGCAATCTCATGGCGGGCAAGAAGGGCCTGGTCATGGGGATCGCCAACCAGAACTCCATCGCCTGGGGGATCGCCTCGCAGCTGGCGGCCCAGGGGGCGGAGATGTGCTTCACCTACCTCGGCGAAGGCCTTGAGCGCCGGGTGCGGCCGCTGGCCGAGAGCGTCGGCGTGGACTTTCTCGTGCCCTGCGACGTCGCCGACGACGCCTCGATGGACGCGGCGTTTGCGGCCATCAAGCAGCGCTTCGGCAAGCTCGACTTCCTCGTCCACTCGGTCGCCTTCGCCAACAAGGACGAGCTCAAGGGCTCCTTCGTCGACAACACCACCCGCGAGGGCTTCCTGACGGCCATGAACATCTCGGCCTTCAGCTTCGTCGACAGCGCGCGGCGCTCGGCCGAGCTGATGACCGATGGCGGCTCGATGATCACCATGACCTACCTGGGGTCGGAGCGGACCATCCCGAACTACAACACCATGGGCGTGGCCAAGGCGGCGCTGGAGGCGGCGACGCGGTACGCGGCGCGCGACCTGGGACCCAGAAACATCCGGGTCAACGCCATCTCGGCCGGCGCCATGCGCACCCTGTCGCTGGCGGGCATCTCCGGCGGCCGCGGCATGATCGCGCAGGGCCGCAACTTCAGCGCGCTCAAGGAAGACACCTCCATGGAGGGGGTGGCCGGTTGCGCGCTCTGGCTCTTGTCCGATCTCGGCCGTTCGACCACCGGCGAGGTCGTCCACGTCGACGCCGGCTTCCACATGATGGGCATGCCGGGCGACGAGGGCGGCGAAGGCTAGGGCGCCGCTTCAACCCCTTTTTCAGCCGCCGGACGATCATTGCACCGGCGCGGCTATCGGGTTCTGCCCCCGGCAATCCCTGTTAGGGTGTCGCCGCTCGTGGGGAGTGGGACGCGCGTGCTGACACGCAGGCAGATGGCGCTGACTCTGGGCCTGGGACTCGGCGGCGCCGCCCTGCCGCCGGCCCGGGCGTTCGCCCAGACCTCGCCCGCGCCCCCGCCCACGACCGGCACGCGGATCGTCGATCCCGACGACGCCGAGTTCAACGCCTCCTTCGATCCCAAGCTGCGGATGGTCGGCGGCGTGGCCATCGACGAGACCGGCCCGCACCAGTTCATCGTCGACACCGGCGCCAACCGCTCGGTGATCTCGCTGGAGCTGGCCCGCGAGCTGGAGCTCCAGGTCGCCGAGACCGTCACCCTGCACGGCATCGCCGGGTCCGAAGAGGTTCCGACCGCCATCGTGCCGCGCTTCGACGTCGCCGGCATCGTCACCCATGGCCTGCACATGCCGATGCTGCCCCAGCGGCGGCTGGGGGCGGACGGCCTGCTGGGGCTCGACGCCCTGGCCAACCGGGCGGTCGAGCTGGATTTCCGCCGTCATCGCGTGCGCTTGATGAAGTCGCGAGTGCGTACGGTCGGCTCCTCGCGCCTGACGCCGGACACGCGCCAGCCGGGCGCCATCGTCAAGGCGCGCTACCGCTTCGGCCAGCTGACCATCGTGCTGGCGCGCGCCGGCATCTCGCCGGTGACCGCCTTCATCGATTCCGGGTCGCAGGTGACGGTGGGCAATTCGGCGCTGCAGAAGGCGGTGACCACCCGCAAGCTGGCGGTGGCGGGCGCCGGGCGCATCGTGCCGATCTACTCGGTCACCAGCCAGGTCGCCTACGGCCAGTACGAGGTGCTGCGTGAGCTCAGCTTCGGCGGCGACGCCAAGATGCGGAACCTGCCGGTGGTCTTTTCCGACCTGCACACCTTCGACCTGTGGGGTCTCACCGACACCCCCGCCCTGCTGATCGGCGCCGACACCCTGTCGGCCTTCAGCCAGGTGACCCTGGATTTCGGACGCCACGAGGTGGTGTTCAATCCCTAGGCCGTCGCGGGCGCTGTCAGGCCGGTGAGGAAATCCGCGAACCGCCGCTGCGCCTCCGCGGTCAGGGTCGGGTCGTAGCGCATGGGGTACTGGGCGGTGGGCTCGTCGAAGGCGTGGCTGGCGTCGACGGTCCAGACCTCGACCTGGGCGCCGGAGGCGCGGGCCCGGTCGTAGAGGCGGCCGGCCTGGCTGGTCGCGGTGACGTGGTCGCCCTTGGCGATGATGGCCAGGGACCGGGGCGTGCGCACCCAGTCGCGCGTCCGCGTCAGCGCCGGGAAGCCGCCGTAGGGGTAGGCCAGGAACAACCCCTTCAGCCCGGCCAGCGGCGCGGGCGACGCGTCCGAGAGGTCGGCCTCGCCCGGCCTCTCCAGCGCCATGGTCATCAGGTCCATGATCGCCCACGACCCGTGGCTCCAGCCCGCCAGCACGATGGACCCGGCGTCCACGTCGGGCCGCTGCTGCACCCCCCAGGCCGCGGCCAGCACGTCGCCGGCGCGCTGGGCGCCCTGCAGCATGACGCCGGTGCAGACGAAGGTCAGGGCGAACTCGCGGTTCCAGCCGCGCGGGGCGAAGCTGTCGACCACGAAGGCCCGCCAACCGGCCTTGACCGCGGCGTCGGCGTAGAGCGGCAGATGGGGGCGCAGGCCGCCGCAGCCGTGGAACAGCAGCACCGCCGGGCGCCTGACCCCGTCGTCGGGCCCGAACGCCTGGACCGAGGGCGCGAGCTGAGCCCACCGTTGCGCGATGCTGTCCATGACGTCTCCAGGCGAACCGACCCGCCTTGGGTAGCTGACCCGGACGCCGCCGTCACGTGTCCGGGCGACGCGGACCTGTTCGCCCGCGCCATGCCCTGTTCCTGGCCTGTTGCTGACCGTCCGAACGCCGGTTCTGAAGCCTGCTTCTAGCCGGTTCAGAATCCGCAAACCCTTGTCAGGCAACGACCAGAGCTGTCGCAAGACGACAAAACCGGTCGTATTTCACGTGAAACCTAGTGGCGGAACACCCGCACACCCGTAAACGCCATGGCCAGGCCTGCTTCGTCTGCCGCGGCGATCACCTCGGCGTCGCGCATCGACCCGCCCGGCTGGATCACCGCCGTCGCCCCGGCCGCCGCCGCCTCCAGCAGGCCGTCAGGGAAGGGGAAGAAGGCTTCCGAAGCGCAGGCCGAACCCTTGGCCAGGGAGTCCTTCAGGCCCAGGGCGTCAGCGGCTTCGCGGGCGCGCAGGGCGGCGATGCGAGCGGAGTCGCGCCGGTTCATCTGACCCGCCCCGATCCCCGCCGTGCGGCCGTCCTTGGCGTAGACGATGGCGTTGGATTTTACGTGCTTGGCGATGGTGAAGGCGAACAACATGTCGGCCACTTCGGCGTCGGTCGGCTGGCGCTTCGTCACCACCTTCAGGTCCGCGGCGGTGATGTGGCTGGCGTCGCGGCCCTGGACCAGGAAGCCTCCGGCGACCGAGCGGAACACCTCGCCCGCCGCGCGCGGATCGGGCAGGCCGCCGGTGACCAGCAGGCGCAGGTTCTTCTTGGCGGCGAACACCTCGATGGCGTCCTCGTCGGCCTCGGGCGCGATCACCACCTCGGTGAAGATCTCGACCATCTTGAGCGCCGCGGCACGGTCCAGCCGCCGGTTGACCGCCACGATGCCGCCGAAAGCCGAGACCGGATCGCATTCGAGCGCGCGGCGATAGGCGTCCTCAAGCGATTTGCCGACGGCCACGCCGCAGGGGTTGGCGTGCTTGACGATGACGCAGGCCGGAGCCGCCTTCGGGTCGAACTCGGCGACCAGCTCGAAGGCTGCGTCGGTGTCGGCGACGTTGTTGTAGCTGAGCTCCTTGCCCTGCAGCTGGCGCACGGAGGTCACCCCCGGACGCTGCTCGCCGGTGCGGTAGAAGGCGGCGGCCTGGTGGGGGTTTTCGCCATAGCGCATGGTCTGGACCCGCTCGCCGGCGATGGCGCGGCGCTGGGGCCAGGCGTCGCCCACCTGACCGGCGAACCAGGTCGATACGGCGGCGTCATAGGATGCGGTGCGCGCGAAGGCGCGGGCGGCCAGACGGCGGCGCAGGGCCAGGCCCGTGAAGCCCTCGCCCTGCAGGTCGGCGATGGCCTCGTTGACGCTCTCGCGGTCCACGCAGACCACGACATAGCCGTGGTTCTTGGCGGCCGAGCGGATCATCGCCGGGCCGCCGATGTCGATGTTCTCGACGCACGCCTCGAAATTGCCGCCCGAGGCGACGGTCTGCTCGAACGGGTAGAGGTCGATCCAGAGCAGGTCGATGCCCTCGATGCCGTGCTCGGCCATGGCGGCGGCGTGCTCGGGCGCGTCCCTCACGCCCAGCAGGGCCCCGTGGACCTTGGGGTGCAGGGTCTTGACCCGGCCGTCCATCATCTCGGGGAAACCGGTGAATTCGCTGACGTCCTTCACCGGCAGGCCGGCGGCGGCGATGGCCGCGCGGGTGCCGCCGGTGGAGATCAGCTCGACGCCGAGGTCGTGCAGGGCCTGGGCGGTCTCGGTCAGGCCCGTCTTGTCGGAGATGGAGATCAGCGCCCGGCGTGGCTTGATGCGGTCGGGCGGCGACGGAAAGTCGGGGGCGGCGGGCATGGCGAATCCGGGCGGCTGGGGAGAGCGCGCGCCGGTTAACACTTAAGGGATTGAGACGCTAGCCGCCTTCGCCCGGCGCGCCCGCCGGGGCCAGTTTCCAGCGCACCCGGGTGGGCGCGTCGGTCCGCGCGACGCCGCGCAGCACGATCTGGGCGGTCTTGCGCGACAGGCCGTTGTCGAAACAGACCGACGGCTCGATGGCCACCTCGGCGGCGTCCGAGCGGAACCACCAGCCGCGACCGGAGGGGCCGCGCAGCAGCACGCTCTTGCGGTCGCGCGCCTGGCTGACCTGGACGCCCGGATGCAGGTGGAAGCGCGCCGCGTAGGGCACGGCCAGCACGCGCGGATGGGCGCCGGGCGCGGGCGCCAGCTGATCCTCGGCGCGCAGCTCGTCGGCGCGGATGTCGACGAACAGGCGCCGCTCGTGGGTCAGACCAAAGCGCGGGACCCAGCCGTCGTGGGCCAGCTCGACCCACTGGGCGTCGTCGGCGTCGTGGCGGCGGCTCTCGACCCGGAACACCGGGCCCTCGAGGCGCGGCCCCAGGATCTTTGCCAGCTGACCCTGGAGCGGCTCCAGCACCGAGCATTCGCCTAGGGTCAATGTTGACCCGGCCGCGGTCAACCTGAACCCCTGGCGTTCGGGCTCGCGCTCGCTCCAGCCGGCGTTGGTGATCAGCCGGTCCTTGCCGCAGACGATCTCGACCGCCAGCGGCTGGGCGCAGGCGGTGATGGCGTAGGGCCCCCGCGCCGGCGGGCCGCCGTCGGCGATGACCTGCAACAGCTGGCCCTGCAGGCGTTGGTAGCGGCCGTCGGGCAGGGCGGTCGGGATCACCCCGTCGGCGTCGTCATGGGCCCGGGCCGCGGCGGCGCGCACGGCGGAAGACGCCTCGCCGCCCTGGAAACAAGCCAGCCGGCCATCGCCCAACGTCAGCAGCCGCATGGCCTGGGTCAGGCGATCGATCGCCCGCGTCACCTCGACCGGCGCCGCCTCGCCCCGCTGCATCAGGGCGTCGTCGAGCGTCAGCAGGTCGAACAGCAGCTCCATGGCCGCTTCCGGGTTGCGCGAGGCGTGGCAACCATCCGGATTGACCGTGCGCTCCAGCGCCCGGCGCAGACGCGGCATGGCCCGGCCCATCAGCTTGTCGCCCGCCTTCGCGTTCAGTGCGGCGCCGGCGATGACGGCGGCGGTGTTGTGTTCGGCCGCCCAGGCGGAATCGTCAGGCAGGCGCAGCAAGTGACGGGCCTGGCGGGCCAGCAGGTCAGCCAGCTGGGCGGCTTCCTCGGGCGTGGCCAGGGCGGCGAGACGGCGGCCGGCGCAGGCGAGGTTGTAGACCCTGCGCGCCATCACCTCGCGTCCCCAGGCGAAGGGCGACCAGCGGCCGAACACCTCGCGCCAGGCCAAGGTCAGGCGCAGAGCCTCTCGCACCCCCGGCTCGCCCGTGGCCATCAGGTGCGGCAGCCAAGTGAAGCGGTGCAGCTCGACGGCGAAGGCGCGGTTGGGGCTTGGGCGACCCCAGGGATCGGCCGGCTTGGGCGCGTCCATCATGGCGCCAGCGAAGACGAAGCGGCCGCCCAGCGCGGCGCGGCCGATGCCCGGATCCAGCGGCCGGAAATCGCGCGCGCCGGCGGCGAAACCCTCGGTCTTGGGCCACGAAAGGGTCAGGCCGTAGCCGGGCGCGCCGAAGCCCTCGATCATCCCCTGGCGGGCGGCCAGGCGTCCCAGCGCCTGCAACCACAGCAGTCGAGGCCAGCGTATGGGTTTGGGACCCAGAAGGGGTGACGGCGCTTCGGTCACGGCTGCGGTCAGGCGCCCTTCAGGGCGCGGATATTGGCGGCGTAGGCGGATGGCCCGCCCTTGAAAACCGCGGTGCCGGCGACGAGCGCCGTCGCCCCGGCGGCGACGCAGGCCGCGGCGTTGGCGGCGTTCACGCCGCCGTCGATCTGCAGCACTGCGGGCGAGCCGATCCGGTCCAGCAGCGTTCGGGCCGCCTCGGTCTTGCGCAGGGTCGGCTCGATGAAGCTCTGCCCGCCGAAGCCCGGATTGACCGACATCAGCAGCAACAGGTCGATGTCCTCGATCACCCAGTCGAGCACCGACAGCGGCGTGCCGGGGTTCAGCACCACGCCCGCCTTGGCGCCCAGGGCGCGGATCTGGCGCAGGGTCCGGTGCAGATGCGGCCCGCTTTCGGGGTGGACGGTCAGGTAGTCGGCGCCGGCCTCCCGGAAGGCTTCCAGCCAGGGATCGACCGGGGCGACCATCAGGTGGACGTCGAAGTGGATCTTCGCGTGCGGGCGCAGCGCCTTCACCACGTCGGGACCGATGGTCAGGTTCGGCACGAAGTGGCCGTCCATAACGTCGACGTGAATCCAGTCGGCGCCGGCGGCCTCGACGGCGGAAATCTCCTCGCCCAGACGGGCGAAGTCGCTGGCCAGGATCGACGGGCAGATCAGAGGCGCGGTGGGCATGTCTTCGCTTACGGTGCGAGGCGCACAGGGGCAAGGCCCTCTCCGGGACGTGTGCGATGGGGCCCCGGGCCTTCCCAGTGCCAGTCACGCCCGTCCCTGACCTCATGAAGGCCATTGTGCGCCGGGGTCTGGGCGTCTCAAGGATGCGCAGCACCGGCTCCGCCGGCGCGGCCCGGCGGGCCGCGTCCTTGACACGCCCAGACCCGAAGGCGCGACCATTCCATCAAGGGGTTTGCGGCGGAATCCGTCAGGAGATCCCGTCCGCGACCGATCAGTTCGCTCTTACGAACCGCGCGGCGAAGAAGCCGTCCAGACCGCCCTTGTCGGCCAGCTGGCTGGGCAGGATCCGCAGCCAGCCTTCGGGCGTCACGGAGCCGTCCGGCGCGCCCGCTTCGCCGGCCTCGACCGGGGCGGTGGCGAACTCGGGGTGGCGCTTCAGGAAGGCGATGGCCTGGGTCTCACCCTCTTCTCGCTCCAGCGAACAGACACAATAGACCAGCCGCCCGCCCGGCTTCACCCGCGCGGCGGCGGCGTCCAGAAGGCGGTGCTGGACATCGGCCAGCTTGCCGATGTCGCCCGGCCGCGTGGCCCACAGGACATCGGGGTTGCGACGGAAGGTGCCGGGGGAGGTGCAGGGCGCGTCCAGCAGGACGGCGTCGAAGGTCCTGGGATCGTCCCAGGTCTCGGCGTCGGCGGCGATCACCTCGGCGGCAAGGTGCGTACGCGCGAGGTTCTCGGTGACCCGCTTCAGCCGGCTGGCGGAACGGTCGATGGCCACCACGTCGGCGCCGGCGGCGGCCAGTTGCAGGGTCTTGCCGCCGGGCGCCGCGCACATGTCGAGCACGGTCTCGCCAGCCTTGGCGCCCAGCAGGCGGGCCGGGACAGCGGCCGCAGCGTCCTGGACCCACCAGGTCCCGTCCTCGAAACCGGCCCAGCCCGCCAGATCGCCCTTGCGACGGGTGCGCAGGGCGGGGCCCGGCAGGACCTCGGCCTCCAGCGCGGCGGCCAGCGCCTCGGCCTGGCCGGGATCGCGCGGGGTCAGGTCGGTTGGCGGCTCATCAGGGACCACGGCGGCGGCGGCGCGGGCCAGGGCCTCGCCGTAGTTGGCCTTCCAGCGCTGGAACAACCAATCGGGGACATTGGCTTCCGGGGGCGTGCCCTTGATCGGCTCGCGGATCAGGCCGCGCAGCACGGCGTTGATCAGCCCCTTGAAGGGGCGGGTGCCATTGTCGCGCTCCGCCAGTTTCACCGTGGTGGCGACGGCGGCGAAGTCGGGGACGTCCATGGCGTACATCTGGGCCAGGCCCAGGCGCAGCAGGTCGATCACGGCCGGTTGCGGCCGCTTCTCCAGCCGCGCGTCCAGCGCCCGCTCGATACGGCCATGGTTGCGCAGGATGGCCATGCACAGCGCACGGGCGAAGGCGCGTTCCTGGGGCTTGAGCTTGCGGAAGCCCGGCAGGTTCAGGGCCTCGTCCAGCCCGCCACGGCGCGCCATGGCGGCGCGCATCAGGTCAAGCGCCGCGAGGCGGGCGGGCAGGCCGGGATCGTTGTGACCCGGGGCGGTCTCGGCGGTGGTATCGTTCATCGAGGGGTCAGTGGTCGATTTCCGCGCCGGGAACAAGGCCGGTGCGGAAGCGGGCGCGGGCGCCTACCTGTAGGGAACCGCCACGCTTGTGGGGGATTTCGCCTGCGAACACAGGACAGACCGATGAAAAGCAAGACCGAGGAACGCCCGAGGTCCGGCGGCGGGCTCGCGGTGGCCGCGCTGGCGGCAGGCCTGGGCCTGCTCACCGGCCTGGCGGCGCGGGCCGGGGCCAAGGGCCTGGCGGTGGCGGCGGAACCTCTGTCGGGCCACTGGCTGGATATCGCCAAGGCCGACCACCTGATCATCCTGGAGGCGCTGGAGATGGCCCGCGCCACCAAGTCCACGGCCAAGGCCAAGCGCAACATGCTGTTCGGGCGGGTGCGCGACGGCTTCGTGCGTCACGCCCTGTGGGAAGAGAGCATCATCTACCCGGCCCTTCGCTTCGCCGACCAGGCCGAGGCCGCGGCCGACCTGTGCGCGCGCCATTCCGACATGAAGGCGGTGCTCTTCGACATCGAACGGACGCCCACCGACGACCCGACCTGGCTGACCAAGCTGACGGCGCTGATGCGCGACTTCGAGGTGCAGGCGCGGCGCGAGGAGGAGGAGCTGTTCCCGGCGCTGCGGCGCGCCATCACGGCGGAAGAGGACGTGCGCCTGACGGCCCTGGTCAACCAGCAGAACCGGCGCTTCGTCTGACCGGTTGAGCGGCAAGGGTTTACGGACTATCTGCCGGTCATGGACGACACGCCCGACATCGCCGCCGCCCCTGGCAAGATCCTGACCCCCGCCGCCCGCCGGGCGCTGGAGGAGGCGGCCGCGCGCCGCGCCGAGGCTGAGCGCATCGCGGCCTTGCCGCCCGAGGAGGGTGGTCCGAAGGGGCCGGAGCCGACGCGCTTCGGCGACTGGGAGCGCAAGGGCCTGGCGGTCGACTTCTAGCGCCGGCTCCAGGGACCGGGCGCGGCCGCCGGCGCCGTCACGGAGCCTGTCACCGGAACGGCCGACCTCGCCGACGGCGGGCTGGCGCGGCCCAGGCCCATCTTCGCCCCCAGCTCGACCAGCGCCCGCACACGATTGGCGGTCGCCGGGTGGGTGGAGAAGAGGCTGTCGCGACAGCGGCCGCTCAAGGGGTTGATGATGAACATGTGCGCCGTCGCCGGATTGCGGTGGGCGTCCACGTTCACAAGCCCCTGGGCGTAGTGCTCGATCTTCTGCAGCGCTGACGCCAGGGCGTGCGGGTCGTCGGCGATCTGGGCGCCGACGCGATCCGCCTCGTATTCGCGCGAGCGGCTGATCGCCATCTGCACGAGGCCGGCGGCCAGGGGCGCCAGCAGGGCGACGAGGATGCCGCCGATCAGGCCGCCGCCGCGTCCCTCCTCGTCGCGTCCGCCGCCGAAGAACAGGGCGAAGTTGGCGATGGCCGAGATGGCCCCGGCGATGGTCGCCGTGACCGTCATGGTCAGGGTGTCGCGGTTCTTCACGTGCGCCAGTTCGTGCGCCATGACCCCGCGCACTTCGGCGGGGGTCAAGAGGGCGAGCAGGCCGGTGGTCGCCGCGACCGCTGCGTGCTCAGGGTCGCGGCCGGTAGCGAAGGCGTTGGGCTGTTCGTTTTCAATCACATAGGCCTTGGGCGCGGGCAGGCCGGCGCGCTCGGCCAGGGCGTTGATGTCAGCGACATAGCGGCGGATCAGCGGGTCCGGCGAGGTCTCGTCGACCGGCTGGGCGCGATACATGGACAGCACGATCCTGTCGGCGTTCCAGTAGGCGCCGAGGTTCATCGCGGCGGCGAAGAGGATGGCGATCAGCATGCCGCCCGGGCCGCCGACCCAATAGCCGATGGCGCCGAACAGGGCGGTCAGGACCGCCAGCAGGATGAAGGTCTTGAGATGGTTCATGCCCTCTATGTGGGCCCGGCCGGGCCCCGCTCAAGGGGCTGAAAAGGTGAAGAAATCGAAAGGTGCTAGAGGTCCAGGTCGACGCTGACCGGCGCATGGTCGCTGGGTCGCTCCCAGGCGCGGACATCGTCGTGGATGCGGGCCGCTGGGGCGCCGGAGCGGAAGGCAGCGTCCCGCAGGCCGGGCGACAGCAGCAGGTGGTCAAGCCGCAAGCCGCGGTTCGACTGGCGGAAATCTGCGGCGCGATAGCTCCACCAGCTGGCCAGCTTCTCGGGCTCCGGCGTCGCCTCGCGGACGACGTCGATCAGGCCGATCGAATCCATCAGCGCCTGGGACGCCTCTACCTCCACCGGCGTGTGCGAGACGATCTTCGACATGTAGCGGTGGTTCCAGACGTCGAACTCGCCGGGCGCGACGTTAAGGTCGC
>CAZRKY010000007.1:0-26750 GCA_964600375.1 uncultured Caulobacteraceae bacterium | reverse complement strand
CGCGGAACCACTCGCCCATGGCGCAGCCCGAGAACGGGGCCAGGAACTGCAGCGGGGCCGGCTCGGACGCGGTGGCCGACACGACGATGGTGTAGTCGAGCGCGCCGTGCTCCTCGAGCGTCTTGACGATCTGGGCGACCGTCGAGCGCTTCTGGCCGATGGCGACGTAGATGCAGTAGAGCTTTTCGCCTTCGGACTTGGCCGTCGCGTTGACCGACTTCTGGTTCAGGATGGTGTCGATCGCCACGGCGGTCTTGCCGGTCTGGCGGTCGCCGATGATCAGCTCGCGCTGGCCGCGGCCGATCGGGATCAGGGTGTCGATGGCCTTCAGGCCCGTCTGCACCGGCTCGTGCACCGACTTCCTCGGGATGATGCCCGGGGCCTTGACGTCCACGCGGCGACGCTCGGCGACGTTGGTGATCGGGCCCTTGCCGTCGATCGGCTCGCCCAGCGGGTTGACGACGCGGCCCAGCAGGCCACGGCCGACCGGCACGTCCACGATCTCGCCGAGGCGGCGGACTTCGTCGCCCTCGCCGATCTGCTTGTCGTCGCCGAAGATCACGACGCCGACGTTGTCGCGTTCCAGGTTCAAGGCCATGCCCTTCACGCCGGCGCGGGTGAACTCGACCATCTCGCCGGCCTGGACCTTGTCCAGACCGTGGATGCGCGCGATGCCGTCGCCGACGGACAGCACGGCGCCGACGTCGGAAACGTCGGCTTCAACGCCGAAGTTGGCGATCTGGGACTTGAGAATGGCCGAAATTTCGGCGGCGCGGATATCCATGGGTCTTACGCTCTCTTGAGGGCGAATTTCAGTTGGTCGAGACGAGTCTTCAGCGAGGCGTCGTACAGGCGCGAGCCCACCTTCACCTTCAGGCCGCCGAGGATCGTGGGATCGACGCGGGTTTCGATTTCGGGGTCCTTGCCCAGCGACTGGCGCAGCTGAGCCTTCACGCCCTCGAGCTGCTTGGCGCTGAGCGCGACGGCGGTGGTCACCTCGGCGGCGACCATGCCGGTGGAGGCGGCGTAGAGGCGCTCGAAGCCGGCGATGACGCCCGGCAGTTCGGCGGCGCGGCGGTTCTGGGTGATCAGGCCCAGGAACTTGGCCGTGGTCATGTCGAAGCCGGCCTTGACGGCGATGGCCACCAGGCCCTTGCCCTTGTCCTCGGCCGACCAGGTCGGCGAGGCGATCAGCCGGCGCAGGTCCGCGCTGTCGGCCATCATGGCCTTCAGGGACTTCAGGTCACGGCGAACCTTGTCCGTCGCGCCGGTCTCGGCGGCGAGGTCGAAAAGCGCGCGCGCGTAACGCGCCCCGGCTTCAGTCTCTCTGATGTCGTCAGCCAATGGATCGTCGCCCGGTGTGTAACATGTGCGCCGGCGGCGAGGTCGCCCCGGCGAAAGCTTTGCGGCGCTTGGGAAAGCACGCTTGAGCCCGCCCTCGCGAAAAGGCGGCCCCGTGGAAGCCGGGCGCCATGTAGCATGGGCTTTTCGCACTCGCAACAGAGCGCGGGCAGGCTTTGTGGATCAAGGCGAAATGGGGCCCTCAACCGGGGGGAGGCGTGACCATTTCAAGGAAGGCCTCCGCCGCCCGCGCGGCGCCCCCGCCGTCGCAGAGATTCGCCGCCGCGCGCCCCATGCGGGCCCGCCGCTCGGGCGAGCGCAGCAGGCCAGTGAAGGCGCGGTCAAAGGCGGCCTCGAAATCGTCGCGGCGCGCATCAACCGCTTCTCCGGCGCCGGCGGAGTCCAGCGCGCGGGCTCCCGGCTCCTGATTCTCGGCCAAAACCAGGGTCAGGGCGGGCAGGCCGACGGTGCAGCGTTCCCAGACGCTGGAGCCGCCCGCGCCCACGGCCAGGTCGGCCCCGGCGCAGAGCTCGGCCATGGCGCCGGTCTCAACGTGCAACCCCACGCGCGGGTCGCGCGCCGCCAGCCGTTCGATCTGCCCCAGGCTGGGAGCCGTCCGGCCCAGCACCACGTCCAGTTGGGCCTCGCCCAGCCGCGGCAGGACGCGGTCCACCACCCGGGCGGTGACCCCGCCGACATCGGTGAGTCCCAGCGACACAAGCACGCGGCCGACCGCCTCCGTCTTCGCGCGGCGCGCCAGGGCGGCGGGGCGCGAGGCGGCGAATTCCGGGCGGACCAACGCCCAGGAGGGGCCCAGCAGCAGCTCCGCGTCCGGCTCCACCCACTCCCTGTAGTCCGCCGCCCGGCGATCGGGTCCGACGTCCAGCACCATGTCGACGCCAAGTCGGCGGTCGGCCAGGTCATCAACCGCCAGGCTCGGCCGGCCGCCGGCGATCCGGTAGTGGTCGCGCGCGCCCAGGCGGAAGTGATCGAAGACCACGGCCCGGAACCCCGCCGCCGCCTCAACCGCCGCCCGGGCCAGGTCGTCGGGCTCCCCGAAGGCCGTGACGATCCGGCCGACCCCCGCCGGCGCGAAGCGGTCCAGCAGCTCGCCCACGAACGGCGGGGCCAGGAAGGAAACCGCCGCGCCGCGCTCGGCCAGCGCCGCGGCCAGGGTGAGGGCGCGCATGGCGTGGCCGCCCCCGATTTCGGGGCCGCCGTCGACGATGAAGAGGATGGCCGGGCCGCTCACGCCTGATCTCTAGCTGCGACCGTTGGACACGTCTTGACCTCCGTGCGCGAAATTCTCGCCTTTCACCGCATGTTAAAGTAAAGAGCACCCCATCTCCGATGGAGAACGCGCGGCCGTTGCGGCCGCTTTTTGTTGGCGTGTGTGCGCCTGTAGGACGGTATGGCTTTCAAGCTCGGTGAACTGGCCAATGCCCCCGAACCGCTCGGCGGGGCCCTGCGCGCCTGCAAGCGGCACTTCACGTCCGCCTTTTTCTTCAGCGCGCTGGTCAACATCCTCTACCTGGCGCCCACCCTGTACATGCTGCAGGTCTACGACCGGGTGATGTCGACGGGCGGGGTGATGACCCTGATCTTCATCACCGTTGTCATCGTGCTGGCGCTGGGCACCCTGGCGGTGCTCGACAATGTCCGCTCGCGCCTGCTGGTGCGGGCCGGGCTCAGGCTGGACCGGCTGCTGGCCGGCGAGGTGCTCGGCCGCCTGATCTCGCGCGCACGCGTGGGCGCCGGGGCGCCGCGGGTCGGCCAGGCCATGCGCGAGTTCGACACCTTCCGCACCACCCTGGCCGGGCCCGGCATGCTGTCGCTGTTCGACGCGCCCTGGACGCCGATCTACCTGGCCTTCTGTTTCATCCTGCATCCCCTGCTGGGCCTGGTGACCCTGCTGGGCGGCGCCATCCTGCTGACCCTGGCCATCCTCAACGAGCGCTCGGTCAAGCCCAAGCTGCAGAAGGCCGGCGAGGCCGCCGCCGCCGCCTACATGGCCCAAGAGACCGCCGCCAACTCCGCCGAGGTGGTCAAGGCTCTGGGCATGCGCAATGCGCTGGTCGCCCGCCAGCTCACCGACCGCACCGTGGCCACCGACATGCAGGCCCAGGCGGCCTTCGCCGGCGGCAAATACACCGGGGCGATCAAGTTCGTGCGCCTGGCGCTGCAGTCGCTCGCCCTGGGCCTGGGCGCCTACCTGGCCATCGAGCGCCAGATCACCGGCGGCGCGGTGATCGCGGCCTCGGTTCTGCTCAGCCGCGCGCTGCAGCCCCTCGAACAGGTCGTCGGCGCCTGGTCGGGCGTGGTCAACGGCCGTCAGGCCTTCCAGACCCTGGTCGACCTGTTCACCCAGTATCCGCCCGAACTGCCCCGCACCCAGCTGCCGCCGCCCAAGGGCCTGGTGCAGGTCGAGCAGGTCAGCGTGCGGATCGGCGACACCATGATCCTGAAGGGCGTGTCGATGTCGATCCAGCCCGGCGAGGTGGTCGGCCTGATCGGTCCGTCCGGCGCCGGCAAGACCACCCTGGCCCGGGTCATCGCCGGGGCCGTGCCGCCCGACTATGGGACCGTGCGCCTGGACGGCGCCGACCTGAAGGACTGGGAATCCGACCGTCTGGCCAAATACGTCGGCTACCTACCGCAGGACTCAATCCTGTTCCACGGCACCATCCGCGACAACATTTCCCGCTTCCAGGCCTTCACGGGCACGCCGGCGGCCGAGATCGACGAGAAGGTGATCATCGCCGCCCAGGCGGCGGGCGCCCACGAGATGATCCTGCGCCTGCCCAAGGGCTACGACTCCATGCTGGGCGTCGGCGGCCGCGGCCTGTCCTCGGGCCAGAGCCAGCGCATCGCCTTTGCCCGCGCCATCTACGGCGAACCGGCCATGATCGTGCTGGACGAGCCCAACGCCCACCTCGACGCCGAGGGCGAAGGCGCCCTGATGCGGACCCTGTTGGGCCTCAAGGCGCGCGGCGCCGCCGTACTGCTGGTCGCCCACCGCACGGGCATCCTCAACGCAGCCGACAAGATGATCGTGCTGCGCGACGGGGCCATCGAGATGTTCGGTCCGCGCGATGAGGTCGCCGCCCGCCTGCAGGCCCAGGAAAAGGGCGCCCGGCCCGGGCCTCGCCCCACTGTGGTCTCAGGCGGTTGAGACAGTAAGCCATGTCCCTGACCTTCACCCCTGACGAACCCGACAAGACCCTGCCTGTGCCGGCGGGCGCGCCTGCCGGCGACAGCGGCAATCGCGGCGGCGCCCTGGCGGATGATCCCGGCTCGGAGCTGCGGATCGGCGGCATCATCGGCTTCCTGTTCTTCGTGGTCTTCCTGGGCTGGGCGGCGTTCGCCCCGCTGGACGCCGGCGCCTTCGCCCGCGCCGTGGTCACCGTCGACGGCAATCGCCAGTCGGTGCAGCACCGCGACGGCGGCACCGTCTCGGCCCTGCACGTCCGTGAAGGCGACCGGGTCACCAAGGGCCAGGTGCTGCTGGAGATCGCCGCCGGCGAGCTGCGCGCCACCGAGCGCTCGCTCACCACCCAGACCTTCGGTCTGCTGGCCACCCGCGCGCGGCTGAACGCCGAGCGCCAGGGTCGCGCCAGCTTCGCCGCGCCGGCCGAATTCGCCGACCTCGACCCCGAGGACCGGAGGATCGCCAACGAGGCCATGGCGCTGGAACGCGCCCAGCTGAACGCCCGCCTCAGCGCCCTGACCACCCAGCAGTCGGTCCTGACCCAGCGCGTCTCGCAGCTGAACCAACAGATCGAGGGCTTCACCCAGCAGAGCGCGGCCAACCGCCGCCAGCAGGCCCTGATCGCCGAAGAGACTGAAGGCATGCAAAGCCTGGCCGACCGCGGCTACGCGCCGGTCAACCGCGTCCGGGCGCTGGAGCGCACCGCCGCGGGCCTTGAGGGCGAGAACGGCAGCCTGCAGGCCAATGTGGCGCGCGTCCGCGACCAGATCGGCGAAACCCGCACCCAGATCGTCTCGCTGCAGCGCCAGCAGATGGAAGATGTCGCCAAGCAGCTGGCCGACACCGAGCGCCTGCTCGGCGAGGCCCAGCCCAAGCTGATTGCCGCCCGTGATCAGCTGAACCGCGCCCTGGTCCGGGCGCCGGCCACCGGCCAGGTGGTCGGGCTGTCGATCTTCACCGTCGGCGGCGTGGTGCGTCCCGGCGACAAGCTGATGGACATCGTGCCGGCCAACGCCGCCCTGGTGCTGGACGCCATGGTCGCGCCCGACGACGCCGACGACCTGAAGATCGGCCAGATGACCGAGGTCCGGTTCCCGGCCTTCCACGAGCGCAACATGCCGATCCTGAAGGGACGCATCACCAAGCTCTCGGCCGACAGTTTCCTGGACGAGAAGTCCGGTCAGCGCTTCTTCCGCGCCGAGGTGACGGTGCCGGAATCGGAAATGGCCGTGATCCGTCAGGTGCGCGGGGCCCAGACCGGCCTGCGCGCCGGCCTGCCGGCGGAAATCGTCATCCCGCTTAAGAAACGCACCGCCCTGCAGTACATCCTGGAGCCGCTGGAACAGCGCTTCTGGCGGTCCTTCCGCGAACACTGAGGCGAGCCCCGGTGGGGGTTCCGACGCATCAGATCACTATTTCTCACGGCGGCGTGAACCAATGGTTGGACGCGGCGTTTCCTCCTGACACAAACGGGAGGACACCATGTCCATCAAGACCATTAGCCTGATCGCCGTCGCCGCCGCCGCCGGCCTGGCCCTGTCTGCCTGCCAGAAGACCGAAGAGGCGCCGCCCGCCACCGACACCACCATCGTCACGCCGCCGGCCGACGTGACCGTCAACACGCCGCCGGCCGAAATGCCCGCGACGCCGCCGGCCGACACGACCACCACCACGAATCCGGACGGCTCCAGCTCGACCACGACGACGGAATCGACCCCGCCGGCGCAGTAAGCGACCCACGACCCTTGGACTTGCGGACGCCGGCGCTCTTGCGGATCGCCGGCGTCTTGCTGTGCGCTATTCCACAGTCACCGATTTCGCCAGGTTGCGCGGCTGGTCCACGTCCGTGCCCTTGAGCACCGCCGTGTGATAGGCCAGCAGCTGCATCGGCACGGCGAAGACGATCGCCGCGACCAGCGGATCGCAGTGCGGGATCTCGATGGTCCGGCGCGCCAGGGTGATGCGCCCGGCGCCTTCCGGGTCGGTGATGGCGATGACCCGGCCGCCGCGCGCGGCGACCTCCTGCAGGTTCGACGCGGTCTTTTCGAAGAACTCGTCGTCCGGCGCCAGGATGATGACCGGGGTGTCCTCGTCGATCAGGGCGATGGGCCCATGCTTCAACTCGCCGGCGGCGTAGCCCTCGGCGTGGATGTAGCTGATCTCCTTCAGCTTCAGCGCGCCTTCCATGGCCAGCGGATACATCGCCCCGCGGCCCAGGTAGAGCACGTCGCGGGCGTGCTGCAGCTCGGCGGCGACTTCGCGGATGGCCTCGTCCTGCTTCAGCGCCTCGCCGATCAGGCGGGGGGTCTCCATCAGGGCGGCGACGGCGCGGTCCTGCTCCTCGGCCGACATGCGTCCACGCGCGACCGCCGCGGCGATCGCAAGGCACGTCAGCGCCGTGACCTGGGCGGTGAAGGCCTTGGTCGAGGCGACGCCGATCTCCGGACCGGCGCGCGTTGGCCACAGGTGGGAGACCTCGCGGGCCATGGTCGATTCATGGGAGTTGACCACGCAGGCCGTAACCAGTCCGCCCTGCTGGCACCAGCGCAGCGCCGCGAGCGTGTCGGCGGTCTCGCCCGACTGCGACACGGCGATGGCCAAGGTGCCGGGGACCAGGGCCGGCGAGCGGTAGCGGAACTCCGACGCGATCTCGACGTCGCAGGGCAGGCCGGCGATCTTCTCGAACAGATAGCGGCCGATCTGGCCGGCGTAATAGGCGGTGCCGCAGGCGACGATCTGGACGCGCGGGATGGCCGCCCAGTCGATATCGGTCGGGGCCGCGACCTTTCGCGACACGGGGTCCACATAGGCCGTCAGCGTATGCTGGCAGCTCTCGGCCTGCTCATGGATCTCCTTTTCCATGAAGTGCCGGTAGTTGCCCTTTTCGACCAGGGCGGCCGAGGCCGAGACGGTGACTGCCGGACGGTCCACCTTCGCCCCGGTGACGTCGTAGATCTGGGCCGAGTTGCGGTGGATGGCGACGTAATCGCCTTCCTCCAGATAGGTGACCTTGTTGGTGAAGGGGCCGACCGCCAGGGCGTCGGAGCCGATGAACATCTCGTCGTCGCCCCAGCCGACCACCAGCGGGCTGCCGCGGCGGGCGCCCAGCACAAGGTCGTCCTCGCCCTCGATCAGCACCGCCAGGGCATAGGCCCCGTGCAGGCGGTCCAACGTGTGCTTCAGCGCCGCGACCGGCGCGTCGCCGGCGTCCAGCCGCGACTGGATCAGGTGGGCGATCACCTCGGTGTCGGTGTCCGACTGGAAGGCGTGGCCGGCGGCGGTCAGCCCGGCCTTCAGCTCGGCGAAGTTCTCGATGATGCCGTTGTGGACCACCGCCACGCGATTGGTGATGTGGGGGTGGGCATTGCGCTCGGACGGCGCGCCGTGGGTGGCCCAGCGGGTGTGGCCGATGCCCACCGTGGCCGGCAGCGGCCGGTCCTTCAGCACGGCTTCCAGGTTGCGGATCTTGCCCGAGGCGCGGCGGCGGTCGAGATGGCCGCCCGCCCCCAGCGCCGCGACGCCCGCGGAGTCATAGCCGCGGTATTCCAGCCGCTTGAGGCTGTCCAGAAGCCGGTCGGTGACCGGCGTGCCGCCTGAGATGCCGATGATGCCACACATGGGCGCAGACCTTGCAGGAAGGGGGCCAAGGCCGGCGGGTTTCGGTTGCTTCGTTCCGAAACCGGACGGCCTGAGGTATGAAAACGCTTGGAGTAACGCTATAGGGCGCGCCCTTTAGCATTTGCACACCGCGATGCATCTAACAGTGCATTTCGCAACGTTTCGCTGAGCGGCGGGAAAGAACGCCTGATGGGTAAGCGGTCCTACTTCGGCACCGATGGAATTCGCGGCAAGGCCAATGCCCACCCCATGACGGCCGAGGTCGCGCTGCGCGTGGGCCTGTCGGCGGGCAAGCTGTTCCGCTCCAACGACAACCGCAGACACCTTGTCGTGATCGGCAAGGACACGCGCCTGTCGGGCTACATGATCGAGCCGGCCCTGGTGGCGGGGTTCACCTCGGTGGGCATGGACGTGCGTCTGTTTGGGCCGCTGCCGACGCCGGGCGTGGCGATGATGACCCGCTCGATGCGCGCCGACCTGGGCGTGATGATCTCCGCCTCGCACAATTCCTACGCCGACAACGGCATCAAGCTGTTCGGCCCGGACGGCTACAAGCTCTCCGACGCCGCCGAGCTTGAAATCGAAAAGCACATGGATGAGGGCCTGCAGGAGGGCCTGGCCGGGTCGCGTGAGCTGGGCCGCGTAGTGCGCATCGACGACGCCCAGGCGCGCTACGTCGAGATCGCGAAGGCCACCTTCCCGCGCAAGCTCAGCCTCGCCGGCCTGCGCATTGTCATCGACTGCGCCAACGGCGCCGGCTACCGCGTCGCGCCCACCGCCCTCTTCGAGCTGGGCGCCGAGGTCTTCCCGATCGGAGTCGATCCGAACGGCTTCAACATCAACGACGGCTGCGGCTCGACCCACCCCGGACCGCTGATCGAGGCCGTGCGCGAGTACCGCGCCGACGTTGGCATCGCGCTGGACGGCGACGCCGACAGGTTGATCATCGTTGACGAAAAGGGCGCCGTCGTCGACGGCGACCAGATCATGGCCATCGTCGCCGGCCACTACGCCGACGAAGGCCGGCTGACCGGCGGCGGCGTGGTCGCCACGGTCATGTCCAACCTCGGCCTCGAGCGCTTCATGACCGGCCGAGGCCTGACCCTGGAGCGCACCGGCGTGGGCGACCGCTACGTCATGGAGCGCATGCGCGAGGGCGGCTTCAACCTCGGCGGCGAACAGTCCGGCCACGTCATCCTGCGCGACTACGCCACCACCGGCGACGGCCTGCTGGCCGCCCTTCAGGTGCTGGCGGTCATGGTCCAGCACCAGAAGCCGATGAGCGCGCTGGCCCGCCAGTTCGAGCCGGTGCCGCAGAAACTCGAGAACGTCCGCTTCGCCAAGGGCGCCAAGCCGCTGGAGCACGCCTCTGTCATGGCCGCGGTGGCCAGCGCCGAGGCCAGTCTGAACGGCTCCGGCCGGGTCCTGGTCCGCAAGTCCGGCACCGAACCGCTGATCCGCGTCATGGCCGAAGGGGACGACGAAGCGCTGGTCGACTCCGCGATCCGCGATATCGTCGACGCCGTGAAGGCGGCCGCCCCGGCGGGGTAGAGCCGCTAGCCTGGGGGGCGTATGTCGAAGGTCCAGCGCATCGTCCTGACCGGTTTCGCCATGGCCGTGGCCCTGATCGCCGTGGCGTTCGGGGCCGTCTACACGCTCTCAGAGGCCGCGATCCGTCGGGTTTATGACACGCCGGCCCGGCCCCTCACGGTTGACCATTCCACCATCGCCGTAGCACGCGGCAAGCGACTGGCCGCCCTGCTCGGTTGCACGGCCACATGTCATGCGGCCGACCTGACCGGCTCCTATGTCAACGATGACCCGGCCTACCCCATTATCCACGCCACCAATCTGTCGCTTCGGCTGCGGGACTATTCCGACCCCGAAATCGCGCGGGCCGTCCGCGAGGGGGTCGACCGCGATGGACGGCCGTTGTGGGACATGCCCGCCTATGGCTTCGAGACGCTTTCGGATCGCGACATGGCCGATGTCATCGCCTTTCTGCGCACCTTCCCGCCCAAGGGGGAACCCAAGCCGAAGCCCCGGTTTGGCTGGCGTATCCGCTGGGATATCGCCCGGGGCGACTACGAGGCCATCCCGGCCCTGGTGCGCCAGGCGCGCGCCAAGCCGGCTGCGGATCTGGGTCCGCAGTTCGCCGACGCCCGCTACCTGGTGCGGATCGCCTGCACCGAGTGTCACCAGTCGGACCTGCGGGGGGAGCAACCGCCGGTCGCTGGCCGCGCGCCGGACCTCATGATCGCGGCGACCTATGACCTTGACGGATTCCGACAGCTGTTGCGCACGGGCGTCGCCGCCGACGGGAAGGAGCGGGGTCTGATGACCTATGTCGCGCGCCATCGCTTCGTGAACTTCACCGACGAAGAAATCACCAAGATCCACGCCTATCTGACGGCGCGGGCCGCGCAGGCTCCCTAGCCCACCAGCCGTTCGGCCAGTTCATCGGCCTGGACCCGGATTTCCGGGACCGCCACCACTTCCCAGAAGACGCTTTTGGTCGGCGGGCCGATGGCGAACAGGCGCTTGTGCGGGGCGCCGTCGCGGTCCTGCAGGCGGCAGTCGTCCTCGACGTCGAGGCCCAGGCTGGCGCGATCCACGCGGGCGACACCGTCGGCGAACATCGTGGTCAGCAGCCGATCCTTGGAGCGCGCCAGATCCGCCAGCGGACCGGTGCAGTTGCACATCCAGCCGAAGCTCTCGGTGCGGCCCTTCTCGGCGCCGCGCGGCCGCCATTCGATGGCCAGTCCGTCCTCGACCGGTTCGATCATCTCGATCCGCCCGGCCGCGACGCGCAGGCGCCCGGCGTCGACCAGTTCGGAAATGCGCCGCCCCACCTCGCTGGCGGTGCGGTGGCGGTGCACATCCCACCACGGCCGCAGGTGGCGCAGGAAGCGCCCACGCTCCTGTTCCGTCGCATTACGCCAGGCCAGCTGGTTGAAGGGCCGGATCTCGTCCATGGCCTCGCCCCAGCCCACCTCGCGCATGCGCGCGCGCACCTCGCGCATCATGCCCAGCAGGTCTCCGGCCTCCGGCTTGCGGGCGATGGCCGTCGCCTGGACCGGGTCGTGGGGTCGGGGCAGCAGGCCGCGCCGCGACAGGGCGAGCGCGCGTCCCTTCCATCCCTGCTCGATCAGGGCCAGGACCACGTCGATCATGGTCAGGCCCGCGCCCAGCAGCAGCACGTCGTCCTTCGGCCCGACATTGGCCAGGACGCCCGGGGTCCAGGGGTCAGGGAAATAGCTATCGCTCTCGCCCAGCCCCTTGGCGTTGCCGTCGTCCGGCGGCGGGTTGCCGTTGGCCAGCACAACCGCGTCGGCCTCGATCAGGGTTCCGTCGGCCAGCTGCAGCCGGGCGGCGGCGGGCGTCTCCTCGATCTTCACCGCCTCGCCGGTGATCCGTTCGATGCGCGGCCCGGCGTCGGCCAGGATCGACTGGACATAGTCGCCGTAGATCATGCGCGGCGCGAACCCCTGGGGGTCGGCGAGCTCGGGCCGGTTGGCCCTCAGCCACTGCACGAAGTGGTCGGGATCGTCGGGAAAGGCGCTCATCCGCCCGGAGCGGACATTGAGCAGGTGGGCGGGGCAGGTGGTGCCGTAGGCCAGGCCGCGGCCGAACACGCCCGAGCGCTCGATCAGCTGCACCCGCACGCCGGGCGAGCGCCGCACGATCTGGGCGGCCAGCAGCGAGCCGGAGAAGCCCGCGCCGACGATGGCGATGGTCCTGTGGTGCAAGATCCCCTCCCGGCGCCGTCGCTGCACGCCCCCGCAGCGCGCTAGCTAGCCGCCCCGGCCCGTGATGGGAAGCGCGGGCGTGACGGTCGCTCGCTTTGGGGCGGCATTGACTCGGGGCAGGGCTGTGCTCTTCTTCAGGCCTTGCCGGCGGGCGGACGTTGCCAGGCTGTCGTCTAGTCCCATTTGCCCGTCGGCGATTTTTCCTCACCCCTCAGAGCGTCATCGCCGAGACCGCGAGCTTGCCGCCCGCGTTGAGCGACGCCGCGTCCAGACCCGGGACCTTAAGCGCCGTCCTCAACAGATCCACGGTCCGGCGCTTGGTCTTCGACCGTCCGGTCCCGCCAGCGTACCGCACCGTTCCGAACACCACGCCCGCCAGTTCCATCAGGTCCTTGAAGCGGGCGCCGTCGAGGCTGACCGTCACGCCACGGCCAAGCCGGGCCTGCAGATCGGCCACCAGGCGGCTGTCACGATTACCTCCGGTCGACCGCCGCGACAGGTGCACGACCATGCCCGCCCGCTCGGCGGCGGGGATGGACTCGAACAGGCGGTGATAGAGGGCGAACCAGGACGCGAGCTGCTTGGCGTCGGTCTGGCGATCCCAGGCGGCGAAGCCGGTTGCAGTCACCATCCGCGGCTTCAGATCGCCGGTCTCGGCCAGATGCCTGAAGGCGGGCTCGAGGTATTTCAGTTTCCACCGGTTGGTGGAGGCGAAGCTGAGGTCGGTGCGGAATTTCGTCTGGCGCCGCAGGGTCGCGAGCGCCAGGGCCTGGGCGGCCGGATCACGGGTGGCCAGCAGGCCCACCGAGAACCCCGCCTTGCCAAGGGTCCCGTTCTCGACCACGAAGACGTGCAGCGGGCCGGAAGGCGCGGCGGCCGCGCCCGTCGCGGCGCCGGGGGCCTTCTTTTTCGAACAGGCGGCAAGGCCGGAGGCGGCGGCGAGGCCGGACGCGAAGAACCGTCTGCGGTCAGCGGCCATGGGCTTCCTCAACGCAATCGGGGTTGGGGACGCTTACTGGACGCGAGAGTGACGCCTTCGGACGGCGAAGGTCAAATCCGTTCGGCTAGGGTCGGCAGAGGTCGACGCCGCCCTCGCGATGGATTCGATCCAGCAGGGCCTGGGCGTCCCATCCGGTCTGGCCGTAGACCACGACCTCGCCGCCGGTGATCGGGTCCTGCAGCACGGGCGCCATCAAGACCACGCCGTTCAGCACCAGGGCGATGCGGTCGCCGACGTGGGCGGTGGTGACGGCCTCGAGGCGGGCGCGCTGGTCGCCGGCGAAGACCAGCCTGACATTCGGCCCGTCGCGGGGCGCATCGTCGGGCGCGCCGGCCAGGCCCACGCAGGTCACGTCGATCCCGTGCAGCAGGATCTCGCGCGAAACATGCAGCGCCGGTTCGGCCGGGTCGGCCTGGGGCAGGACGTCCGTCGTCGGATCAGGGCCGGCCTGCACTTCGCGGAAGGCCAAGCCTTGCTGAACCGGCGCGGCGACAGCCTCCATGGCGGGAACGCACATGCCGACGAGCATGAGCAGGGCGAGCAAGGCGATGCCGATGCGGCGCAGGGGACCCATGGGGCGTATCTCCGGTCTGTTCGCCTTCGATGTCGGGGCCGATGAGCGGCGATCAAGCGCTGGCGGAATTTGATTTCCGCCCCATGTGAGCCGGCTGGCCCGTGCGCCGCTCGGGCCAGCCTCAGTCGCGGCCGACGGGCTCGACCCAGTCCATCTCGTTGTCCTTGCCCGCGCGCCAGTGCGGGGGCGTGCCGATCTTGGGGCTGTGGCGCAGGGCCTTGCCGTTGCGGACCAGCACCAGCTCCTCGCGCTTGCGGCCCTCGTCGACCCAGGCGTCCAGAACGGCGACGGACGGGCCCGCGTGGCGGCGGGCGCGGGTGTTGGTGGTGCGGTTGGGGCGGGACATCAGATTTCCTGGTTGTAGGCGCCGATTTCGGCGCGCCTGGCGAGGCGGGGTTTCACCTCTTCGCGGAAAAGCGCGCGCATGTCGTCCTCCGATTGCGTGCTCTCCACCACGACGACGATCTCGGGCTTGTTCGAGGACGCCCGGACCAGCACCCAGGAGCCGTCCGCCAGCGCCACGCGCACCCCGTTGACGGTGATAACCTCGGTGATGGCGCGGCCCAGGATCGTTCCCCCCGACGCCGCCAGCGCCTCGTACTCGGCGACCACGTCGGCGACGACGCCGTACTTGGTCTCGTCGGCGCAGTGGGGGCTCATGGTCAGCGACGTCCAGGCCACCGGCAGCGCCGCCTTCAGCTCGGAGAGCTTCTTGCCCGGATTGCGGTCCAGCATGGCCAGCACCGCCGAGCCGGCGACGATGCCGTCGTCATAGCCGCGGCCGAGCGGCGGGTTGAAGAAGAAGTGGCCGGACTTCTCGAACCCGGCCAGCGCGCCCAGTTCGGCGGTCTTGCGCTTGATGTAGGAGTGGCCGGTCTTCCAGTAGACGGTGGTCGCGCCATTGGCCTTGAGCACCGCGTCGGTGGCGTAGAGGCCGGTGGATTTCACATCGACCACGAAGGTGGCGTCAGCGTGCAGGGCCGAGAGGTCGCGGGCCAGCATCAGGCCAATCTTGTCGGCGAAGATTTCCTCGCCGGTGTCGTCCACCACCCCGCAACGGTCGCCGTCGCCGTCGAAGCCGAGCGCCAGGTCGGCGCCGTGCTCGCGCACCGCCTTGGCCATCTCCTGCAGCATTTCGTGGTCTTCGGGGTTGGGGTTGTAGCGCGGGAAGGTCCAGTCCAGTTCGCAGTCCATTTCGATCACCTCGGCGCCCATGGCGCGGAGCGCATCGGGGGCGAAGGCGCCGGCCGTGCCGTTGCCGCAGGCGCAGATGACCTTCAGCGGCCGGGTCAGCGACAGCCGGTCGGTGATGTCCTTCAGGTAGCGCTCGCGCACGCCTTCGACAGCGGTGACCGAGCCGCCCGGGCGCTCGACCCACCCGGCTTCCAGCACCAGGGTCTTCAGCCGCCCGATCTCGTCGGGGCCGAAAGTCAGCGGCGGCTGGGAGCCCATCTTCACGCCGGTCCAGCCGTTCTCGTTGTGGCTGGCGGTGACCATGGCCACGCAGGGCGCATCCAGGTCGAACTGGGCGAAATAGGCCGTCGGCGACAGGGCCAGTCCGATGTCGAGCACCTCACAGCCGCTGGCGACCAGCCCCTTGATCAGGGCCGCCTTCACGGTCTCGGAATAGGAGCGGTAGTCGTGGCCCACGACGATCCGGGGCCGAACCCCGATCTCGTGGATGTAGGTCCCCAGACCCAGGCCAAGGGCCTCGATGCCGGCCAGGTTGATGTCCTGGTCGAGGATCCAGCGCGCGTCGTACTCGCGGAACCCGGTCGCCTTGACCAGGGGCGTGGCGGCGTAGCCGGGCGAGGCGGGATCGAGCGCGGGGACGGGTTTGGGCAGGGGCATCGGGGAGTCGACTCCGTGGAAGACGCCTTTAAGGTCGCCGGGGGGCGACTTCGCAAGGGGGAACAGCATGTCCGCGCGACGCATCCTGGCTGTTCTGGCCGCTACGGGCGCGCTGCTGGGCGGGTCCGCGGCCTTGTCCGAGACCTTCACCGTCCTGCCCGACCAGACCTTCGACGTCGACCAGCCGGGCCCGCGGGGCGACATCGCCATCTGGCTGGTCGAGCCGCCGGCGCGCTTCAATTCCATCCGCGCCTGCGCCCGGATCATCAGCCTCGACCCGCACCGCCTGTTCGCGCCCGGGTTCAGCGTGGTGGTGGTGGCGGGCGACGAGGTGCTGCGGCTGCGCTTCATCAACGATGACCGCCGGAACGAGCTGCTGCCGGTCTACATCCGCCGCGAAAGCGTCGAGGCCCCCGACACCGCCGAGACCTCGGGCAGCCGCAAGCGGATCAAGCGCGAGGTCCGAATGGGCCCGGTCGTGCGCGTCGGCCAGGCCTTCGACCTGGGCATGAGCTGGACGCCCGAGGGCAAGGTCGACGTCATGGTCAAGGTCGACGGGCGCGAGAACCACGTCAGCGTGGCCCTGAAGACGGCCCCGACCAAGGTGCGGGTGATCGCTTCGTCCGGTTACTGGCGGCTGACCCCGTTCGAGTTCGGCAATACGGCCGCCGATGATCCGGCTCTCGATCCGGACCTGCGGCCCAGGGCCGGATGCGACAAGCCGATGCCGGACACGCCGGCCGATCCCGAAGCGGATGAGGACGCGGCCTAGAGCACGCCCGCGCGCAGCAGGTCGTGGACGTGGAGGATGCCCACCGGCCGTCCCTCGTCGACGGCGAACAGCACGGTCACGCCGCGGTCGTTCATGATCTTCAGCGCCTCGCCGGCCAGCATGCCGGGCGTCACGGTCAGGGGGCCGCGGGTCATCACCTCGCCGGCGGTGTGGGTCAAGAGACCCTCCATGTGCCGGCGCAGGTCGCCGTCGGTGATCATCCCCGCCAGCTGGCCGGAGCCGTCGACCACGCCGACGCAGCCGAAGTGCTTTTCGGTCATCACCAGCAGGGTCTCCTGCATCGGCGCGCCGGGCGCGACGGTCGGCAGCTCCGAGCCCTTGTGCATCAGGTCCGCGACCGTGCGCAGCAGGCTCCCCAGCTTGCCGCCGGGGTGGAAGACCTTGAAATCCTTGGCCGTGAAGCCGCGCCGTTCCACCAGGGCGACGGCCAGGGCGTCGCCGATGGCGATCTGCAGGGTCGTGGAGGTGGTGGGCGCATCGACCCCTTCGGCCGCCTCGGGCGCGTTCGGCAGCTCCAGCAGCACATCCGCCGCCCGGCCGAGCGCCGAGCCCGCCACGGCGGTGACGGCAATCAGCGGAATTCCGAAGCGCTTGGCGTAGGCCACCACGTCGGCCAGTTCCTTGGTCTCGCCGGACTTGGAGAGCGCCAGGACCGCGTCCTCCTGGCGCACGATGCCCAGATCGCCGTGGCTGGCCTCGGTCGCGTGCACGAACACCGACGGCGTGCCGGTCGAGGCCAGGGTGGCGGAGATCTTGCGGGCCACGTGGCCCGACTTGCCGACCCCGGTGCAGACCAGCTGTCCCTTGAGGCCGTGGACCAGCTCCACAGCCCTGGAGAAGGCGCCGTCGAGGCCCTCGGCCATCAGCAACAGGGCGTCGGCCTCGGTGCGCAGCACCCGGCGGCCGACCTCGGCGGCGTTGAAGCTGCTCACCGGCTTTTCTCCGCGGCCACGGCGTCCGGCGCCTGGATGCCGCCCGAGGCGTTCGCGCGAGCGGCTTCGGCGGCCCGCAGGATCTCCTTGCGCGCCTTGGCCTTCTTCTCGTCGATGCGGACGTAGTCGGGAATCACCACCGCGTGGCCAAAGGGCCCAGGCGAGCGCGCGCCGATGCCCTGGGGCCAGACGGCCGCCAGCAGGATCATGGCCACGGCCAGAGCCGCGATGCCGCCGTAGAACCAGCGGTCGGAGAGGCGCAGAAACATGGGCGGGGCTATAGCGCGCAGGGCGCGGCGCGTCACGGGGATACGCGTGGGGGGACTACCGGCTCTCCTCAATATTGTCATCCCGGACGCCCCCCGGACTTGATCCGGGGGGCGATCCGGGACCTCCCTCGATCCTTCAGGCCGCTTCGGGGGTCCCGGACAAGCGCTCC
This sequence comes from uncultured Caulobacteraceae bacterium, assembly GCA_964600375.1. Lineage (GTDB taxonomy): Bacteria > Pseudomonadota > Alphaproteobacteria > Caulobacterales > Caulobacteraceae > JAEZEZ01. Next base: position 9,245 of record CAZRKY010000007.1, on the reverse strand, counting down.
GCGCTTTCCGGGATGACATTGAATGGGTAAACCCGCGCCAACACATCCCTCCAGGAGCCCGCCCATGCCCCGTCTCGTCCTGCTCCGCCACGGCCAGAGCCAATGGAACCTGGAGAACCGCTTCACCGGCTGGGTCGACGTGGATCTGACCGCGGAGGGCGAGGCCCAGGCGCGGCGGGCGGGCGAGCTCCTGAAGGCCGGCCATGTCGAGTTCGACCGCGCCTTCACCTCGGTGCTGACCCGGGCCATCCGGACCTGCGGGCTGGCGCTGCAGGCGGCGGGCCAGTCGGACGTGGCGGTGACCCAGGACTGGCGGCTGAACGAGCGCCACTACGGCGGCCTGACCGGCCTCGACAAGGCCGAGACAGCCGAGCTCCACGGCGCCGACCAGGTGAAGGTCTGGCGCCGCTCCTACGACATCCCGCCCCCGGACATGGCCGCCGACAGCCCCTGGAGCTTCGACAACGACCCGCGCTACGCCGGGATCGACATCCCGCGCACCGAGAGCCTGAAGACCACGCTGGACCGGGTCCTGCCCTGTTGGGAGGGCGACATCGCGCCGCTGCTCAGGCAGGGCGAGACCATCCTGGTGGCCGCCCATGGCAACTCCCTGCGCGCCATCGTCAAGCTGCTGTTCAACGTCGGCGAGGCCGAGATCGTCCACGTCGAGATCCCCACCGGCAACCCGCTGCTGATCGACCTGGACGGCGCGCTCAAGCCGCTGGCGGCGCGCTACCTCGACGAGGGCCGCGCCCAGCCCCTGCCGGCGATCCCGTGAGCGTCGAGGCCCACCTCGACGACGCCTTCATGCTGCTGGCCATCGCCGAGGCGAGGGCCAACCACGGCCTGACCGCGCCCAACCCCTCCGTCGGCTGCGTCCTGGTCAGGGACGGCGCGGTGCTGGCGGTCGCCGCCACGGCGCCGGGCGGGCGGCCGCACGCCGAGGAACAGGCCCTGGCCGAGGCCGGCGACCTGGCCCGCGGCGCCACCGCCTATGTCACCCTGGAGCCTTGCGGCGCGCGCTCGTCCGGCGGCGCCTCCTGCGCCAGCCTGCTGGTCCGCGCGGGCGTGGCCCGGGTGGTGATCGCCTGCGAGGATCCGTCACCCTTCGCCTCCGGCCAGGGGACCGAGGCGCTGCGCGCCGCCGGGATCGAGGTGGCGAACGGCGTCCAGACCCGCGAGGCGGCCCCCCTGTACGCATCCTGGCTGACTGCCCTGGCTTCGCAGTGAAGGGTTAACCGTCACCACGCCATAAGGGAGGCCGCAGTCAAAGTGAGCCCCCGTTTCATGCAGCCCCGCGAGGCCGGCGCCCGGATGCGGCGCCTCACCCAGCAGGAAGCCGACCTGATCTGCAAGAAGCACGACCGCCTGTGGTCGTCGCTGCCCGGCGGCGCGCGCGCCTCCTTCGCCTGGTGCGACCTGTCCGGCCTTGACCTTTCTCGACGCAACCTGTCGGACGCCGATTTCACCGGCGCCTGCCTGGTGGGCGCCAACTTCACCGACTCCAAGCTGGAGGGCGCGAACTTCTTCGGCGCCGATGTCCAGGAAGCCAAGCTGTCGGGCGCCAGCCTGCGGCGCGCGGACCTGCGCGGCTCCTGCCTGCGCGGGGCGGACCTTTCGGGGGCGGACCTGTTCGAGGCCGACCTGCGCGAAGGCGTCGTGGCGGTGGCGGACGCCGCAATGGGCATCCGCATGATCGAGTCGCCCCTGCGCGCTTCGGAAGCCCAGGGGGCGAACCTGTCGGGCGCCAACCTGGAACGCTCCAAGCTCTCCGGCATCGTGGCGGTGAAGGCCGACTTCTCCGACGCGATCATGAAGGATTGCAAGCTGATCCGCGCCAACCTGAAGCAGGCCAACTTCAAGGGCGCGGACCTGGCCGGCGCGGACCTGACCTCGGCGGATCTTTCGGGAGCGGACCTGCGCGACGCGGTGCTGGTGGGCGCCAAGACCGGCCTGTGGCGCACAGACGGCGCCGACATGACCGGCGCCCTGACCGACAAGCCGGTGGGGGTGGCGCTGGCCTCCCTGCCCTACGACGAAATGCTGCGCGACCACGCCCTGTGGTGCGAGACCGGCGGACGCCAGGGCGCGCCCTCGGCCTTCGACAAGGCCGATCTGCGGATGCTGAAGTCCGTCCGCGGCCTGAACCTTACCGCCCTGTCGGCGCGCGGCGCCGTCTTCTACGGCCTGGACATGGAGGGCGTGCAGCTCCAGGGCGCGCACCTCGAGGGCGCCGACCTGCGCGCCTGCAACCTGCGCCATGCCGACCTGCGCGGCGCGCGGCTGATCGGGGCGCGGCTGTCAGGCTCGGACCTTCGGGAATGCCGCCTCGGACCCTTGATGATCGCCGAGGACCGGCTGCTGCCCGCCGATCTCAGCCAGGCCCAGCTGAAGAACGCCGACCTCAGCGGCGCGGACCTGACGCGGGCCAAGCTCTGCGGCGCGGACCTGACCCGCGCCAATCTCCGCGGCGCCGACACCCGCAACGCCGATCTGACCGGCGCCATCCGGGCGGGGTCGCTGGGCCTCTGAATTTTTCGCGCTGAACGGCTCCGGTTAACCCGCCGTCGAGAATTTACGCCCTAGAAGAACATCGTTACGGGGGAATTTGACGTGCAAGCTGCGCAAGCCGCGGGACGACGGCGACTGAGTCAGGGCGAGCTGGACATGATCCTGACCGCCCATGAACGGCTGGTGGCGGGCAAACCGGGCGGCCGCCGCGCGGTCATGAAGTTCATCGACTTTTCCGGAACGGACCTGTCGGGCCGCATCCTCGACGACGCTGATTTCACCGGTTCGGTCTTCGACGGCTGCAAGCTGGTGCGCACGCGCCTGGACCGGGCGGTGCTGTTCGGATGCGACCTGCGCAACGCCGATCTGCGCGGCGCCAGCCTGCGCCGGGCCGACTTCCGGGGCGTGTGCCTGCGCGGCGCCAATCTGTCGCTGGCCGACCTGACCCAGGCGGACTTCCGCGAGGGCGCCATCGGCATTCCGCACCCCACCAAGGGCCTCAACACCATGCGCCACGAGACGCGGGTGGGCGAACTGGACGGGGTCAACTTCGCCGGGGCGACCCTGGACGGGTCCAAGCTGGACGGCTCCTCGGCCTGGGCCGCGGACTTTTCCGATTGCTCCATGCGCGGCACCAAGCTGACCGGCGCCAACCTCAAGGACGCCAACATGTCGGGCGCCATGCTGGAGGGCGCCGATATCGCCGGCGCCAACCTGGAAGGCGCGCGCCTGTGCGGCGCGGTGTTGACCGGAGTCAATGTTGAGAGCGCCCGGCTGTCCGGCACCGACCTGACGGGATCCATCCGTTCGGTCACCGGCGACGTCGCGGCCCAGGCCGAGACGCTCTACGCTCAGGCTCTGGGCAGCCAGACCTGGTGCGATTCCGGCGGCGCCAGGGGCGAGCCGGCCATCTTCGACGGCAAGGACCTGCGGCCCCTGATCGACCGGCTGAAAGGCTTCCGCCTGCCCGCCATGCGCGCCAAGGGCGCCTGCATGGTCGGCCTCGACCTCTCCGGCGCCCAGCTGCAGGGCGCGAATTTCGAGGGCGCCGACCTGCGCGGGGCCAATCTGCGCGGCGCTGACCTGCGCGGCGCGCGCTTCGTGGGCGCCAATCTGACCAAGGCCAACCTGCGCGAGGCGGCGCTGGGCGCCCTTCCCCTTGGCCCCAGCCGCACCGCGCCCGTCCACTGCGACGGCGCGCGGCTTCGCTATGCGGACCTCTCCGGGGCCGATCTGTCCGGCGCCATCCTGGACAAGGCCGACGTCACCGGGACCAACTTCTCCGGCGCCCGGGTCTCCACCGCCAGCTTCCGGGGCGCCAATCTGGACGAAGCCGTGGGGTTCGACCTCTCGGCCTAGGACCCTGACGAAAAAGGGCGGCGCATCGCTGCGCCGCCCGAAGTCTCAGGGAGGAATTTCAGTCCAGGCGCCGGCGATTACGCCGCCGACTTGCCCTTCTTCGACTGACCCGGGGCGTCGCCCTGGATCAGGCCTTTCGCGTCCGAGGACGCGATCTCGATGCGCCGGGGCTTCATGGCCTCGGGCAGTTCCCGCTTCAGGCTGATCGTCAGCAGGCCGTTCTCCAGGCCGGCGTCGGTGACCAGCACGTAGTCGGCCAGCTGGAAGCGGCGCTCGAAGTCGCGCTCGGCCAGCCCGCGGTGCAGGTAGTTGCGTTCGCCGTCGTCATTGGCGGTCTTGCGGCCGGTGACGGTCAGCAGGTTCTGGTTGACCTCGAGCGTCAGCTCTTCGGTCTTGAACCCGGCCACGGCCAACTCGATGCGCCAGCTGTCCTCGCCGGTCGATTCGATGTTGTAGGGCGGCCAGTTGGACGCGGATTCGCTCTTGGCCTGCTCAAGTTGCTGGGCCAGCCGCTCGAAGCCGACGACGGAACGGTAAAGGGGGGAAAAGTCGATGGTACGCATGCACGAACCTCCTGCTTAGCAAGGTTGCGACGTCCCGGCGGTTTGACCCGGAACGCTTGGGTTTGAACCGGATGCCATCCCGCGGTGGGCGATGACGTTCGATCCGGAGGCCCGGCGAACCAGCGCCTCCGTGAAGACAGATGGGAAGCCGTTTTCGGTCCGCAAGGGGGGTGCGAAACATGCGTCGCCACGGGGGCGAATTCCCTTGCCTCGCGAGGGCGCATGCCTAGGGTGCGGACCGTCCAGAGTCCGGGGTTTTGCGCCATGTTCGTCCTTCGTCTCGCCTTCGCCGCCGCCGCCTTGCTGGCGGTCGCCGCGCCCGCCGCCCTGGCGACGGAAGCCTTCCCCAACGCCACCCGGGCCCCGGCGCCCACCTTCGAGGAGGACGTCCACCTGGCCAATGCGGTGGGGTCGCCCCTGCGCACCGCCGAGCACAAGGCCCGCGACGTCTGGCGCCACCCTTACGAAAGCCTGACCTTCTGGGGCCTGCGCCCGGGCATCACGGTGATCGAGATCGCGCCGGGCGGGGAGGCCTGGTGGACCGAGATCCTGCTGCCCTACGCCCGGGCCACCGGCGGCCGCTACATCGCCGCCTACAACGACTCCAAGAATCCCCAGATGACCGACGCCGGGCGCAAGGCCCGCGCCGATTTCGAGGCGAAGTTCGGGGTCTCGGCGGTCGATTTCGGCATGGTTTCGGGCCTGGGCGCGCCGGACAATTCCGCCGACCTGTTGCTCGTCGCCCGCGCCTTCCACAACTGGGCCCGCGCCGAAGGCCAGACCGACCGCTACATGGCCGAGTTCTTCCGCGCCCTTAAGCCCGGCGGCGTGCTGGCGGTCGAACAGCACCGGGCGGTCGCGGGCGCCGACGTCACGGCCACCGCGCCGAACGGCTACGTGCCCGAGAGCTATGTCATCGCCGCCGCCCAGAAGGCCGGCTTCGTGCTGGAGGCCCGCAGCGAGGTGAACGCCAACTCCGACGATGACCGCGACCATCCGTTCGGGGTCTGGACCCTGCCGCCGATCCGGCGAAGCGCGCCGGCCGGGCAGCCGGAAGACCCCGGTTTCGACCACCGGCCCTATGACGCGGTCGGCGAGAGCGACCGCATGACGCTAAGGTTTCGGAAACCGGCTTAGGTCACCTCCAGTTCTTTGACGCTGGCGCCGCCGCGAGATACACGCGAAGCGGCGGGCCGCCAGAGGGGTTTGGGGCGCGGAAGGAAGTCGATGAGCGATCGATCGCCCTGGCCATCCAGGCGAAGCCTGTTGGCCGGCGTGGGCGCCGCTGCCCTTGCCGGGTGCGGCAAACCCAAGCCTGAACGCAGCGCCCCCGCCGTGGCCGCGCCGGTGTCCGACGGGCCGCCGGAAGGCACCCTGGAGTGGGCCGTCGCGGGCCCCTGGCGAGCGTCCGACCGCGTGCGCGACCGCTACCGCCATCCCGTGCAGACGCTGAAGTTCTTCGAGCTGGGCGAGGATCAGGCCGTGGTCGAGCTGTGGCCGGGTGCGGGCTACTACACCGAGATCGTCGCGCCCTTCCTGTCGCGTAACCGGGGCCGCTACTACGCCGCCCAGTTCGCCGTGACCCCGGACGATGACCCCGCCATGGCCCAGACGGTGGCCCGCTACCGCGACCACTTCGGCGGCGACCGCACCCTCTACGGCGACATCCGCTTCACCCAGTTCCCGCCCTCGGGCGACCGTGGCTCGGCGCCGCCGGACGGGGCGGATCTGGTGTTGATGATGAACAACTTCCACACCTGGATGGGCGCGGGCCTGGCGGAGATCGCCATGAAGGAGGCCTTCGCGGCGCTGAAGCCCGGCGGCATCCTGGGCGTGGAGCAGAACCGCAAGCCGATGACCGAGCTGGACGACATCCAGGACCCGGCCGCCACCGACGGTTATGTACAGGAAGCCTACGTCAAGCAGATGGCGGCCGAGGCCGGTTTCGTGTTCAAGGCCGCAAGCGAGATCAACGCCAATCCCAAGGACACCCACGAACATCCGTTCGGCGTCTGGACCCTGCCGCCCCACCGGCTGTCGGCGCCGCGCGGCGAGCCGCAGAACCCCAATTTCGACCATGCAAAATACGATCTTATCGGCGAGAGTGATCGTATGACGCTCAAGTTCAGAAAGCCTTCCGCGTGAGCCGTATCGCCGCCTTCGCCGCCAATGCGCCCCTGATGAGCGTGCCGGGCGCGCCTGCGCCCGCCGGGGGTGTGGGCGAATGGTATCGCGGCGCCGGAGGCCTGCGTCTGCGCGCCGGATTCTGGCAACCGTCGGGCCAGGCGCGTGGCACGGTCATCCTGTCGCCGGGCCGAACCGAGCCAATAGAGAAATACTACGAGGTCATCGGCGACTTCCTGCGCCGGGGCTTCTGCGTGCTCGCCCACGACTGGCGCGGCCAGGGCCTGTCCGCGCGCCTGACGCCCGACCGCCTGAAAGGCCACGCCCGCGCCGTCGAGGAGTTCCTCGACGACTATTCGCGCCTGCTGGACACCTACGAGGACCGCGCCCCCAAGCCGTGGATCCTGGTCGGCCATTCCATGGGCGCGGCGCTGAACCTGTTGTCGATCGAGAACGGCGAGAGCCGGGCGGTGGGCGCGGTGCTGTCCTCGCCGATGCTCAAGATCCGCACCGGCAAGCGCTCGCTGTGGTCGGCGCGCTTCGCCGCCAGGTGGAACGTCAGCCACGGCAAGTCCGCCGAGTACGTCCTGGACGATCACGACGATCCCTTCGACCACACCTTCGAGAACGATGCCCTGACTACCGACGCCGAGCGCTACGAGCTGTGGCGTGAGCAGCTCTACGCCTGTCCGCACCTGGCGGTCGGCGGCGTGACCTGGGGCTGGCTCGCCTTCGGCATCGAGGTAGGCGAGCGCGCGCTCAAGCCCAAGGCGCTGAAGAAGGTCCGCATCCCTATCTCTATCGTGCAGGCGGCGGACGACGACCGGGTCTGGAAGCAGACCAACAAGTGGGCCGCCAAGCGCATCACCGGCGCCCGCTACGTCGAGGTCGCCGGCGCCAAGCACGAAGTGATCATGGAGACCGACGAGAAGCGTCAGGTCTTCCTCGACGAATTCGACGCCCTGGCCGAGGGCGTTGCGCCGCGGGCCGGATCCGCCGCGCCGCCTGTCGCTGAGCCCGCGCCAGCCATCGCTGTCGCGCCCGTCGTCGACGCTGACCCGGACACGGCGATCGCGATCCCGGACGCTGCGCCCTACGCCCATCCGGCGTTCGCCGCCGTCGATCCGGCCACGGTGGTCGAGCCGGCGGCAGACGCCATGCCGCAGGAAGCCGCGATCGAGGACGCCCCGGAGGCCGACCCGGCCGCCCTCGAACTCTCGACCTCGGCGCCGATCGCGCCCGACACCCTGGACGTGCCGGCCAGCCCGGAAGGCGACGGCCCCCCGCCCCGCGAGGTCAGCGGCGGCTAGGCCCGCCGCCGGCCTGCTCCGGTTCACGAGGCCTGTTCCTGTGCCTGCTGCTGACCGTCAAAAACCCGTACGGCGCCCGTCGCCGACGCCTGTTCCGGTGGAACAGCGCATTGAAATCATTGAGATGTTTCACGTGAAACATGACCAAAACTGTCGTAACACGACAGGGTGGCCGCGCCGCCACCGGCCGGAGCGGGGGCGCACGCACGAAAAAACCGCGCAGGCCCCGATCCAATTTGCGTTCGGTGGGGGACCTGCGCGGCCTAGTCGCTAAGGACTGTACTGGTAAGCATTACGCTACGCGAAGCGGTACTGGGCACTCGTACTCAACGCGGTACTGAACCGACTAGGCCGCGTCGCCTTCGTTATGCAGCGACTTGGCGAGATCGAGCAGCCTGCGGCGCGGGCGCTCCGACAGCTGGTAATAGGCCTGGATCAGATCCAGGGTTTCCTTGCGCGAGAACATCTCGCCGCCGCGATCGGCTTCAAGGTTCTGGCGTTCCGCCGCCTCGGCCAGGCCGTCGTAGAAGTAGCCGACGGGCGTCTCGAGCGCTTCGGACAGCTGCCACAGGCGCGCCGCCGAAATGCGGTTCGCGCCGCACTCGTACTTCTGGATCTGCTGGAAGCGGATGCCCACCGAATTGGCGAGCTGTTGTTGGGTCAGGCCGAGAAGCCGGCGACGACGCCGCAGCCTCTTGCCCAGATGAAGATCAATATCGGTCGCCATGGCGTGCCTCGTACCCCCGGTCCATCCTTGTTTGCAGAGCCCCGTTTCATTCCGGGACGCCTGCACCGGTGAGGTTCAATCCTCGTGCCGTAGGCGAAGGATGCGCACCTGTGGGGTGAACGATGCCTGACGCGCGAAAGCGGCGAGGCGTTCACCTCGCCGCCATCTTCTCGTCGCAACTCCTTGGCGCGCCTAGTTGCGCGGCTTGCCCACGTGCGGACGGTCGTGGTCCGGCTTGGCCGGTTTGGCGGCCGGGGCGGGCGGCGCGTCGTCGTCTTCGGAGTCAGCCTCGTCGGAGGCCGAGTCCTCATCCGTAACAGCGGGGGTCTCATCCGGAGCCGGGGCGGCCACCCCGGGGGTCGCCGTCGGCGGCGTCGGCGTGGCGGAAGGCTGGGCCGGAACGGCCGGGGTTGCAGGACTGGCCGGGGTAGCGGGCGAGACCCCCGGGACCGCAGGCGTGGCCGGTGTCGCCGGGGTGGCGGGCGTGGCCGCCGCGGCCGGGCGCGGCTGGGCTGCCGGCGCGGCGGTGATCTGGGCATCGGTCCAGGTGGTGGCGACCGCGCCGTTTCGCGCGGTGAAGGCGCTGGCCGGGAGGGTCTTGAGCGCGCCCGCCTGGGTCCGGACGGTCACGTTGACCGCGCCATCGGCGGC
>CAZRKY010000006.1:0-26819 GCA_964600375.1 uncultured Caulobacteraceae bacterium | reverse complement strand
CGCACGGCTGCCCGCACGTCCCGCTGACCGGCTGCAAGGCGCCGGTGCTGGACGACATGACGCGGTTCCTGCACGCTCACCTGCGGTGACAGGGGAGGGCCAGGCATGGCCGGTTCGGAGTCCGATGAGGCGTTCCAGGCGATCTTCGCCGACCTGCGCGAGCGGATGATCCGCGCTTCCCCCAACCAGACCGTGGTCACCGACTCACCCGGCGACCTTGTGCTGCATGCACCGATCCCGAATCCCCTGAAGCCGGATCAGCGGATGTGGTTCGGCGCCATCCAGATCCGCAAGGGCTACGTCAGCTATCACCTGATGCCGGTCTATTCGCACGCCGCCCTGCGCGAGCAGGTCAGTCCCGACCTTGCCAGGCGCATGCAAGGCAAGTCCTGCTTCAACTTCAGGAAATCCGATCCCGCCCTGTTCGACGAGCTCGAGCGCCTGACCGCCGAGGGCGCCCGCCTCTACGGCATGCCATTCGCGGTAGAAAAGGGCCGCTGCTGAAACCGGGTTTGCAATTCGGACGGGTCCCAGCCAAAGTCGAACAACGTTTTCCGAAGGGGGGGTTCTGAATGAAACTCTATCGTATCGCCTTGATGGCTGTCGGGGCCGCCGGCCTGCTCGCGCTCGCCGGCTGTGAAACGCCCGAGAGCCGCATCCAGGCCGCCTGCATGAAGAACGGCCTGATGGGCGACGGTTCGCAGCAGGCCCAGCAGGATCCCGCCGAAGTGAAGCGGGTCTGCGAGTGCTTCACCCGCAATGTGAAGCAGTCCCTGACCCCGGCCGAGCTGAAGATCCTGGCCGACCGCATGTCCTCCACCAAGAAGGAGGAGAACGACATGCGCAACATGCCGCCCGAGCTGGCCGCCAAGACTATGGGCGCCGTGAAGGCTTGCGCCGTTCCCTGATGCTGGCTTCAGCGCTGGCGGCGGCCGCGCTCGCGGTCCCGCCGGCGCTGGGCTCCAGCCTTGCGCCTGATCCGACCCCGGTGCATCGCCCGGGCGTCGACATCGTCGATCCTGCAGACCTGGGGCGGCTGCAGGCGGGCGACGTGATCTTCCTGTCGGCGCCCAAGGCGCTGTGGGCGCGACTGGCCAGCCAGTGGTCGTTGCCGAAATACAATCACGGCCACGTCGGCATGGTGGTCATCGATCGCGACGGCCGGCCCCTGGTCATCCACGCCGCCGGCGACCCGACCCGCAGTCACGCCACGGTGCGCGCCGTCAGCCTGGCAAAGTTCCTGGAAGAGGCCGAGACCGCGGCGGTGTTCCGCATGAAGGACCGCGCCGCCGCCCCCGCCGCCGCGGCCGCCGCCGAAGGCTTCGCCCGTCGCCATGTCCCCTTCGACACCGACTTCTCGCTGAAGAGCCGCAACAGGCTCTACTGCTCGGAGATGATCTGGCGGGCCATGTCCTCCGCCCTTCATCGCGATGTCGTACCGCGCAAGTACTCGGACTACGGCCGGCTCACGATCCGGCTGAGCGATCTGGAGACATCGGCGGACCTGCGACTGGTTGCGCGCGCTACCGCAGCCGGTACGGCCCCGCTATAAGGGTTCGATGACAGAGAAATTGAACGCCGCCCGTACCGTGGAGCGGCTGGTGGAAGTCTACGACCTCGCGGTCACCGCCCTTCGCGCCGCCCTGCAGGAATACCTCAAGAACGGAACCAAGCCCGACCTCATGGACCGGGCCCGCGGGGTGTTCGGCTATCCCGAGCTGAAGCTGACCTGGCAGGCCGATACCCCGCCGCCGCGCCTGAACCGCGCCTACGCCCGGCTGTCGACGCCCGGCGTCTACACCACCACCGTCACCCGGCCCGAGATGTTCCGCGAGTACCTGCTGGAGCAGCTGACCCTGCTGGAGCAGGACTACGGGGCCACCTTCGAGGTCAGCCCCTCGACCCAGGAAATCCCCTTCCCCTATGTGCTGGACGGCGCCGAGGACATGGCGCTGGACGCCCAGCCCTCGACCGAGATCGCCCGCTGGTTCCCCACCACCGAGCTGGCCTACATCGGCGACGAGACCGCTGACGGCCAGTGGATCATTGACGCCGAGGGCAACCGCCCGCTGTCGCTGTTCGACGGCCTGCGCACCGACTACTCGCTGGCGCGGCTCAAGCATTACATGGGCACGCCGTCCGAGCACGTGCAGCAGTACATCCTGTTCACCAACTACCACCGCTACGTCGACGAGTTCGTGCGCTGGGCCTGCGCCCGGCTGAAGGAGCCCGGCAGCCCCTACACCGCGCTTTCCGGCGCCGGCGGGGTGGTGGCCACGGCCGCCGACGCCGACCCCGAGCGCATCGTCACCGAAGGCGCCTGGCGCCGCCACCAGATGCCCGCCTGGCACCTGATGGCGCCCGGCAACCTGGGGGTCAGCCTGGTCAACATCGGCGTCGGCCCGTCGAACGCCAAGACCGCCACCGACCACCTGGCGGTGCTGCGGCCCCAGGCCTGGCTGATGATCGGCCACTGCGGCGGCCTGCGTCCGTCCCAGATCATCGGCGACTACGTCCTGGCCCACGCCTATCTGCGCGACGACCACGTCATGGATCACATCCTGCCGACGGAGATCCCGATCCCGCCGATCGCCGAGGTCCAGCGCGCGCTTTGGGCCGCCGCCGAGGTGGTGACGGGCGAAGAGCCCGACGCCTTGAAACGCCGCCTGCGCACCGGCACCGTGGTGACCACCGACGACCGCAACTGGGAGCTTCGCTACAGCCACTCGTCCGTGCGCTTCTCGCAGTCGCGCGCGGTCGCGGTCGACATGGAGTCCGCCACCATCGCCGCCCAGGGCTACCGCTTCCGGGTGCCCTACGGGACACTGCTGTGCGTGTCGGACAAGCCGCTGCACGGCGAGATCAAGCTGCCCGGCCAGGCCAACCGCTTCTACGAACGCGCCATCGCCGAACACATCCAGATCGCGTTCGAGACGGTGGACCTGCTGCGCAAGGAAGGCTCGCGCCTGCACTCGCGCAAGCTCCGCGCCTTCGACGAGCCGCCGTTCCGGTGATCCCGCGTAATTCGGTGACAGTGTACTAATTCCGGCCGCCGTTCCTCACCGCGGCAGAGCGGCGAGGAATGGAATTAGTACACTGTCACCGAATTACGGCCCGGGCCCGCTAGGGAACCCGGAACAGGTACAGCCCGAAGCCCATCTGCGCGCGCACGTCCTCGAGGTAGAGCGTGCGCATCATCCCGATCCGCGCCTTGAAGGCCGGCGCGTCGGGGTCGTCGGGGTTCTCGGCAAGCCAGTCCTCGACCGAGGTGTTCATGCGCCAGGAATAGTCGTCCCAGTCCGCGTCGGTGGAGACCCCGGCGTAGACAGGGACCAGGCCGGCCTCTTCGCCCGCCGCTACATAGCCGGCGTGGGTCTGGTAGCGCTCGTTGGCGAAGACCATCCTCAGCCGCTCGCCCGGCTCGGCCTTCCAGAAGGGATCGCCCCAGAGCAGGTAGCCGCCGGGCTCGATCGAGGCCCCCAGGGCCGCAAACACGTCGGCGGGCTCCGAGGCGTCGGGCAGCAGGTTCACCGTGCCGATGGCGACCAGCAGGCGGCACTTGCCGGCCCCGGCCAGGAACGGCGCGGCAGCCGACACCACCACCTCGACTTCGCCCGGCCCCTCGACCGCGTCTGCGGTCTGACGCGCCAGATCGGCGACCGCCTCGAAGCGTTCGACCGCCTTCACCTTCAGCCCGTGCTGGTCGGCCAGCCAGGCCGCGATGACCGCATTGCCGCAGCCCAGGTCAAAGGCGACATCGCCCGGATTGAGGTGGGCGTAGCTGAGCGTCCGCTCCAGCATCTCGAAGGAGAACGGGTTGCAGATCCGGTGCCTGCGGTAGCTGAGGTAGGTGAACTTCCCCGACACGGCGGCGGTCTCCTGCTGCTGCGGCGCATAAACCAGTCACCTTGGCCCAACCACCTAAAGCGCTTTACATCGCAAAGTCGATGCGCTACGAATCGGGCCATGGAGAACCGGAGGCTCCTCGGATGACCGACGACCAGATGCAGAACGTCAAGGACGACATCGCCTTCATGCGGGCGCTCGCGGCCGAGGGCCAGCGCACGCCGCTGCTCGGCGGGGCCATCCTGCTCGCCGCGGGCCTGATCTTCGCCACCGCGTCCCTGGCCTACTGGGCGCTGCAGAGCGGCCTGCTCCAGCTGCCCCACGGTTGGGGCTCCTTCGGGATCTGGATGGGCGCCCTGGCGGTGTTCTTCATCGTGCTGGCGCTGGTGAACCGGAAAATCGGCGGCAAACCCGGGGCCAATTCCCCGACCAACAAGGCGGCGGGGGCGGCCTGGTCGGCGATCGGGTTCGCCATCTTCGCCCTGGGCATGTCCTACGGCGTGGCGGGCTTCCGGCTGCAGTCCGAGGACGTCATGTCCACCTTCCCGTCCGTGATCTTCGCCCTTTACGGGGCGGGCTGGGCCGTGGCCTCGGCCATGACCGGCAAGAAGTGGCTGTGGTGGGTCGCGCTCGGATCCTGGGGCATGGCGCCCCTGCTGGGCTGGTTCGTGACCACGCCCGAGCAATACCTGATCTATGCGGCCGCCCTGGTGCTGCTCATGGCCCTTCCCGGCGCCATCCTGCTGCGCCAGGAACCTTCAGATATCGTGTGAGCGCATGAGCGACGCCAACGGATTCGACATCGAGGCCATCGACGAGGTCATCCACGGCCGCATCCGGCTGGGCGTCATGGCCTATCTGTCTTCGGTCGAATCCGCCGATTTCAATGAGCTGAAGGCCAGGCTGCAGGCCACCGACGGCAACCTGTCGGTGCACCTGCGCAAGCTCGAGGATGCGGGCTACGTCACCGTCGACAAGGCCTTCGTGGACCGCAAGCCGCGCACCAAGGTCACCCTCAGCGACGATGGGCGAGCCGCCTTCGTGCGTTACCTCGACGCCATGCAGAAGCTGGTCGCGGACCGGTAGGGCCAAGGCCCGCCTCGCATTCGTCACGCGGCCCCGCTATCAGACGGGCCATGTCCTCGCGAATCCACAAGTTCGAAGCCATTGAGAATGTCCGTGACTACGGCGACTACGTCGGGGCAGGGGGCCGGCGGCTGACGCGTGGCCGCCTGCTGCGCTCTGGCCACCACGCCAAGGCCACCGACGCGGACCTGCAGCGGCTGGCGGACATGGGCATGGCCGTCGTCGTCGACCTGCGCCATCCGGCCGAACGCGGCTACCAGCCCTCGCGCCGCCTGCCCGGCTGGGACGGCCTGGTCATCGAGAGCGACATCGACAACGACGAGCGCGGCGAGCCGCCCCACGTCACCTTCCTCAAGACCACCGACCTCTCGGCCGACAGCGTCACCGCCTACATGACCGACGCCTACCGCCGCATTCCCTTCGAGGCCCGGCACCTGGACCTGTTCACCCGCTATTTCGACGCCCTGGCCCAGACGGACGGCGCGGTGCTGATCCACTGCGCGGCGGGCAAGGACCGGACCGGCCTGCTGGCGGCCCTGACCCACCGTATCACCGGGGTCAGCGAGGAAGACCTGCTCGAGGACTACCTGCTGACCAACACGGCGGTCGACCTCGAAGGCCGGGCCCCGGATATCGCCAGGATGATCGAGACCAACTTCGGCCGGAAAGCCAGCCCCGAGGCCGTGGTCGCCTTCCTGGGCGTGCGCCCCGAGTTCCTCGCGACCGCCTTCAAGGTCATCGACGACGAATTCGGCTCGCTCGACGCCTATCTGGAGAAGGCGTGCGGCCTTGATCCGGCCAAGCGCGACATCGTGGCGGCGCGGTTGTTGGCTTAACCTCGGGGGAGGCGGGCATGACGTTTGGACTGAAGCTGGCGTTGGCCTGCTGGGCCCTGGGCGTGGTGGTCGTCTTCCTGGTCTGGCGATACGCGGCCCGGATGGTCGTGCGCATCGCCGCCGCCGAGTCATGGCCCCGGACCCGCGCGGTGATCACTCGTTCGGAGGTCCTGCCTGCCGGGAAGGGCGCGTTCCGGCCCGCGGTGCTCTATCGCTATCAGGTCGCCGGCCGCGACTACGATGGCCACCGGCTCTATTTCGGCAACAGGACCGGCAACCATGCCTTCGCCGAGGAAGCGCTGAAAGCCTGGCCTGTCGGCCTGGAGACGACCGTCTGCTACGACCCCGACAGGCCCGACTTTTCGGTCCTGAGCCCCACCGGGGACCCCAAGGCCTATTTCCAGGGCGCCGGCCTGTTGGCGGCCCTGTTCGCCTTTACCGGCGTCGTGCTGATGTTTGTGGATTGAGGAAAGACGCATGACCGCAGCCGGCAACTGGACGAGCACCGAGGCGGACCATGAAGGTCGCCCGCTCCTGATCCGCGCCCGCACCTTCGACGGCCCGATCCCGGCCGATCCCTCGCTGCAGATGCTGATGGTGATGGAGCGGACCTATCCGGTCACCGACGGCGTCGCCCTGCCCGGCGCGGTGGACCAGGTGCAGTTCGACATGCTTGAGCGTGAGCTGTTCGAGGAGGGCGAGGCCCACGGCATCCTGATGCTGGTGATGGTCGAGACCGGGGCCGGGCGGGTGCGCTACTACGCCTATGTCGCCGACCCCGGGGCCGTCATGGACCTGCTGGATGAAGTCGCAGGCGCCGATTTCGAGATGGAGCTGGCCGCCGACGAAGACCCCTACTGGGCCATCTACACCCAGCTGATCGACGGCCTGGTCTGAGGGTAATTCGGTGACAGTGTACTAATTCCGGCCGCTCGCCCGGCGGCCGCCCGCCGTGCGGTATGGAATTAGTACACTGTCACCGAATTACGCCCCGGTGGGCGCAGGGCGCGGGACAGTCTAAGACGCTCCCGTGACAGCGACCGCGACCCTCCGAACGGCCGAGACCCTCGCCTGGCGCGAGCCGGTGGATGTCGCCGCGGCCATGGCGCGTCTCCCGTGGGCGGTGGCCTTTCTGTCCGATGGCGGCCCCAACGGCCGCTGGTCCTACCTCGCCGCCGAGCCCGACCGCACAGAACAGGTGTCTCCCGCCGATCCGCGCGACGGGCTTGAGCTGCTACGCCAGATGCTCGGCCCGCGGCGCGTCCAGGCTGACGGCGCGCCCTTCCAGGGCGGGGTCGTGGGACTCGCCGCCTATGAGTTCGCCGCCAGGCTCGAGGCGCTGGACCTGCCCCGCGCGCCGGGCTGGCCCGACCTGACCCTGGCGCGCTACCCGACGGTGCTGGCCTTCGACCATCACCAGCAGCGGGTCCTGGCCTATGGCGATCCGGCCCGGACGGAAGGCTGGCTCGCGGCGGCGGCCCCGGCCTTGTCGCGCGGCCCCCTGGCGGCGAGCTTCGAGACCGACACGCCCGCCGCCGCCTACGAGGCCGCCGTCGCCGATGTCATCGCCCGGATCGCCGCGGGGGAGATCTTCCAGGCCAATATCGCCCGGTCCTGGTCGGGCCGCCTGGCGCCCGGGGCCGAGCCCTTCGATCTCGTCCGCCGCCTGGCCGCCGGCAGCCCCGCGCCCTTCGCCGCCAGCTGGGCCATGGACGGCCGGGCCCTGGTGTCCAATTCCCCGGAGCGCTTCGTCCGGATCGAGGCGGAGGCCGACGGCGCCTTCACCGTCGAGACCCGGCCGATCAAGGGGACGCGCCCGCGCGGCGCCACGCCGGTCGAGGACGCGGCCCTGGCCGCCGAGCTGATGGCCAGCGACAAGGACCGGGCCGAGAACCTCATGATCGTGGACCTGATGCGCAACGACCTGAGCCGCGTCTGCGCGCCCGGGGCCGTGGCCACGCCCGAACTGTTCCGCATCGAGACCTACGCCAACGTCCACCACCTGGTCTCCACCGTCACCGGGCGGCTGGGCCCTGGCATGGACGCCGCCGACCTGCTGCGCGCGGCCTTCCCGCCCGGCTCGATCACCGGGGCGCCCAAGGTCCAGGCCATGAAGACCATCGCCCGCCACGAGGGCGCGCGCGGGCCCTGGTGCGGTTCGCTGTTCTGGGCGGGGTTCGACGGCGCCTTCGATTCCAGCGTGCTCATCCGTTCGGCGGCCATGGTCCGCGACGGCGAGGGCTGGCGCTACCGGGCCTGCGCCGGTGCGGGGATCGTGGCGGATTCCGATCCGGTCGCCGAGCGCCAGGAGACCGAGGCCAAGATCGCTGCGCTCAGGCGCGCGCTGACGGGGGTCGCATGAGCATCCCCATCTACGACCGTGGCCTGCTGTTGGGCGACGGCCTGTTCGAGACCCTGCTCTGGCGGGATGGCGCCCTGATCGACTTCGAGCTTCACGCCGACCGGATGGAACGCGGCTGCGCGGTTCTTGGCCTGCCGGCGCCGGGCGCGGATCGCCTCGCCGACAGCGGTTTCCAGGCGGTGCACGAGGCCGGGCTGGTCGCTGACCGGGCGGCTGTACGCCTGACCTGGACGGCGGGGTCGGGCGGTCGAGGCCTTGACCGGCCCGCCCTGCCGGAGCCCCGCCTGATCGCCTCCGCCGCCGCCTCGTTCATTACCCCGGGTGAGAGCGCCCTGGTCACCTCGGCGATCCGCCGCAACGACGGCTCGCCCGCGTCGCGGATCAAGAGCCTGGCCTATCTCGACAATGTCCTGGCGCGGCGCGAGGCGCGCGCGGCCGGCGCCGACGAGGCGCTGATGCTCAACACCCGAGGTCAGGTCGCCTGCGCCGCCGCCGCCAACATCTTCTGGTTCGAGTCCGCGCGGCTCTGCACCCCGGCGCTGGCCTGCGGCGTGCTGGACGGCGTGGTGCGCGGCCGGGTTCTGGACGAGGCGCGACGGTTGGGGATCGAGACGGCGGAAGTCGAGGCGGGGCCGGACGCGCTCGCCGACGCGGCCGGCCTTTTCCTCACCAACAGCCTGATCGGGATCCGTCGCGTCAGCAGGCTGGACGGCCGGGCGATCGCCCCCGACCCTCGTCTGGACGCGCTCGAAATCAGGTTGTCTTGACGACGGCGCTGCTCTGGCGCGGGCGCAGGTAGTAGGTCTTCCGGAAGGTCGTCTGGGCCGGCATCACATAGTCGAAGGGCGATGAGTAGACGTACTCGACCTCGGCCATCACCACGCTTTCCGAATTGGCGATCAGGTTGGCCGGCAGGGTCACGGTCGAGGCCGTGGCGCGCGTGGTCCAGTTGCTGGCGGAACTCCAGTCGACCTTGGCGACGCCGGAGGTGTTCTTGGTGACGCTGGTGATGCGCTGGCGCAGGGTGGCCGTGGGATAGGGGCTGAGGATCTGGCGCGAGACGGTGAAGATGTCCGTCAACGTCGCGGTCGACACCGTCTCCTGCTGGGCCACCAGGTCGGCGATGGTCGAGGCCACGTGCTGGGTGCGCTTCTGGGCCATGAAGCCCTGGCAGATCTCGGCCATGCCGAAATAGAACAGGATCATGATCGGCGCGATCAGGGCGAATTCAACGGCCGAGACGCCCTCACGGTCGTCGCGGAACCGGCGCAGCCAGCGGGCGATTTCCACCATCATTGGTCGTACGGCTCGTTGCGGAAGGCTGAGGTCGCCGTGACCACGGCTTCGTTGTTCGAGAGCTTGCCAAGCGCCTGCGACAGGAACGGCGTGAACAGGGTCCAGCGGTAATAGGCGCGCACCATGACGATGTCCTCCGGCCCGCCCGGCGCGAAGGTCAGGGCCGCGTTGTTGAAGGTCCCGTTGGTCAGCACCGGATTGGGGGGCGTCGCCGTCGACCACTGCGGGTAGGTGCGCACATCCACCGACAGGTGGGTCTGGCAGTGGGTCTGCAGCCAGGTCATGCGCGCGCAGACGTCGTTCTTGAAGGTCGTGATGTTGGCGCCGCCTGCGGTCTGCAGCTGGCCGGTGCGGATCCGCCGGGCCGCCGAGACCACCCCGTCATCGAGCGTGGTTGAGATCGTGAAGACGATCGCCAGCTCCATCATCGCGAACAGCATGAAGAAGAACGGCGCGGCCACGATGGCGAACTCGACCGCCGCGTGACCGTCCTGGGCTCGCCGGAAGGAGGCGAGGCTCTGAAGAAACGTCATTGTCCTGGCGCTTCTGCGCATGGCCTGGGCCCTCGGTCGCCTGGACTAGGGCGTGGTGGCGGCGGCGGCAGGACGGGCGGCCGAACGGGCCGAGGTCGAGCAGGCGGCCGCGCAGGCCATCTCGGTGGCCTGGTTGCCGCGATAGACGGTGACCGCGCCTTCGGTCGGGGCGGTCACCACGACCTCGCCCGACCAGATGGTCCGGCCCAGGGGATCCAGCACCACCACCTCGGTGACGCCGTAGCCACGGCCGGAGAGGAACAGGGTGCGTTCGTCCACGACGGTCACGTCGGCCACGGCCGGGTTGCCCACGATCACAGAGGCGGCGGCGCCGCGCAGGTTGATGCGGGTCGTGTGGTCGATGGCGACGCTGGTGCTGGGCGCGGCGAGCGCCGGCGAAGCAATCGCGGCGGCGGCCAGGCAGGCGATGAGCAGACGGCGCATCAGTTTCGCTCCTAAGACTCTATTGCGCGTGTGCGCGAGGCGAAATCTGCGCCCCTTTCCTCAAGGAACCCTGAACGGCCACGGTGAACGAATTCTGACCCCGGGCGGGGCAGCGAAAAAGTTCCGTGCGGCCCGAAACTTTTTTTCCGCACGCCCACGTTGCTTGAGGGATGGGGATCCCTTGCAGCGCAAGGCTTTGCGGGCCGTTGGTTAACCGATCTTCATAGTAAAGAATCGTTCACTATAAGAAAATTTGAGTAGAGACGCCATTGTTCACCCGGAATTAAGCACCCCCGGCGCAATCTCTCATGGCGTTCGGAGGCAACAGGGCAGGACAGGCCCGGGCCTCTCTGGTGGGAAACTGTCTTATCGCTAAGGAGACTAACATGACCAAGTTCTTCAATCGCTTCGCCCAAGACGAATCCGGCGCCACGGCCATCGAATACGGCCTGATTGCCGCCCTCATCGCTGTCGTGATCATCGCCGCTACTCAGGCGCTGGGCACCAACGTCAGCGGCAAGTTCCAGGAAGTCGCGGACGCGATGAACTAATCCTCACCTGAGGATCTGGACGCGGGGGGCCTCGGCGGAAACGCCGGGGCCCTTCGTGTATCCGGAGCGCGCCCTAGGGCGCGAAGGCGCGCATGAAGCGTCGGGCGCAGTCCCTGGCCCGGGTTTCGATCTGGCCAGGCGCGAAGCTCTCCAGACCCAGCAGGCCGCGCAGATGGCCGTGGCCCAGCACCATCCCCGAAAACATCTCGGCGGCCTGCACGGGGTCGTCGACCGCCAGCCGGCCCAGCTTCGTCTGGGCCTTCAGCCATTCCGCCAGCCGGCGGCGGCTTTCGGCGGGGCCAGCCTCGTAGACCGCCTTGCCCAGGTCCGGCGCCTCGGCCGAAGCCAGGGCCGCTGCGCGCAGGGAATTGGCGTGGTCGGGACAGCAGAGCTTCTCCAACAGGCCAAGCGCCAGCTCCTCGAGCACCTGTTCCGGAGGCCCGTCGCCCATCAGCGGCGCTGAAATCGCCTCCGACCGCCGCGCCGCCACGGCGCTGGCGATCTCCACCTTGGAACGGAAGCGGTTGTAGAGGGTCTGTTTCGAGACCCCGGCCGAGCGCGCGATCTCGTCCATCGACACGGACAGGCCGCGGGTGGCGAACAGGCGCGCGGCGGCGTCGAGGATCGCCTCGTCCTTGCGGGTGTCGATCTGTCCCAGCGCCCTAGCCATGTGAGGTCGCGCTCATCAGTGCGCCTCCACCGCGACGGCCTTGGCCTTCGAGGGCGCGGCGAACAGCACCACCACCGCGGCGATGGCCGCGCCCGCCGCCAGCAGCACGAAGGCGTCGCCGAAGGCCAGGATGACCGCCTGCTGGGAGACCATGCCCTGGAAGGCCTTGGCGGCGGCTCCCTCGGGATCGGGCGATCCCAGTTCCTGCATCCGCGCGGTCAGGCCCGCGATCATGTCGACCGCGGCGGTGCTGGAGGGCGTGATGCGGCTGGACAGCTCGTTCATGTGCAGGGCGGTCTTTTCGCTCAGCGTCGTGGACAGCAGCGCCAGCCCGAAGGCCCCGCCGACGTTGCGGGCCAGGTTGACCAGGCCCGAGGCGACCGGGACCATCTGCAGCGGCAGGGTCGACATGGTGACGTTCTGGCTGGCGATCATGGCGATCATCACGCCCACGCCGCGCATGGCCTGCACGCCCGCGAACTGCCAGAAGCCCCACTCGTCGGTGACGGCGTGGGCGTCCCACATGCCCCAGGCCACCATCGAAAAGCCGATGAACATCAGGATGCGCGGATCGACCTTGCGGGCCAGGCGGCCCGCCAGCGGGGCGGTCAGGAACATGCTGATGCCCGAGACCACCATGGTGGTGCCGACCTCGGCGGACGAGTAGCCCCGCACCCGGCCCAGGAACAGCGGCATCAGGAAGGTGCCGCCGAACAGGGTCGCGCCGGTGACGAAGGTCATGGCCACGCCGATGGTGAAGTTGCGGTTGGTGAAGGCGCGCAGCTCGACGATGGGCTGGAAGTAGGACAGCGAACGCCAGACGAAGGCGACGCCCGAGATCACCGCCAGGATGGCCAGGAACAGGATCTGGTCATCGGCGAACCAGTCGTTCTTCGAGCCCTCCTCGAGCACGTACTGCATGCTCATCAGGAAGACCGCCATGGTCCCCAGGCCCCACCAGTCGAAGCCCTTGGACAGCGACCGGTCGCCCTGGCTGAAATTGCCCCAGCGGGCCACCATCAGGAACACCACCGCGCCCACCGGCACATTGATGAAGAACAGCCAGCGCCAGCTGAGCAGCTCGGTCAGGTGGCCGCCGAGCGTCGGCCCGACGGTGGGCGCAAGCGTCACGATCAGGCCCATGATCACCGAGGCGGTGGTGCGCCGCTCCGGCGGGAAGGCGCTGAAGGCCACCGCCCAGACCGTCGGGATCATCGCGCCGCCCAGGAAGCCCTGCAGGGCCCGGGTGAAGATCATCATGTCGATGTTGGTCGACAGCCCTGTCGCGATGCTCATGATCACGAAGCCGGCGCAGCTCATCAGGTAGACGTTCCGCGTCCCCCACATCCGCACGAGGTAGCCCGAGAGCGGGATCATCACGACCTCGGGGATCAGGTAGGCGGTCTGGATCCAGCTGATCTCGTCGTTGGAGGCCGAGATGCCGGCCTGGATCTGCGGCAGGGACGAGGCCACGATCTGGATGTCGAGGATGGCCATGAACTGGCCCAGCACCATGGCCCCGAAGCCCAGCAGCAGGGCGGGCCAGTTGACCGCCTCGCCCGGGCGCGCGCTGACGTCCACCCGCGGCTTGCGCGGCGGCTTGGCCGACGCGGGCGGGAGGTCGTCCGGGGTTATGGTCGCCGCGTCGCTCAGCGGGCCACTCCGGTCGAGGCGTAGCGGCTGGAGGCGGCGGTCTGGCCGGCCTGGGCGAAGTTGACGCCGCCCTGGCTCTTCAGGTCCACGCGCACCGAGACGGACAGGCCCGGGCGCAGCGCCTGGGCCAGGGGCGAACCGGACTCCAGCGCAATGCGCACCGGCACCCGCTGGGTGATCTTGGTGAAGTTGCCGGTGTCGTTCTCGACCGGGATCATGGCGAACTCGGACCCCGTCGCCGGCGCGAAGCTCTCGACCCGGCCCACGATCTTCTGGCCGGGGAAGGCGTCGGCGTCGATCTCGACCCGCTGGCCGATGCGCATGCGCCCGACCTGGGTTTCCTTGAAATTGGCGACGATGAAGGTGCGGCCGAGCGGCACGACGCTGAGCAGGGCCCCGCCGGGGCGGACATACTGGCCGGGGCGCACCGCGCGGGCGCCGATGACGCCGCCGACGGGGGCGCGGATGACCGTGCGGGTCAGGTTGATGCGGGCGGTCTCCAGCGCGGCGCGGGCCTGTTCGACCTGGGCCTGGGCCTGGGCGCGGCTGGAGCCGAGTGAGCCCACCGAGCGGCGCTGGGCCTCCAGCGCGGCGGCCGCCTGGGCGACGCCGGCGCGGCTCTCGGCCGCCTGGGCGCGCACGGTCTGCAGGCGTTGGGGCGAAACCCAGCCCGAGCCCGCGAGCTTGCCGTAGCGCTCCATGTCGGCCGACGCGACCTGGGCCTGGGCCTGGGCCGAGCTGACGCCGGCCGCCGCCTGGGCGATCTGGGCCTGGCCGAGGCGGGCGCGGTCATCGACGTTGCGCACGGCGGCCTCGGCCGCGGCGACATTGGCCTGGGCCTGGAGGAAGGCGGCCTGGGCCTCTGACGGATCCAGCCGCACCAGTTCCTGCCCCGGCGCCACCCGCTGGTTGTCGGCCACCAGCACCTCGGCGACGTAGCCGGTCACCTGGGGCGAGACCACGACCGTGTCGGCCTGGACGTAGGCGTTCTCCGTCGCCTCCCAGCGCTGCTTGTTCTGCCACCAGAAAATGCCCCCCACCAACAGGGCGAGGGCCACCACCGAGGCGACGATGATCGGGACGAGCTTCTTCTTGGGCAGGGACGGCATGCGGGGAGGATCCTGAACTCAGGCCGCATAAAATGGACGATGTCGTCCAAAAATCAACCCCGCGAGAATTGTGGTCTTGCAAAACCCTGGAGGGTCATCTGCGCTCCGAGCTCGACCACCCGTGTGGGCGGCAGATGGAACAACGCCGACCCGGAGGCGCCGGCCCTGCTGCTTTCGGAGGGCGGCGTCGGCTACCGGCTGGCGGCGGTAACGCCCCCCTAACCCGCCGCGTCCAGACTGCCGATTCACTTCGGAGGCGGGCATGACGCGCATCATCGGGGCCGTGGTCTGCGGCGCACTCTTCCTGGCGGGCTGCGGCGGCGGTGCGCCCGCGCCGGGCGGCGCCCCCGGAGCGCCGGGCGGCGACTACAAGGCGGCCATGTCTCCGGCCATGAAGCCCTGCGACGACGCCAACAAGGAAACCAAGACTGCGCTGCAGTCCTACAAGTCCAACAAGATGACGCTCAACGAGGCCAAGGCGGTCGCCGACGCCGGCGTGGCCGCCTGCGAGACGGCGCGCGCCGCCTGGCGCGGAATCACCATGCCGGCGCCGGTGGCCCAGGCCTGCACCGCCGAGGCCGAGGCCAAGCATGGCCTGGCCACCGCCCAGCGGGCCGCGCTCGATCACCTGATGTCCAAACCCTACAAGAGCCAGATCGACCGTCAGCTCGACGCCGTCACCCGCGCGGTCGCCGCCTGCAAGAAGGCGGTCAACGGCTAGGCCTGCGCTGGCTGGGGCATTCGCCCATCATCCGCCACGGTGTGCGTGCGAGTATGGCCCCGGCCCGCCACCAAGGCGCGACAGACGGGCCTCTGGCGGCCTGGGACTTGCACGTCTAGGGTCGCCGCTCTCTCGTCGCCCAGGGGTCTGATCCGTTGCGTCTCTTCCGCTTTCTTACCGCCTGGGCCGCCATCCTGCTGCTGGCCAGCGCGGGACCCCTGGCCTTCGCCCAATCGTCCAAGACCCCGGACAACCAGTCCCAGGGTTCGGGCGAGAAGACGCGATCGGACGAGGGAGGACCCAAGGGCTCTGCGGACTCGCCGGCCGGCCGGCCCTCCGCCGCCGCCGACCTGCGCCCGGGCAACTCCGACGCCATCGCCCAGGATCCGGAAATCCGGCGCGGCGTGCTGCCCAACGGCCTGCGCTATTCGGTGATGCACAACGCCACCCCCGCCGGCGCCGTTTCCATGCGGATGTTCGTCGATGTGGGCAGCTTCGAAGAGGGTGAGACCGAGCGCGGCGTCGCCCACTTCCTGGAGCACATGGCCTTCAACGGCACGCGCAACTTCCCCGAGGACGCGCTCGACCGCACCTTGGCGCCCGCCGGCGTCCAGTTCGGCCGCGATCACAACGCCCAGACCAGCTATTTCTCGACCGTCTACATGCTGGACCTGCCCGGCTCCGACGCGGGCAAGCTGGACCTGGCCTTCAAGTGGCTGCGCGACGTCGCGGACGGCATGACCATCGACGAGCAGGCGGTGGTGCGCGAGCGCGGCGTGGTGCTGTCGGAGATGAACGCCAGCCTGAGCGCCCAGCGCACCGTCGCCGAGGCGATCGCGGCCTTCATGGGCAAGGGCCTGCGCACCCCCACGCGCGATCCCATCGGCACGCGGGCCTCGATCTCCACCATGACGGCGGCCCAGCTGCGCGGCTTCTACGAGCGCTGGTACCGGCCCGAAAACGTGGTGGTCGTGGTGGTCGGCGACCTGCCCGTCGCCGAACTTGAACGTCGCGTGCGTGACAGCTTCACCTCCTGGCGCGGCAAGGGTCCCGCCCCGGTCCGCGCGCCCCGCGGAACGCCGGACGCCGCGCGGCGGATGGAGGTGCTGGTGCGCTCCGAACCGTCGCTGCCGACCTTCCTGATGGCCTGCCAGGTCGCCCGCACCGACCCGCCGGCCCCCATGACCGTGGCCAGCTTGCGCGAACAGCTCAAGCACGAGCTGTGGCAGGCCGTGCTCAACGACCGCTTCATCGCCATGGCCTCCGCCGAGCGGCCCGCCTTCCTCGCCGGGGTGGCGACCTGGGACAATTCCAACCGCGAGTCCGCCCAGACCTGCCTGATGAGCGTGCCGCTCCAGGACGACTGGGCCGGCGCGCTGACGGCGCTGTCGACCGAGGCGCGGCGCTTCATCGCCCACGGACCGACGCCGGAGGAGCTGAGCCGCGCCATCGAGGCCAAGCGCTCCCTGCTGCGCGGCGCCACCGGCGGCCAGGGCACCCGCCAGAGTTCTGACCTGGCCGGCGGCATCATGGCCGCCCAGTCCGAGGGATCGGTCAGCGCCAGCCCCAATGAATACGCCCGCGTCTACGAACGCGCCGTGGCCGGCTTCACGCCGGAGACCCTGCGCCGGCAGGCCGAGCTGGACTGGGCCGGGGCCGGGCCGTTCATCGCGCTCACCGCGCCCCAGGCCCCGGCCGCGCCCGAGCTGGTCGCCGCCTGGTCGCGCGCCCAGCAGGGACCGACGCCCGGACAGTTCGTCGCCGCCGCCCCCGCCACCTGGGCCTACACCCGCTTCGGCCCTCCGGGCCGGGTGGTCCGGCGCGAGACCATCGACCCGCCGGGCTTCACCCGCCTGACCTTCGCCAACGGCGTGGTGGTCAATTTCAAGCAGACGCCCTTCGCGGAGGACCGGGTCTCGGTCCGCGTGCGCTTCGGCGCCGGCCGGGGCGGCCTGGCCCCCTCGGACCTGTTCGCCGCCACCATCGGCTCTGAGCTGCTGGTCGAGGGCGGGCTGGGTAAGCACGACGCCGACACCATCCGGCGCATCTTCTCGGACCGCGGCTGGGGCGCGGACATGAGCATGCTGGACACGGCCTTCATCCTGGAAGGCCTGACGGCCTCCAACGGGCTGGAGAGCGAGCTCCAGGTGCTGGCCGCCTACCTGTCCGATCCGGGCTTCCGCCCCAGCCTCGACGCCCGCCTGCCGACGGCGATCGACACCATCTACCGCATGCACCGCACCGACCCGAACCTGGTGCTCAGTGAAGCGCTGAGCGACGCGGTCACGCCGGGCAGCCCCATGAACCTGCCGTCGCGCGAGCGGCTGGCGGCGATCCGGTCCAAGGACTTCGAGCGGATGTTCAAGCCGCTGCTGACCACCGCGCCGCTCGAGGTCACCGTGGTCGGCGACATCACCGAGGCGGAGATGACCACCCTGGTGTCCCAGACCCTGGGCGCCCTGCCGCGTCGCACCGGCCGCTTCGAGCGCCGGCCCGACGCCTGGTGGGCGCGCTATCCGGCCCAAGCCCCGGGCGTGATCCGCGCCTTCCACGAAGGTCCGCCCGAGAAGGCCGTGGTGGCGGTCGTCTGGCCGCTCTACGTCGCCGACCCGGCGCGGCGCCGCGAGGAGTTCTCGCTCAACCTCGTCGCCTCGGTGCTGGATTTCGAACTGCGCCACCGCATCCGCGAGCAGCTGGGCAAGAGCTATGCGCCCTCCGCCTCGATCGCCATGCCAGACTTCTCCGACCAGGGCGCCATCACCGTGATGGTCGAGACGGCGCCGGAAGACGCCGAGGCGGTCGCCCGCGAGATCCAGGCGGTCGGCGCCGACATGGCCCGCGGCCACATCGACGCGGACACCCTCAACGACGTGCGCACGCCCTTCCTGGAGCAACGCCGCCAGGCGCGCAGCACCAACGAATGGTGGATGAATGCGCTGGACGGCTCAGCCCAGGACGCCACCAACCTCAACGACTTCATGACCTACGAGGGCATCTTCGCCAGCCTGACGCTCGATGAGATCAAGACCTACGCCGCCAAGTGGCTGGTCAAGCCGCCGGTGGTGGCGGTGGTGGTCCCGACGCCCAGGCCGGCGGCGAACGCGGCGGCGAACGGGGTGGGGGGGCGCTAGGGCAACCCCGGGCCCGCCGCCGCATTACAGCTCCGTAAGTCGCGCCAGCGCCCCCGCCGGGGTAGCGTCCGCGCGCCCCATGCCGGAGATCCCATGAAACGCGCGCTTGCCCTGTCCGCATCTGTCCTGGCGATCCTCGCCGCCGCGCCCGTCGGGGCGGCCAGCGCCGCGCCCGCCGCCCCGGCCGCGAGCGCCGCCCGGCCCATAGAATACCGCGTCCGCACCCTGCCCAACGGCCTGCGCGTCTACGCCGTGCGCGACACCTCGACGGCGAACGTCTCGGTCCAGGTCTGGTACAGCGTCGGCTCCAAGGACGATCCGCGGGGCCGCTCGGGCTTCGCCCACCTGTTCGAACACCTGATGTTCAAGCAGACCCGCAACCTGGCCAACGAGCAGTTCGACCGCCTGACCGAGGACGTCGGGGGCTTCAACAACGCCTCGACCAACGACGACTACACCGACTATTTCGAGGTCGTGCCGGCCAACCACCTGGAGCGCATCCTGTGGGCCGAGGCCGAGCGCATGGGCAACCTGGTCGTCGACGAGCAGGTGTTCAGATCCGAACGCGACGTGGTCAAGGAAGAGCTGCGCCAGCGCGTGCTGGCCCAGCCCTACGGCAAGCTGTTCTACCTGCTCTTCCCGCAGATCTCGTTCGAGCGCGCGCCCTACGGGCGCCCCGGGATCGGTTCGATCGAGAACCTGGACGCCGCCACCGTCGATGACGTCCGCGCCTTCCATGCCACCTATTACCGGCCCGACAACGCCACCCTGTTCGTGGTCGGCAACTTCGACGACGCCCAGCTCGACGCCTGGGTGGACAAGTATTTCGGCCCCGTGGCCCGCCCGGCGCGTCCGATGCCGCGCGTGACCGTCACCGAGCCCGCCCGCCCGGCGCCGCGCAACTGGACGGTCTATGAGCCGAACACGCCCCTGCCGGCGGTGATGATCTCCTACCCCTGGCCGGCCTATTCCAGCCCCGACATCCCGGCCCTGCTGGTCGCCGACGCCATCCTGGCGAAGGGCGAGAGCTCGCGGCTCTACCGGTCGCTGGTCTACGAACAGCAGCTGGCCCAGTCCGCCTTCACCATCACCGAAAACCGGCAGCAGCCGGGCGCCGTGGCGGTCGCCGCCATCCTGGCCGGCGGCAAGTCCGTCGAGGACGGCGAGCGCGCCCTGCGTGCGGAGGTCGGACGCCTGTCGACCGATCCGGTCACCGCCGCGGAACTGGCCGAGGCCAAGAACGAGCTGATCGCCGACGCGCTGCGCGAGCAGGAGACCGCCGACGGCAAGGCGAGGGCCCTGGCGCGCGCCGTAGTGCTGGCCGGCGATCCGGCCCAGGCCAACCGCCTCATCGCCCAGATCCAGGCCGTCACCGCCGCGGACGTCCAGCGGGTGGCGCGCCGCTACCTGGACGACAACCAGCGCGCGGTGGTCCGCTACCTGCCCGACGCGAACAAACCCGCCGACGCGCAGACCTACGCCACGGCCGCCACCGTAGTGGACGCCCCGCTGGCGGCCCCGGCCGACATCCGCATCGTCACCCCGGCGGCGGAAGCCGACCGGGTGCGCCCGCCGGCCCCGGCCGAACCCGTCAACCTGGCCGTCGCCGCCCCGGCCGAGCGCACCCTGCCCAACGGCCTGCGCGTCATCGTCTCGCCGGACCGCGACCTGCCGCTGGTCACCGCCAACCTGGTGGTGGAAGCCGGCGGCGCGGCCGACCCCGCGGGCCGGCCCGGCGTCGCCAACCTGACCGCCTCGCTGATCACCAAGGGCACCGCCACCCGCTCGGCCACCCGCATCGCCCAGGAGATCGAGGCCCTGGGCGGGGAGCTGGGCGCCGGCGCCGGCTACGACGGCTCGCAGCTTGCCCTGACGGTCAAGTCCGACCAGCTGGATCCCGCCATGGCGGTCTTCGCCGACGTCGCCCGCAATCCGGCCTTCGCCGCCGAGGAGCTGGAGCGCGCGCGCCGGCAGTCGCTGGACGAGCTCGAGGTGGCGATGAGCGATCCGGGCGAGCTGGCGGCCTTCGCCGCCGCGCGCCTGGTCTACGGCGCCTCGCCCTATGGCGCGCCGCTGGGCGGAACCCAGACCTCGCTTGCGGCCATCACCGCGGCCGATGTCAGCGCCTATCACCGCGCCGCCTGGCGGCCCGACAACGCCACCCTGATCCTGACCGGCGACCTGACCGCCGAGGAAGGCTTCGCCCTGGCCCAGAAGCTGTTCGGCGACTGGCGCGGCGCGCCCGCGGCCCAGGCGCCGGCGCCGCGGCCCAATACCCCGGTGTCGCCGCGGATCGTGGTCATCGACCTGCCCCAGTCCGGCCAGGCCGCCGTGGCGGTGACGCGCCCGGGCCTGCGCCGCGCCGACCCGGCCTACTACCCGGCGCTGGTCGCCAACAACGTGCTGGGCGGCGGCTACTCGTCGCGTCTGAACCAGGAAATCCGCATCAAGCGCGGCCTCAGCTACGGCGCGCGTTCGAACCTGGGCTTCCGCCGCGACGTGGGTCCGCTGGTGGCCTCCACCCAGACCAAGAACGAGAGCGCCGTCGAGGTCGTGGACCTGGTGATCGCCGAGATGCGCCGTCTCGGCGCCGAGCCGGTCAGCGCCCCCGAACTGACCGCCCGCCAGGCGGTGGTCATCGGCGGCTTCGGCCGCACGCTGGAAACCACCGAAGACTATGCCGGCCTGCTGGGCAACCTGGCCCTCTATCAGGTCGATCTCAGCGAGGTCGGGCGCTACGTCGGACGGGTCAAGGCGGTGACGCCCGCCCAGGTCCAGGCCGCCGGCCGCGAGGTCTTCGATCCGGCCCAGGCCTCGATCGTGATCGCCGGCGACGCCTCGATCTTCCTGGAGGCGCTGCGGGCCAAGTATCCGAACGTCGAGGTCATCAAGGCCACCGAACTGAACCTGGACTCGGCGACCCTCCGGTAAATCCCCCGCCATTGGCGGGGGTGGCTCGTCGCAGGGCGGCGAGACGGGGGTGGCCGCGCTCCAGCGCGGTCGGTGCGGCGCCGTTGACCGGTATGTAGCGCCTCGGCCGGGATTGTTCCGACCCGGCTGGCGCCGGGCCACAACCCGTCCCGCGGCCAGGGCCGCGGTCCACCCTCTCCAACGGAGAGGGATTGGGCTAGGTCGCCAGGCAGACGACCTGGGCGATGCGCAGTTCGCGGCGTAGCTCGTCGCCGACGCGGCCGTAGTTCTCGACCGTCAGGATGTCGCCGCGGCCGATCTCGTCGCCACGGCGGCGGGTGTGGTTGATGGCGACCTGCAGGGACTCTGGAGCCGAGGTGTAGATGCGGCCCCGGCGCGGCGCCTCGGCGATGGTCACGCCCACGACGCGACCCTGGCTGTCCAGGGCGGGCGCGCCCGAAAGTCCGGCCAGCGATCCTTGCAACCCGCTCGTGCGGCCGATCTCGACCCAGGCCAGGACCGGCTCGTCGCGCGCGCCGCGCCCGCGCACCTTCAGCGTTTCGCGTCCCAACAGCCGGGTGGCCGCCTCGCCGGGATGGCCCTGGGGGAAGCCGGGGTGGAAGCCGCGCTCGCCGATGTGCATGCGCGGCGGGGCGATCGGCAGGGACTGGGGCCCGCCCTGGGTGGACAGGATCGCCACGTCCGTCGAGGTCGAATAGCGGATGCGGGCCGCGACCGCCTGGTCGCCGGCCACGATGATCGCCGCGCGGCGGCAACCCTCGACCACGTGCCGCGCGGTCAGCCAGTCGCCGGCTTCGGCGACGGCGAAGGCGGTGCCGGAGGCGGGCTGGAACGGCCCCTCGCCGGCGTCGACGACGACCGAGGGATCGAAGGGGGTGGAGGGGCCCAGCAGGGCGCCGACCTCGTCGCTTTCCTCGGGCGGGGCAGGCGGGGCGTCGGCGTTCTCGCGCTGGCCCAGGCAGGCCAGCAGCAGCGCCAGCACCGCGGCGCCGTAGACCAGCCAGTCAGGAACGCGGAACACGAAAGCGCCCCTAGCCGGCGACGGCGGCGGCGAGGACGACGGCGGAGGCCAGCTTGGCGGAGACCAGCAGCACGGCGGCGGAAACCTCGCCCTCCTGGATGCGCTGGGGCAGGCCGGTGAGCAGGAAGTCGATGATGCGGAAGACCAGCAGTTGCAGGATCAGGGTGGCCGCGCCCCAGACGATGATCTCCATCACCGAATTGGAGGCTGACAGGGACGCCGCCAGCGGCAGCGCCAGGCCGATCAGGACCCCGCCCAGGGCCACGGCCGCGGCCGCGTTGCCTTCGCGGATCAGCGCGATCTCCTTGTAGGGCGTCAGCAGGGCGTAGAGCGTCGCCCCGATGAACAGCAGCAGCGCGGTGATCCCGGCGTGGGCCAGGGTGACCGGGAATCCCGAGGCGAAGGCCTGGACTTCCGGGCTGGAAAGGTCGGGGACCAGTTGGGTCAGATCCATGGCTGCTGTTTCACTCTGGCTTGGCCGGTAGCGTCAGCCTTACCCAATGCACGACCCGCGCCAAGCGGGAAGGGGGGCGCAGGCCCGGCCGTACGGACTAGTCGACCTGGACCATGGCGCGCAGGGCGCTGGCCCGGATCTTCTCGCTTTCGGACTTCAGCTGGCCGCAGGCGGCCAGGATATCGCGGCCCCGCGGGGTGCGGATCGGGCTGGCGTAGCCGGCGCGGTTCAGCTCGGCGGCGAACTTCTCGATCGTGCCCCAGTCGGAGCATTCGTACTGCGAGCCCGGCCACTTGTTGAACGGGATCAGGTTGATCTTGGCCGGAATGCCCTTGAGCAGCCTGACCAGGGCGCGGGCCTCGGCGGGGCTGTCGTTGACGCCCTTGAGCATGACGTACTCGAACGTCACCCGCCGCGCGTTGCCGATGCCCGGATAGTTGCGGATCGAGGCCATCAGCTCCTCGATCGGATACTTCTTGTTCAGCGGCACCAGCTCGTTGCGCAGTTCGTCGTTGGTGGCGTGCAGGCTGATGGCCAGCATGGCGGCCGTCTTCTCGCCCAGCTCAAAGATCCTGGGCACCACGCCCGAGGTCGAGACCGTGATGCGACGGCGCGAGATGGCGATGCCCTCGTTGTCGGCGATGATGTCGATGGCGGCGGCGACGTGGTCGAGATTGTAGAGCGGCTCGCCCATGCCCATGAACACGATGTTGGACAGGCGGCGGTCTTCCTTGGGCGAAGGCCATTCGCCCAGGTCGTCGCGGGCCACCTGCACCTGGGCCACGATCTCTGCGGCGGTCAGATTGCGCACCAGGGCCTGGGTCCCGGTGTGGCAGAAGGTGCAGTTGAGCGTGCAGCCGACCTGGCTGGAGACGCAGAGCGCGCCCGCCCGTCCCACATCGGGAATATAGACCGTCTCGGCCTCGATCCCCGGCGCGAAGCGGATCAGCCACTTGCGCGTGCCGTCCTTGGACACCTGGCGCTCGACGACCTCGGGCCGATCGATGGAGAAGGCCTCGGCCAGCTTGGCCTGCGTGTCCTTGGCGATGTTGGTCATGGCCGAAAAATCGGTCACGCCGTAGTGGTGGATCCAGCCCCAGACCTGGGATGCGCGCATCTTGGCCTTGGCCGCCTCGGCCACGCCCGCGTCGATGATCGCCTGGCGCAGTTCGTCGCGCGTCATGCCCGACAGGTTGGGCTTGGCGGGCGCTTTCGCGGCGAGCGCATTCGATGCGCGGGAAAGGTCGAGGGTCGCGCCCACGGGAGGTCCTTGGAGATCGGGAGGACCGCCATATAACACAAAACGCGGGGTTTTTAAGGCGGGCATTCCTTGCCCGTTGGGCAAGGTGGCTCGCGCCGCCGGCGCGAGACGGATTGGGCGCGCGCCGGCAGGCGTGCGTCGGTCCAATCCCCTTTCAGAGGTTTTCGCCTTGAGACGTTGGCGAACCGACCCGGCTTGAGCCGGGCCCGATCCGTCTCGGCGCGTGCCGCGCCGATCCACCTTACCCAATGGGTGCCGATCCACCTTACCCAATGGGTAAGGATTTCAGTCCGGCATCGTCGGGATGTCCATCACCGGCATCACCTCGACCGCCTCGCCCGGGAAGATGGAGAAGTGCGGGTGGCCTTCGAACATCTTCGCCGCCGCCTCGTGGCTGTCAGCCTCAACGATGACGAAGCCGCCGACGCCGTTGCGAATGTCGGCGATGCCCGAGCTGGAGACGGATTTGGTGCGACCGCACGGTCCGCCCTGGACGACCACGGAATCGGCGTGGTCCTGCATCCAGGCGCCCCAGGCCTGCATGCCTTCCTTGATGGTTTCGGGGCTCATGTCCGGCGGTGGGCCATCCGAAGGGGTTCCGACGTAAAGCGCGAGGAACTGGGGCATGGGAGCCTCCTGTCTGGGGGTGGAGACGCGACCTGGGACCAGGTCGGAACGGGATCAAGCGCTCTTCGGCCGGCGGCATCAACCGGTCGACGAAGGACCGCAATCAATCGTCGAACACACTGCTGAGGATATCCCCGCCGGGCGTCAGGATCGCCCGCTTCATGCCTTCGGAGTTGTAGAGGGTCGCGATGCGGCCCTCGCGGTCCAGCGCGATCATGCCGCCGTCGCCGCCCATGGCGCCGATCTCCTCCAGCACCGCCGCGACGGCCTCCTGCGGATCCTGGCCCGCCGCCACCCGCCAGCCGACCTGGGCCGCTGCGGCGGTGAGCATGAAATACTCGCCCTGGCCCGTCGCCGAGACCGCGACGCCCTCGTCGCACCAGCAGCCCGAGCCGATGATCGGCGTGTCGCCGACCCGCCCGGGAAGCTTGCCGAACACGCCCGCCGTGGAGGTGATCGCCGCCATCCGGCCGTCGGCGTCCAGCACCACGCAGCCCACGGTGCCGTGGGCGAGCGAACCGGGGGGGTGGTTGTCCTCGCCCTGGCCGGCCCGGGTGAACCAGGCGTTGACGTCGGTGATCTCGTCGCAGCCGTGGTTGTCGGCGAAGCGCGCGGCGCCTTCCCCGGCCAGCATGACGTGCGGCGTCTTCTCCATGACCAGGCGAGCCACCTCCACCGGATACTTGAAGCCCTGCAGCGCGGCGACCGCGCCGGCGTGCCGTTCCGGCCCGATCATGATGGCGGCGTCCAGTTCGTAGTCCCCGGCCAGGTTGGGCGAGGCGCCGCGGCCGGCGACGTAGAGCCCTGAGTCCTCGAGCGCGCGCACCGTCTCGACCGCCACGTCCAGCGCCGAGGCCCCCGCCGCCAGCCGGTCGCGCGCCGCCTCCACCAGGCCGCGCATGTGCGGAACCTCGGCCGAATAGTCCCGGTCGCGCTTGGCGCCGGCGCCGCCGTGGAGGGCTAGGGCAAATCGGGCCATGGGATTTTCCTCTTGCGGCCAGGTG
Organism: uncultured Caulobacteraceae bacterium; assembly: GCA_964600375.1. Taxonomy (GTDB): domain Bacteria; phylum Pseudomonadota; class Alphaproteobacteria; order Caulobacterales; family Caulobacteraceae; genus JAEZEZ01. Next base: position 1,283 of record CAZRKY010000006.1, on the reverse strand, counting down.
TCGCGCCCCTCTTACTTGAAAGGCCAGGGGGTGCTTAGCGTTCCCGATAGCCAGGCCGCAACCGTGACGAGGCGCGCAACTGCCGTGGACGCCGTCTTCCAGACCGATCGATACGCCCTCTCGCCCGACCTCGACCTCGCGGCGCTGCGGGCGCAATTCGACGCCACGGGCCGGCTGCAGGTGCGCGACATCCTTGATCCGCTCAGCGCCCAGGCCTTGGCGGCGGCGCTCGACGCCGAACAGCGCTGGCTGCGCAGCGTGCGGTTGGCCTCGGGCTCCTTCTCCGCCCCCCTCGATGGCCGTGAACCGGTCGAGAAGATGCATGTCCGCTGGATCGAGGAGGCCCGGGTCGACCCGGATGATCCGGCCATGCAGTACATGTTCGACGTGCGCCGCCTGTCGGCGGAGCGGGCCTTCGGGCTCGAGCGCGGCGACGGGCTCAACGCCTTCTACGACTTCGTCAACGGCGAGGCGTTCCTGGAATTCGGCGCGGCGATCACCGGCGAGACGCCGGTCGCCTGCGAGGCCCAGGCCACCCGCTATCGCCAGGGCGACCTGCTGACGGTCCATTCCGACCGCGACACCGCGACCCGGCGGCTGTCGGCCTGGGTGTTCAACCTGTCGCGCGAGTGGCGCCCCGAGTGGGGCGGCCTGCTGCTGTTCCACGGGCCGGACGGGCGGATCGTCGAGGGCTTCAACCCCCTGTTCAATTCCCTGAGCCTGTTCCGGGTGCCCATGGACCACTCGGTCACCCAGGTGGCCAGCTTCGCGCCGCGCGACCGGATGGCCATCAGCGGCTGGTTCCTGAGGGCTGAAAATCCCAAACCATCAGCCTAGCCTTCGGCTCCCTGGTCGTCTTTGCGGCCACTTTCCGCAATACCCACCGTCAGCTTCGCATCCATGGCCCAGAGCAGGCGCACCGCCGCTTCGAGGCTCAGGCGCTGGGGCTGATTCATCCAGATCGCGATTTGTGACGGCGGCGCTCCCAGTCGGCGGCTGAGTTCCGCGTTGCGAACGCCCGTCTGGTCCCGACGTTCGACAAGCATCACGCCAAGTCGCGCCTTCACCACGGCGATCGCCGCCGACACTTCCGCTGGCTGTGATGCTGGTCCCCGTCCCATCGGCCCCCCGCTTGAGCTCTGTTATAATGTAACGTAGAGTGACTGCGCAATGTTATTATATAACATAACAATGGGTCCGCCGGGCTCAGTAGACGGAGTGGTCCACATCTATGCGCAGCAAGCTTTTCTTCCTGTCGACGGTCGCTGTTTCAGTTGTCGCGG
>CAZRKY010000005.1:15808-28016 GCA_964600375.1 uncultured Caulobacteraceae bacterium | reverse complement strand
CACCGTCCACTTCAGCGCGACGACGGCCTTCTTCGGATCGGTGACGACGGGCGCTAGGAGGTGCGGGATGCCGTCGTAGATCGACAGCTCCAGCATCTTGGGGTCGATCATGATGAATCGGCACTGCTCGGGCGGCAGGCGGTAGAGGATCGACAGGATCATGGCGTTGACCCCCACCGACTTGCCCGAGCCGGTGGTGCCGGCGATCAGCAGGTGGGGCATGCGCGACAGGTCGACGACATAGGGTTCGCCGCCGATGGTTTCGCCCAGCGCGATGGGCAGCGCATTGGACTGCTTCTCGAACTCGGCCGAGGACAGCAGGTCGCGCAAGGACACCATCTCGCGCTTGGCGTTGGGCAGTTCGATGCCGATGGCGTTGCGGCCCGGCACCACGGCGACGCGACAGGCGGCGACGCTCATCGAACGCGCGATGTCGTCACTGAGCGCCACGACGCGGGCGTGCTTGACCCCGGGCGCGGGCGCCAGCTCGTAGAGGGTGACCACGGGGCCGGGGCGGATCTGGTCGATGACACCGCGCACGCCGAACTCGGCCAGCACGCTTTCCAGCAGGCGCGCGTTCTGGCGCAGCGACGCCTCGTCGAAGGCCGAAGAGCGCGGCTTGGGCTTGGCCAGCATGTTCAGTTCGGGCAGGCGGAATCCGTCGGTCTGGACGAACTCGAAGGCGGCCTGGTTCTCGCGGTCGGCCCGCTTGGAGGGCTTGGGAACCTTGACGTCCAGCACCTTGGGCTCGGGCCCGACCGGGATCAGGTCGTCGTCATCGTCGTCGGACAGCTCCAGCCGGCGGATCGGGCTGGTGGCGGCCTTGGCCTTCCTGGCGGCGCGGCGGGCGACGGAGGCGGGCGCATTGGCGGGCACCGGCGGCGCGCGGCCGGCGGCCAGCCAGGCCCAGGCCTGTTCGAACTCGCCGCGGCCCAGGCGGATCGCCCAGCCTAGGGCGCAGAGTGCTCCGCCAAGCAGCAGGACGGCGGAGATGATCCCGGCGCCGGGGGCATGCAGGAAGCGGAAGAAGCCCGACAGCATGTCGTGCAGGCCCGCGCCCCAGAATCCGCCCAGGCCCTTGGCCAGGGGCCAGGCGGCGGGCGGCTGCAGCGCGGCCAAGGCCCCGGCCAGCATCAGGATGCCGCCGATGGAGGCCAGGACGCGCAGGCGCTGGTTGGGCCGCGTGTTCTCGGGGTCGCCCCCGGCGGCGCGGCGGATGCCGAACAGGATCATGAAGCCCGCCGCCAGCCAGGCCGAGAGGCCGAGGGATTGGACCAGCAGGTCGGACCAGAAGGCCCCGCCCTCGCCCAGCCAGTTGGTGGGCGCCTGGTCGGAGACGGCGTTGAAGGAGGGGTCGGTCGGGTTGTAGCTGAGGAAGGCGAAGATCAGGCCCAGGCCCACGACCGCGCAGACGCCGCCGCGGAAGCGCGCGAACCAGGGCGCGGACCAGGTCCAGCGCGCGGTCTCATAGATGCGGGCGCCAACCGCCGCCGCCACACCTGCCATGGGCCTTAACTCCCCACCGAAGCGTACTTCGCCAAACGCCAACGATGTGGCCGATGAGGGTTAAGGGGTCGTATAGGATATCGCTTCGGCCCGTGAGTTTTCAGCGCACCAGCAGCACCGCCAGCGCCAGCAGCGGCGCGGCCGCGAACCCGATCGACCACACCGGACGGCCCCGCAACAGGGCCGTGGCGCTGGCGAACAGCGACAGGCCGATGACGCCGGCCAATACGGACATGAAGACCGAGGCCTCGCGGCGCGCGGCGTCCAGCAGGGCGTCCAGGATGTTGGCCGGTCCCAGGATCCACATCAGGACGCTGACGAACCCCAGCGCCACGGCGACGGCCAGGGCGCGGCCCACGGTACGGGCCGTGAGCCGGATGGGGGGCAAGGTCGGCAGGGCCGGAAAGGCGAGCGGCAGGTTAGGGGTCACGGAAGGCTCCATCGGGCTTGGGTCGCGCATCCCTTCTCGCGCCCTTGCGGGCAGGCCGTTGCGGGTTCATTGAGCAGTTCCGATGGAGATTTCGCGCACAGACGTCCTGATCGCCGGGGCCGGCATGGCCGGCGCCACCGCGGCGCTGGCCTGCGCCCACGCCGGACTGCGCGTGGCGCTGGTCGACCCCCTGCCCTTCGAGACCCAGGTCGAGCCGACCTTCGACGGCCGGGCCTCGGCCATCGCCTGGTCTTCCTTCCGCCAGTGGAAGGTGTTGGGCATGGCCGAGGCGCTCGAGCCGCACGCCTGCCGCATCGACCATATCCTGGTCACCGACGGCCGCACGCCGGGCGCGGCGACCGGCAAGCCCTCGCCGATGTTCCTGAAGTTCGACGCCGCCGAGATCGCCGACCGCTCGGACGGAGAGCCGATGGGCTGGATGATGGAGAACCGTCACACCCGCGCGGCGCTCTCGACCGCGGTCGAGGCCCAGCCGGCTATCACCGTCCTGGCGCCGGCGTCGGTCACAGATGTCGCGGCCGGGCCGGGCGGCGCGACCGTGACCCTGGCGGACGGCCGGGTGATCAAGGCCGCCGTGGTGGTCGCCGCCGACGGCAAGTTCAGCGCCATCCGCGAGCGGGCCGGGATCACCACCTCGGGCTGGGACTACGGCCAGTGCGGCGTGGTCGCGACGGTGAAGATGGAACAGGACCACGGCAACGTGGCCCACGAGTATTTCCTCCCCGGCGGCCCCTTCGCCATCCTGCCCCTGACCGGCAGCCGCGCGTCCCTGGTCTGGACCGAGCCCAAGGACCGGGCGGGAGCCCTGCGCTCAGCGTCCGACGAGGCCTTCCACGCCCACCTGCACCGCCGCTTCGGCGACTTCCTGGGCCAAGTCGAGGTGGTGGGGCCGCGCTTCGTCTATCCCCTGTCGCTGTCGCTGTCCGACCGGATGTGGGCGCCACGGATCGCGCTGCTCGGCGACAGCGCCCACGCCATCCACCCCATCGCCGGCCAGGGCCTGAACCTGGGCCTGAAGGACGCCGCGGCCCTGGCCGAGGTGCTGGCCGACGCGGCGCGGCTGGGCGAGGACATCGGCTCGGATGCGGTGCTGGAGCGCTACGCGGCCTGGCGCCGGTTCGACAACGTCACGGTGGCCACGGCGACCGACGCCTTCGTCCACCTGTTCTCCAACGACAATCCGATCATCCGCGCCGCCCGCGATGTCGGCCTGGCGGTGGTCAACCGCATCGGCCCGGCGCGCCGGTTCTTCATGACGGAGGCCGGAGGGGCGGTGGGCGACCTGCCAAAGCTTCTCAGGGGTGAGGCGATCTAGAGCTTCCGCGCCTCTTCCGGCAGCATGATCGGCACGCCGTCGCGGATCGGGTAGGCGAGTTTCGCCTTCTTGCTCAACAGCTCCTGGGCCTTCCTGTCGTAGTCGAGCGGGCCGTGGGTGAGCGGGCAGACCAGCACCTCCAGCAGGCGCGGGTCGACGGAATTCGCGATAGGGGCGGGTTTGTCGGTCATTGGGCCTTATTGCACGGAGGGCGGGGTTTCGTCGTCGTCGTTGCTGGCCGCGTCGATGGCCAACAGCGCGGTCAGGGTGCGGGTGCGGTCGGCCAGGGTCAGGGCTTCCAGCAGCGCCTGCTTGGCGCCCGGCTCGAACGGCAGGGCCATGGCGAGGCTGTTGACCAGCGCCTCCTCGGGCGCCTCGGCGGCGGTCTCCCAGTCGACGTCCAGCTGGCGGCGGTTGAGATAGGCGCGCAGGGCGCCCAGCAGGGCCTTACGCTCGAACGGCCCGCTCTCGTCCGGCGCCGTAAGGTCGCCTTCGAAGGCTGAATAGTCGGCCTTCACCTGGCGGTAGGGCGTGCGCGACGGCAGCTCCTCGCCGGTGGTGAAGCGGATCACGCCGGTCAGGGTAATCAGGTAGCGGCCGTCCGAGGTCTCGCCATAGCTGGTGATCCGTCCGGCGCAGCCGACGGGAGCCATCAGCGGCCGCGCCCGGCTGCCGCCGAAGGTCTGGATCACACCGATGATGCGATCCCCGGCCATGACGTCGTCGATCATATTGAGATAGCGCGGCTCGAAGACATTGAGCGGAAGCTGGCCACGCGGCAGCAACAGGGCGCCGTCGATCGGAAACAGCGGGATCACCTGCGGCAGGTCGGCGGTGTGGACGTAGCCTTGCGGCATCAGCTTCGCTTCACGGGGGCGCCTAGGAGAACAGCAGCGACGAGAGGCGGCGGCGGCCGGCCTTGGCCACGTCCGACATCGGCCCGGCGGCCTCGAACACCTTCAGAAGCTGCTGGCGGGCGGCCTGGTCGTTCCAGTCCAGCTCGCGCTCGACGATGTAGAGCAGGTTCTCTGCCGCGCCCTCCAGGTCGCCCTGGGCGGCCAGGGCCGCGGCGAGATCGAAGCGGGCCTGGAAGTTGGCGGGTTCGGCCTTCACCGCCTGACGCAGGGCGTCGGTCTCCGACGGCGCCGGGGCGTTGGCGGCCAGCTCCAGCGCGGTGCGGATGCTGGCCAGGTCGGGGTCCTTGGCGTCGGCGGGGGCCATGGCGACGATCTGGCGCGCCTGGTCGAAGTCGCCGCCGTCCAGATAGACCCGCGCCAGGCCGGCGATGGCCTTGAGGCTGGTGGGATCCAGCTGCAGCGCCTGGGCGAAGGCCTGGGCCGCGCCGCCCATGTCGCCGACGGCCAGGGACTCGGTTCCGAGCGACACCAGAGTCTCGATCTCGGTGGGTCCCTTGGGGCCGGTGATGCGGGCGATGAAGGCCTTGACCTCGCTCTCGGGCACCGCGCCCTGGAAGCCGTCGACCGGCTGGCCGTTGACGAAGGCGTAGACCGTGGGGATCGACTTGACCTGCAGTTGGCCGGCGTAGGCGGGGTTCTTGTCGACGTCGATCTTGACCAGCTTCACGGCGCCGCCGGCCGCCGCGACCTGGCGCTCCAGGATCGGCGTCAGGGTCTTGCAGGGGCCGCACCAGGTCGCCCAGAAATCGACGATCACCGGCTGGTGACGCGAGGCCTCGACCACGTCCTTCATGAAGGTGGCGTCCGAGCCCTCGATGATCAGGGCTTCGGTCGGAACGGGAGGGGCGTCTCCAAGCATCGGCGCGCGGTCTTTCGGCAAGGGGGATCAGGGTGCGGAACGCACGACTGACAATGTGGTCGCGGGGCAAGGCGGGCGCAACCGCCTGGCGACACAGGACGTCGCCCGCGTAGGCCTGCCGCCCAGTCAGATGAACATACCGCGCCCAGACCCGAAGGCGCGATCATTTGGCTTCGCCGCCCTTCGGTTCATCAAGAGCGTTCAGGGAGTGGTCCGCCCGCTACCGGATGTTCGCGCCCGTCCCGAAGCCTCGTCCAGCCAGCCTTCATTTGACGCCCGGCCTCTCAAGGGTAGGCTGTAAATCAGAACTCGAATTTGAATTCGGAAAGTACGCTGTGACGGTTGATACAGTGAGGAACACGATGGCCGGGGCGATGGCCGGCGCCCACGGCGCCAGCCCCACGGACCCCGTCCCCAGCCCCATGCAGGCGCGCAGCCGGCGCACCATGGAGAAGCTGTTCACCGCCGCCGAGCGGGTGTTCGTGCGGGATGGCTTCGCGGCTGCGTCGGTCGCCGGCATAGCGCAAGAGGCCGGGGTCAGCGTCGGGGCCTTCTATGGCCGGTTCGCCGACAAGCACGCCTTCCTCGAGGCCTTCTTTGACCGGTCGTTTGAGCGCGGGCGCGCCGAAATTGACGCCGATGTCCTGGCGGCGGCTTCGGATGGGACCGCGGCGGGGCGGGTGCGAGCCTATGTCGCCCAGCGGGTCGGTCACTACCGCGCCCGCCGGCCCGTTCTGTTGGCCGTGCAGGCCTGGCTGGCCACCGGCGGTGGCGGCAGCGCCTATGCACGCCGACGTGGGGAACTGGCCGACCACGCGGTGGAGACGCTGCTGTCGCTGGTGGGCGGCGCCCTTGCCGAAGCAGGAGCCGACGCCGCCGAGGCTCGGCGGCGCGCGGCCTTCGCGGTCTGGCTGATTGCAGTCGGCGCGAGCGACGCCGCGCTGCGGGGCGATGCCCGGAATGGTCTCCTGAGGTTCGCGGAGCGTCCCTTGATCGACAGCCTGACGGCCGGCGCCCTTGGCGTCCTGGGACTTTCACTCGGGGAACGTAGATGATGGATCTGGAGCTGGCGTTCGTGTCGGATCCCGCCCGGGTGGTGGTGGGCTATCCCGCGTGGGCGTTCCTGACGGTGGTCTGCCTGATCGGCCCGCTCCTCGCGTGGCGATCGCGCCGGGCCTTGGCCTCGGGCCCTGTCGGAGCTGCAACGCCGGCGGTCCCTCGACTGCGTGTCTATCTCTCGAGCGGTCTGTGGTTGGCGATGCTGGCCTGGTTGGCCTGGCTGGCCGCCGGCAAGAGCCACATCTGGCTCTTCTGGCCGCCCCGCATCGGCCTTCAGGAGCTTTCGATCGGCCTGATCGGCCTTGGCCTCGGCTTCTGCATCCGACCGCTGATCGTGCGGATCGCGCCTGAAGGTCGCCGGCAAGCGCGGCTGCTGGCGCCGCGCACGGCCCGGGAGCACGCCGGATTTGTGGCCCTGGCAGCGGCCGCCTCGGTTGGCGAAGAGATAATCTACCGCGGCGTCCTGTTCATGGTGTTCGCCGCCCTGACTGGCAGCTGGTGGGGTTCTGCGTTGCTGGCGGCCGTGGTCTTCGGCCTGGCCCACCTCGCCTACGGTTGGCGCACGGCGCTTGTGATCATGCTCTATGGCGTTCGCGATCAGCTGGTCGTGGGCCTGACGGGCGGACTCTATGTGGCCATGGCGGTGCACTTCGCGCACGACCTCATCGTTGGCCAGCTCGCCTCACGGGAAGCGGCGCGGGAGGCGGTGGCATGAGCCAGTTCAATTCGGTCTCGCCGCGTCTGACGGTCGCGAATCTCGCCCGCACAATCGCCTTCTACCGAGACGTGCTCGATTTCGATGCAGGCGATGGCTGGCCCGCGGATGAGCCGACCTTTGTCGTCATGACCCGCGGCCGCGTGACCCTGCAATTCCAGCAAACCGGCGGCGACCGCGTCCACGGCATGGCTACGCTGTGCTTTGACGTCGACGACGCCATGGCCGTATTCCGCGCTGTAGCGGACAGGGTGGAGGTGGCGTGGGGACCCGAGGTCTACGGGTACGGCCGCCGCGAGTTCTCTTTCCACGATCCTGACGGTTACCCGATCCTCATTTCCGAAGAGACCGCAGACCCGCCAACCTGTGACGGTTAGGGCTCGCCACGGACCAATGTGAAATCGACCACCATCGGCTGGACTCCGACGACTTTCAGGAAGGCATGCAGCCCGTCGCGGCTGACGGCGGTGGTGGCGGTGTTGGTCAGGGGGTGAAAATTGACGATGTCCGCGTCGTCCAGCGCCTTGTCGAGGACGAAGCGCACCCGGTGGTCACGGTCATTGACCAGGCCGAAGGCGGTGACCGAACCGGGGGTAACCCCCAGCGTCTCGAACATCAGCTCGGCGTTACCGAACGACAGGCGGTCGGAGCCGATGTGACGGTGCAGGCGCTTGAGGTCGATGACCGTGTCCTGGTTGGCCGAGATCAGCCACAGCCGGCCCTTCTTGTCTTTGAGGAAGAGGTTCTTGGTGTGGGCGCCGGGCATGGCGGCCTTGATCTCGTGGCCCTCCTCGACCCGGAACACCGCCGGATGCTCGTGGGTGCGAAAGTCGACGCCGATCGCGCCCAGGAAGGCCTCGAGTTCGGCGCGGGTCGCGGGGACATTGGCGGGGAGGGCGGCTGGCATCTTGAGTGCGCGGGGCTTTCGCGGATATCTGGACCCTGTCTCTAGCCGCTCCGGACCGCGCGATGGAACTCCAGTGTTACCCGATGTCGACGCGGCCGCCCGATCTGGTGCCCGGCCGGCCTGACCGCGACTGGATGGACAAGCACTCCAGCCGCCATCCCTACAAGTGCCTGCCGCTCACCATGGCCAACACCACGGGCTGGGAGATCCTGTGCCCGATGGGCTTCTCGGCGGAGTGGAACGGCGGCCCTCTGCAGACCGACATCGTGCTGACGCCGGACAGGCCGAACGCCGACTTCAAGGATTTCGCCCAGAGCCACTTCGCAGGCGGGGTGCTGACCCTGCACCCGGGCTACATGTTCCGCACGCCGCCGGGATGGGCCACGCTGGTCTCGGGGGCGCCCAACCACATCAAGGATGGCATCCAGGCGTTGACCGGGCTCGTCGAGACAGACTGGCTGCCGTTCCCTTTCACGATGAACTGGCGCTTCACGCGGCCGGGGCGGATCAAGTTCGCCAAGGGCGAACCCTTCTGCTTCATCACCCTGCAGGAGCACCGAAAGCTCGACGCGGTCCAGCCGGTGCTGCGAAACCTCGAGTCCGACCTGAACCTCAAGGGCCAGTTCGAAGCCTGGAACAAGCAGCGGGGCGAGTTCAACAAACGGCTGGCCAAGCGGGACCCGGAGACGGTGAAGGAGGCATGGCAGCGGTTCTACTTCAAGGGCGAACTGCCCGACGCTACGGGACCGGCGCCTGTCGACCACGTCAACAAGCGCCGGCTCAAGTCGATCCGGATGTTCTGAGGGCTACTGGCGCCCATCAGGCGTCGCCGGCCGCATCACGCGCGGACCCAGGTTGTCCATCACCTCGCGTGCGGTGAAGGAATAGCGGTCGTTTGCGGGGCAGGCGCCAGCGGACATCACCACCTCGGCCGATGCCTCGTAGCGGGTGATCTCGTGGACGTCGAAGTCGTCGCCCCAGTACGGGTCCCAGCGGCTCCAGCCGGCCCGGCCCGAGAACCGCCAGTACGGCCGCCAGTACGGTCCCCAGCCCGAGCCGGTCCAGAAGGGATCGGGCGTGCCGACATAGCGCCGGTCCGCGTCGGTGGCGCGGTTCTGGGCCTCGAAGCAATCAAACCCGGCCTGCACTGTCAGTTCGGCGGCGCGGAAGAGCAGGTACATCTCAACGGTATCGCGCGAGGTCACCGAATTGCCCGAAAAGGTGACCCGGTAGCGGTTGGCGGCGACCCGTTCCTCGGCATAGCCGCCTCGCACCGACGTGGCGCCGACGGGCTGGTAGGGCGTGGCGGTAGCGCATGCGCCCAGCGCCAGAACCGATCCGGCGGCCGCCGCCATAAGCAACTGTTTCATATCGCTCTCCTGGCCCCTGCGAGGAACCATGAACCGGACTGCGCCGGTTGGCGAGTCAACTCGCGGGCAGGGCGGCTGTTCCGCTAGTGCAGCAGGCCCATGTCCCGGACCTCCCGGAAATGGGCTGCGTCGACGCCGCCGGCGACGGTCACCCGCACCGAGTGAATCACCGCCTCGATCTCGCGCCGCCAGTGGTCGAGGAACTGGCGCATGCGCGGAAACTCCGGGGCCCGGTCCTGTGTCTGCCAGGTAAAGGCCTGCAGCAGCAATGGGTGGTCGGGCATGAAGTAGAGGATTTCGGCGGTGGTCAGCCGTTCACCGCGCAACCGGGCTTCGAACTCCGTCATGACGCTTCCCCTTGGTCCGTGGGGAGAGTGAGCCGCAGGTCGGGTTAATGATCAATAAGTTTCGTGAAAACAGTGTATTAGCACTCATCACATGCAAGCGCTGCTAGACGAACTGGCGATGCAGGATGAGCGCTGAGGCGGTCAGCAGCAGGAGGCCCACGAAGGCCTCGAAGCCGCGGCGGAAGCGACGCTCGTTCATGAAGCGCGCCAGCGCCGCGCCGCCCAGGCCGTAGGCGTTCATGGCGATCAGGTCGAAGCCGATGGTCGCGGCGCCGAACATGGCCAGCTGCGGCGGCATAGGCCGGGCGATGTCCAGGAACGGCGGCAGCACGGCGGTGAAGAACAGCACCGCCTTGGGATTGGCGATCTGCACCGCGAACCCGTCCATGAAGGCGCCGCGCTTGCCTCGCGAGGCCGTGACGGTCTCGATGGCCAGCACATCGCCCTTCCAGGCTCGCCACAGCGCCTTCGCGCCGAGCCAGGCGACATAGAGCCCCCCACCGATTGCGACCCAGTGAAAGACGCCGGGGAAGGCGGCGATAAGCGCCCCGAGTCCAAGCGCGGCGGCGACGAACCAAACCAGGGTCGCCGACGTCATTCCCGCGACCCCCGCCAGCGCCGCGGCCTTGCCTCGCTGCATTCCCGTGGCGACGGCGAACACATTGGCGGGTCCGGGCGTGATCGCGAGGACCGCCATGGCGGCCACGAAGGCTGAGAAGCGGCTGGGATCGACGGGGAGGTGCACGGGGCCTTGCTAGGGCGCCTCGCGGCCCGGCTCAATGCAAAGGCCGGCGGTTAGGCGCCGCCGGCCTTCACACTCGGTGTCAGTGTCTTTCGACGGCCGTCAGTGGTCGTCTTCGCTGAACGACCGGTTCTCGTTGTCGCCCTGGATGGTGATCGACCCGTCCGGGTGGCGTTCGCAGGCGATCCGTCCAGCGAGGCAGTCTGCCTTCATCTTCTGGGCACGCTCCTTCAAGGCGTTAATGCGCGGTTGCATCTCGGCGACGGCACGGCGTGCTTCCTCGGCGGCTTCACGGCCGTGGGCGGCGGCCCGCCGGCCCTCCATTGCGGCGGCGCGGGCTTCCTCCCGGATCCGGGCGATCTCGGCCTGACTTGGGACCGAGGCCAGGGCGGCGGCCCGGGCCTCGGCGGCGCGGGCGCGAATCTCGGCGATCTGGGGCTGAAGGTCGGCGATCGCGCGGCGCGCCTCGGCCGCGGCGCGGCGCCCCTCTTCGGCGGCTTCGCGCGCGCTGGCGCGGATTTCCGCCACCTGGGCGTCGGTGAGGTAGACATGGCTTTCGGCGACCCTTTGCACGCGGGCCTCGGTCGCGGCTTCGACCCGCGCCTCGATCAGGGCTTCGAGGGCGTCGGTGCGCGCGTCCACATCGGCTTCGATACCCTGGGTGCGCGCCTCGATGGCGGCGACCAGCTGGTCAATGGCTTCGTCCAGCCGCGCTTCCGCGGCGTCCGCGTCGGCATCAGGGCTGGGGTCAGAGGTGGCTTCGGCGACCGCTGCGGGCGCCGACGGCTGGCCGCTGGCGGAGGCCGACCCCGCGGCCAGCAGGGCGGCGGCGGCGACCCCGGCGAGGGCGATCTGATGGATTCTCACGACTGTGTCCTCCGATTTTTGTCTGTCCTTGGCCTCCCCAGGCAGGCGAGCATGACCCGCCCGCGCCCCCGCTGCACCTTAAGCTTCGGTAAGGCGCAGCTGTGCAGTCATCAGGCGGCCGGAGGGGTGACGAGGCCGGGCGAAGCGCTAAGCTGAGCGGCGAAGAGGAATCCCCATGCGTTTTGCGCCGCTCCTGACTGCCATCGCCGCCCTGCTCCTGGCGGCAAGTTCCGCCCCCGCCGCCTCGGCCCAGAAAACCTACGTCACCAGCCGCGCCACCTGCGACGGCTGGCCGCGTGCGCCGATCGGCATGGCGGCGGGGATGTGCGCCGGCATCGTCTACGCGCCGACGCCGGGGCAGTTCGCGGCGCGCCAACTGCGCATGCCCCGCACCCTGCTGCCGATCGGCTCCGGCCAGGATTGGGTGGTGGTCGACATGGGCGGCTGGGGCAACGGCCAAGGCTCGGTCTGGCGCATGACCGCCGAGCGCGGCCGCCCCCTAAAGCTGGTCAAGCTGCTCGGCGGCCTGACCATGCCGCACGGCCTGGGACGCGGCCCCGACGACAAGGTCTATGTCGGCGAGATGAGCCGGATCTTCCGCTTCGATCCCATGGCCGCCAATCCGGCCTCGACGGTGACCTATGTCGTCACCGGGCTGCCGGACAACAAGCTGCACGAAAACCGCCACCCGCTGTCGCATTTCATCTTCGACGCCAACGGCGACCTGCTGGTCAATGTCGGGGCGCCGTCCGACCAGTGCGGGACGGCGGGCAAGCCGAACAAGCTCGCCAACGGCCGCTGCGCCGAGAGCGAGGGCGCCGAACTGACGGCGGGCGTCCGGCGCTATGCCTATCAGGGCGGCGGCAAGTGGAGCAGTGACTTCACCATGCTCGCCCGGGGCCTGCGCAACTCGCTGGCGCTGGCGCGGCACGGTTCAGGAACGCTGGTCCAGGCCGAGAATTCGATCGACTACGCCCCGGAGGACCGGCCGTTCGAGGAGCTGAACGTCCTGCGTCCCGGGGCTCACTACGGCTGGCCCTACTGCTTCGACAATGGAACCCGCGCGCCCGTCTGGACCGGCCAGGCGGTCGCTCCCTGCGCTAGCACGACAAAGCCCCACAGCCTGCTGCCGCCGCATTCCGCGCCGCTGGGG
>CAZRKY010000005.1:0-15798 GCA_964600375.1 uncultured Caulobacteraceae bacterium | reverse complement strand
AGCCTGCACGGCTATCGCGCGCCCGGCGCCCGGATCGTGGCCTTCGACGTCGGGGCTGATGGCCTGCCCCCCGTACGGTCAGGGGCCCGCTATCCCGTCTATCGCAATGGCAAGGTCGTGATGGCGCCCTACCCGGCCGCAGCGGCGGAGAGCCGTGTGCTGACGCCCGGCTGGGACCTGAAGGCCGGCGTGCGGCCGATGGGCACGCCCGTCGGCATGGCTGTGGCGGTGGACGGGGCGATCTGGGTGGCCGAGGACAAGAACGCCACGGTGCTCAGGATCAGCGTCGACCGACCCTAACGGTTGCCGCGCCGGTCCCGCTTGGCCTGCACCCGCAGCCGCAGGGCGTTCAGCTTGATGAAGCCGGCCGCGTCACGGTGGTCGTAGGCGACCTTGCCTTCCTCGAAGGTGACCAGGTCCTGGTCGTAGAGCGAATAGGGGCTTTCGCGGCCGATGACGGTGACGTTGCCCTTGTAGAGCTTCACGCGCACGCGGCCGGTGACCAGCCCCTGCGACTTGTCGATCAGCACCTGCAGCATCTCGCGCTCGGGCGCGAACCAGAAGCCGTTGTAGATCAGCTCCGCATAGCGGGGCATCAGGTCGTCCTTCAGGTGGGCCGCACCGCGGTCCAGCGTGATCGACTCGATGCCGCGGTGGGCTTGCAGCAGGATCGTGCCGCCGGGGGTCTCGTAGACGCCGCGCGACTTCATGCCGACGTAGCGGTTCTCGACCAGGTCAAGGCGTCCGACGCCGTTGTCGTGGCCGAGTTGATTCAGGGCCGTCAACAGTTGAGCGGGGCTCATGCGCTGGCCGTCGATGGCGACCGGGTCGCCGCGTTCGAAATCGATCTCGATGACGGTCGCCTTGTCGGGCGCGTCCTCGGGCGCGATCGTGCGCTGAAAGACGAACTCGGGCGCCTCGACGTTGGGATCCTCCAGCACCTTGCCCTCGGACGAGGAGTGAAGAAGGTTGGCGTCGACGCTGAAGGGCGCTTCGCCGCGCTTGTCCTTGGAGATGGGGATCTGGTGCTTCTCGGCGAAGTCGATCAGCGCCTCGCGTGACCGGTAGGGCCACTCGCGCCACGGCGCGATGACGGTGATGTCGGGCTCCAGCGCATAGTAGCCCAGCTCGAAGCGAACCTGGTCGTTGCCCTTGCCGGTGGCGCCGTGACAGACGGCGTCGGCGCCGACCTGGCGCGCGATCTCGATCTGGCGTTTGGCGATCAGCGGCCGGGCGATCGAGGTGCCGAGCAGGTAGAGGCCCTCATAGAGCGCATTGGCGCGGAACATCGGGAAGACGTAGTCGCGAACGAACTCCTCGCGCAGGTCGTCGATGAAGATGTTCTCGGGCTTGATGCCCAAGAGCAGCGCCTTCTCGCGCGCCGGCGTCAGCTCCTCGCCCTGGCCCAGGTCGGCGGTGAAGGTCACGACCTCCGCGCCGTACTCGGTCTGCAGCCATTTCAGGATGATCGAGGTGTCCAGGCCGCCGGAGTAGGCGAGGACGACTTTCTTGACGGCGGGCTTGTCGGACACGGGGCCAATTCCTTGGAGCGGCGCGCGGGGAGGCGCGGGCGTTCGTTAGAGCCCATCTATCGTCTGTTCAAGTTGAACGGGCGATGAGCGGCCTTCAGGTCGGCGCGAACCTGAAGCGGCCGGCCAGCGACCACTCGGCCAACACGTCCTCGACCTGGGCCCCGCGGCCGACGTTGTGGACGCAGTAATACCGCCCCGACGGCGCACGACGGCTGCCCACCACCACGATGTGCGGCAGGTTGCGCGGCAGACGCAAAGTGGCCAGGTCGCCGGGCTGGAAGTCGGCGGGGCCGGTGAAGGGCAGGGCCGCGCCCTTGCGGCGGAAGAAGGTCTCGAGGTTCAGCACCCGGCGGTGGTCGATGTTGCGGTCGGGCCGTTGCAGGCCCCAGGTCCGGGGATAGGCCGAGAAGGCGCGCGCCATGTCCTCGTGCACCGCCTTCTGCAGGTCCAGGCCGAAGGCGTCGCGGTAGGCGCGGATCACCACGTCGCAGCAGACGCCGCGCTCGATGGGCACGTCGCCGCCGGGATAGGCGAGACGGACGTAGGCCGGGTCGTAGATCACCGTGCGGCCGACCTGGGCCTGGGCGGCCGCGATCAGGCGCGCGCTCCAGGGCGGCTCGGCCAGCGCCGGGCCGGCAGGCAGGGCGAGGCCGGCCAGCGAGGCGAGCAGGTTTCGGCGTCCGATCATGTGGGCGTTCATGGGCGCCATGAGACGCAAGCTTTGCGGCGAGGCTGGGGCGCCGGTGTTATCCGGGATTTCACTTGGGGCGGTTCGTTGAACATGATTAGTAAGGTCCTGGGGAAACGGGCGAATGAAGGCTGAACAGCCAACCAGACCAGAGTTGCTCTTCCGTCCGGACGCCTTCTTCCTGAAGCCCTGGACCGGCTGGGGCGTGCTGCGCGACCTGCGCGGCCGCGTCGTCGAGCGCTTCGAATGCCATGGCCAGGCCGAGGCCAGTTCGCGCTCGGCCACCTCGACCATCACCTATCTCTACGAGACCGGGCGCGTGGAAAAGTTGGTCTGGAACATCGTCTCCGACGACGAGGACCACTATTTCGCCAGCGAGCTTCGCGGCGGGGTCGAGGGGCGGGGCCGGCCGGTGGGCCGTGACTTCCGCTGGGTCTTCCAGATGCCGATGCCGGGCAAGTACGGCAAGCTGCTCACCATGACGGCGGTCGCCACCTACACCCTGCTATCACCCTCGACGGCGATGGGGGTGACGAAGTTCCAGCTGCTCGGGATCACGCTGCGGACGATGACGGCCTTCTTCCAGCACAAGACGGACGTGGCGGCGTAACGGCGAGGCCATCGACCTGGCCGCGCAAGCCGGCCGGTTCCAGCCTCTTTTCTCTTGCAGGCGAGGGTGCGCTCGGGGCCAAGGCTGTCAAGGGCGCGAAGCGCGGCTACGCCGTTAAAACCCTTGACAGCCTTGGCCCCGAGCGCGGCAATCCACCAAGAGAAAAATGGCGGGCTCCGCGCGATGCGCAAGCCCGCGACAGGTGAACTCGACCAAGGTCGGACGGCCGTCGCGCTTCCGGACCATGAAGGTCAGGCCACCCTCCGTCCTACACCGTCACCTGCGCGCCCAACTCCACCACGCGCCCGGGCGGGATGTGGAAGAAGTCGGTCGGGTTGGCGGCGTTCTTCATCAGGAAGATGAACACGTTGTCCTGCCAGAGCGGCATGCCAGAGTGGGCTGACGGCACCACTGAACGGCGGCCGAGGAAGAAGCTCGTCGACATGATGTCGAACTTCAGCCCCTGCTTGCGGCAGATGCCCAGCGCCTTGGGTACGTGCGGGCTCTCCATGAAGCCGTAGGAGATGGTGATCTTCTTGAAGTCGGGATTGACCTGTTCCATCACCACCCGGTCGGCGTCGGCGACGCGGGGAATGTCAGCGGTCTGAACCGTCAGGATCACGTTCTTCTCGTGCAGCACCTTGTTGTGTTTGAGGTTGTGCATGAGCGCGACCGGCGCGGTGGTGTTATCCGAGGTCAGGAAGATGGCGGTGCCCGGCGCGCGGTGCGGCGGGCGGGCCGCCAGCATGGCGATCAGGTCGTCCAGCGGAATGGCCTCGCGCCGGGTCTTGTCGGTGAGGATCTGGGCGCCCTTGGTCCAGGTCCACATGATGACGATCAGCAGGCCGCCCAGCACCAGCGGAAGCCAGCCGCCGTCGGGCACCTTCAGCATGTTGGAGGAGATGAACACCAGGTCGATGGCGCCGAACACCGTGACCGCCCCGATCGCCTGCCAAAGCGGGCGCTTCCACAGGAAGCGGATGATCACGAAGAACAGCAAGGTATCGACGAACATCGCCCCGGTCACCGCGATGCCGTAGGCGGCGGCCAGGTTCGAAGAGTTGCGGAACACCACCAGCAGCGTCAGCACGCCCAGCATCAGGAAGGTGTTCACCTGCGGCACGAAGATCTGGCCGGCCTGGGTCTCGGAGGTGCGGCGGATCTGGATGCGCGGCAACAGGCCCAGCTGCACCGCCTGCTGGGTGAGTGAGAATGCGCCGGTGATCACCGCCTGAGACGCGATCACGGTGGCCACGGTCGCCAGCAGCAGCACAGGCCAGTAGGCGAACTCCGGGATCATGCGGAAGAAGGGATTCTCCGCCGCCGCCGGGTGAGCCAGCACCATGGCGCCTTGGCCCAGGTAGTTGAGGGTCAGACAGGGGAGGACCAGGAAGGCCCAGGCCGCGCGGATGGGCGCCTTCCCGAAGTGGCCCATGTCGGCGTACAGCGCCTCCGCCCCGGTCACGGCCAGGAAGACGCTGCCCAGGATGATGAAGCCGATGACCCCGTTTTCCCACAGGAACTGAACCCCATAGTGGGGGCTGAGCGCGCGCAGGATCGAATAGTCCTCGTGGATGTGCAGCAGTCCCAGCCAGGCCAGCACCAGGAACCAGATCACGGTGATCGGCCCGAAGAAGTTGGCCACGCTGGCGGTGCCCTTGGACTGCACGGCGAACAGCGCGATCAGGATGCCCGCCGCGATGGGCAGAATGTAGGATTCGAAGCCTGCCGGGACGCCGGGGGCGTCCTTCACACCCTCGACCGCCGACAGCACCGACATCGCCGGGGTAATGATGCCGTCGCCGTAGAACAGCGCGGCCCCTATGATGCCGAGGAAGAAGACCACCGCCGACCGTTTGGCGAGGGCATGCTGGGCCAGGGACATGAGCACGAGGGTCCCGCCCTCGCCCTTGTTGTCCGCCCGCATCAGGAAGATGACGTACTTGACCGTGACGACAAGCAGCAGCGCCCAGAAGACCAGCGAAACCACGCCCAGGACGGCCAGTTCCGTGGAAACCCCGGCGCGCGCATGGTGCAGGGCCTCGCGCATGGCGTAGAGCGGGCTGGTCCCGATGTCGCCGAAAACGACGCCGACCGAGCCCACGGCCAGACCCACGAAGGCGGCCTTGCTCGTCGGAGAACCGTGGCCGTGGCCATGGCCATTGCCCGCAGCGGCGGCAGGCTCATTGGCGGCGGCGGCGGCCGCGCCGGGCGCGGGACTCGGGGAGGAGTCCTCGGCGCCGGGGACATCCCCAGACATTCATTCCCTCCGGGGTCGGCGCAAACGCCTGCCCTGCTGAACGGTGGGGGCTGTTACGCCCTTTCGGGGCGCGGTTCAATCGTGCGCGATTGCAGACGTGGGGTTTGAAGCCGGCCTCGAAGGGCTTACCTTGGGCGCATGTCCGAAAGCCAACGCTTTCCGGTGGCGGTCCACGCCCTGGTCTACCTGGCCCACAAGGGTGCGCGGACGGCCGCCGCGGCCGTGCCCAGCGCCGCCCTGGCCGCCTCCATGCCGACCAACCCGGTCGTGGTGCGCCGCGTCACCGCCGCCCTGGGCAAGGCCGGGCTGGTGGGGGCCCGCGCCGGGGCCGGCGGCGGCGCCTGGCTGGCGATCGCGCCCGAGGCCATCACCCTGGACCGGGTGCTGCGGGCCGTGGACGGCTGCGCGCACCTTGGCGTGCCGCCGGTGGGCGCGCGCGGCTGCCCGATCGGCGAGAAGATCCCTCGCGTGGTCGAAGCCGCCATCCGCGCCGCAGACGCCGCAGCGGCCGAGCGGCTTTCGAAGATCACCGTCGCCGACCTGCTGGCCCAGATCGACTTGGCTCCAGCCTGAATGAAGAGATGACAAGACCGGGAAACGCGGTCCAAAACAGGCCATGACCCGACGCCTGTGCCTCATCACCGGAGCGTCCGCCGGCATCGGCCAGGCCTTCGCGCGCGTCTACGCCGCCCACGGCTGGGACGTGGCCCTGACCGGGCGCCGCGCCGAGCGCCTGCACCAGCTGGCTGACGAGATCCGCATGAAGTACGGGGTCGAAACCCTGGTGGTCCCAGCCGACCTCGCCGATCCGTCCGGCCCCGAAAAGCTGATCAATGAAATCCACGGCGAAGGCAGGGTAGTGGACGCCCTTGTCAACAATGCCGGCTATTCGAACACCGGCGGCTACGCCCCTTCGGCCTGGAGCGACCATCGCGCCTTCCTGCAGGTGCTGCTGCTGGCCCCCGCCGAGCTGGCGCACCGGGTGTTGCCCGACATGCTGGACCGCAAGTTCGGCCGCATCGTCAACGTCTGCTCCATCGCCGGCCTGCTGCCCGCCACCGGCGGCGACACCCTTTATGGCCCGACCAAAAGCTGGCTGATCAAGTTCTCGCAAGGCCTGCATCTGGAAGTCCGCGACCGCGACGTGCACGTCTCGGCGCTCTGCCCGGGCTACACCTACAGCGAGTTCCACGACGTGAACGGCTCGCGCGACGCCATGAACAAGGCGATCCCGGAGTGGCTTTGGATGGGCGCCGAAGAGGTGGCCGAGGCCGGCTACGAGGCGGCGGAAGCCAACCGCCCCATCTGTGTGCCCGGCGCGCCCTACAAGACCATCGCGGCGCTGTTGAAGGCGCTGCCGGACGACTGGACCCTGGCGCTGACGGCCCGGCACGGCAGCCGGCTGGGGCGGCTCTAGGGGCGTCAGCCCCGCAGGATCGTCCCGATCAGCGCCAACACCAGCGAGGCCGCCAGCCCCGCCCATACAACCCACGCCACCGCCGCGCCGAAGCCGCGCACGAGGTCCGGCCGCCCGCCGCCGTTGTTTGCGGCGCGGCCCTGCATCTGTTGGCGGGAGGTCTGGGGCGCGTGGCCCGTTCCGTTCGCCCGCGCCTTCTTCGCGGCTGCGACCGACGCGGCCAGTTCAGCCTTCTGGCGCGCGGCGTCGGCGCGCCGGCGCTCGTCCAGCGAGATGATCTTGGCCTTCGGCTTGTCGTCCGGATCGCTCATGGGTCCACGGATATCCCGGCCCAGCAGCCATAGCCACCGGCGAACGTGCTGCTAGGCTGATCGCGATGCAGCGCTTCGACGTCATCGTGATCGGCCTCGGGGCCATGGGAGCGGCCACCGTCTGCCAGCTGGCCCGGCGCGGCGTGCGCGTCCTGGGCATTGATCAATACGCACCGCCCCACGCCCTGGGCTCGTCCCACGGCGACACCCGCATCACCCGGCTGGCCATCGGCGAGGGCGCCGTCTACTCGCCCCTCGCCCTGCGCAGCCACGAGATCTGGCGCGAGCTGGAGGTCGAGACCGGCGCGGACCTGATGAGCACCACCGGCATGCTGGTGATCTCGTCGGACGCCACCAACGCCTCGGTGCATGTGCCCAACTTCTTCAACAACACCCTGGCCGCCGCCGCCCAGCACGACATCGCCCACGAACGCCTGGACGCGGCCGAGATCCGCCGCCGCTTCCCGGCATTCGCCGTGGCCGAGGATGAGGTGGGCTACTACGAACCCGACGCCGGCTTCCTGCGCCCGGAGGCCTGCATCGCGACGCAGCTGGCGGTGGCGGAGCGGCATGGGGCGACGCTGAGGCGCGGGGAGAAGGTGCTGGGCTTCGTCGACGAAGGCTCAGGCGTGCGGGTGCGCACCGAAGGGGGCGACTACGTCTGCGCCCGGCTGGTGATCAGCGCCGGGGCCTGGGTGCGCGACTTCCTGCCGCCGCGGCTGCAGCGGCTGTTCACGGTCAGGCGGCAGGTGCTGTTCTGGTTCGATATCGCGCGCGACCCGGAGATGTTCGCGCCCGACCGCTGCCCGGTCTTCATCTGGGAGCTGCCGGTCGAGGACCGCGTCATCTATGGCTTCCCCGCCGTCGACGGCCCCGCGGGCGGGGTGAAGATCGCCACCGAACAGCAGGGCCTCGCCACCACCCCCGACACGGTCGACCGCACCGTCGCGCCCGACGAAGCCGCCCGCACCCACGCCGACTGCATCGCCGACTTCATGCCGGCGGTCTCGAACCGCTGCCTGAAGGCGGCGGCCTGCCTTTACGCGGTGACGCCGGATGCGGGCTTCGTGATCGACCGGCATCCGGAGAGCGAGCGGGTGACGGTGGTGTCCGCCTGCTCCGGCCATGGGTTCAAGCACTCGGCCGCGATCGGGGAGCTGGTGGCTGACGGGCTTGGTGAGGGGCGTCCTGCCTTCTCGTGGGACGCGCGCGGCGCCTAGGCCCGCCGCTTCTCCACCGCATCCCACAGCGCCGCCGCCGCGTCCCCGCCGCCGAAGCGCTTGAGCTGCTGGGCCCCCGTTGGCGAGGTGACGTTGATCTCGGTCAGGTAGCCGCCGATGACGTCGAGGCCGACGAACAGCAGGCCGCGCTTTTTCAGTTCCGGGCCGAGGCGGGCGCAGATCTCGCGGTCTCGGTCGGTCAGCTCGACCGGCTGGGCGGTGCCGCCGACCGCCAGGTTGGAGCGGATCTGGCCCTTGCCGGGGACGCGGTTGATGGCGCCGACGGTCTCGCCGTCGACCACCAGGATGCGCTTGTCCCCCTGCACCACCGCCGGGACGAAGGCCTGGATGACCACCGGATCGCGCTGGATGGAGAAGTGCAGGTCCAGGAGCGCGCCGAGGTTCGGATCGCCAGCGCCCAGCTTGACCACGCCGGACCCGGCGGCGCCGTGCAGCGGCTTGACCACCACGTCGCCGTGGCGGCGGTGGAAGTCGACCATGGCCTCGACGTCGGCCGAGATCATCGTCGGCGGCTGCAGGTCGGGGAAGTGCTGGGCGAACAGCTTCTCGGGGGCGCCGCGCACCTCGCCGGGATCGTTGACCACCAGGGTGCCGGGATGGATCAGCTCCAGCATGAAGGTGGTGGTGATGTAGGCCATGTCGAAGGGCGGGTCCTGCCGGAGCAACACCACGTCCACGTCGTCCTGCAGGTCCAGGGTGACCTCGTCGCCGAGGTCGACGTGGTTTCCCTTCTCGGCGCGCAGGGTCATCGACCGGGCGCGGGCGGTCACCCGCCCGTTCTCCAGCGCCAGATGTTCGGGCTGATAGACCCACAGGGCGTGGCCCCGCGCCTGGGCTTCCAGCGCCAGCATGAAGGTGGTGTCGGACTCGATGTTGACCGACTGGATCGGGTCCATCTGGACGGCGACCTTGAGACTCATGCGGGGTGTCCTGTGCGTTGCGAGCCTATTTAGGCGCTTCGGCCCGCCCGTGACAGGTCAGTTCAGGCGCAGTCGGACCCGGTCGCGGGCGGCCTGGGCGGCCTGGGCCACTCCGGCGTCGAGCTGATGGGCGCGGCTCAGCGCCTCCAGGGCGCCGGTGAGCGCGCCCTGCTTCTCGCGCGCGGCGGCGACGTCGAGCCAGGGACGGTGATCGTGAGGGTCCAGCAGGGCGCGGCGCATGGCCGAGCGCTCGGCGGCCTCGTAGTCGGCGAACGCCAAGGCCCTGGCGAAAATCGTATTCTGGAGTCGGATCAGCATTTCGCGGTCCGAGACGGGGCTCATGAGCACATCCAACCGATCGGCCACGTCGGGCGTCAGGCCGGTGCGCAGCGCCCGGCGGGTCAACTCGGACGGCAGGACCAGGCGGCCCTGGCTGAAGGGGTCGAGCGCGACCGGCCCGTCGCCGGTCTCGACGCGAAGCAGGAAGTGCCCGGGGAAGTCGACCCCGAAGGCCTTCAGGCTGCATTTGCGCGCGGCGTGCAGGTAGTAGACCCCCAGGGTCGCCGACAGACCGCGCCGGCGCTCGGCCACGTCGATCACATCGGTATTGGCCGGGTCGTCGTAGGTCAGCAGGTCCCCGGTCAGGCGCATCTCGCCGGACATGGTCTCGGCCAGCGCCTCATCGGGGCTCTCGCGCTGCAGCCGCTGGGCCAGGCGGTCGGCGGCGTTGTTCCCGACGGCGCGGACCTGGGCCGTATCGCGGAAGGGCAGGTCGTGAATGGCGCAGGCGATCGCGGCTTCCAGCAGGGGGAAGTCCTCGTCGGCGGCCTCGCCGGCGTTGGTCAGGACCGATTCCGCCTCTTCGCGGGTCATGGCGTCCGTTCGTCCCGGACCCGGCGCTCAAGCTGAGCCGTGGTCCAGATCGTTGAAGATGTTGGGAACATGACGCGGAAGCCGCCCGGGCGCCAGTGCGATCAGGTCCAGTCGCAGCGCCAATCGCCGCAGACCGGCGCGGCGGGCGGCCAGGGCGCGGGCGGCGCGCAGCAGCCGATCGCGCTGGGCGGAGGTGATGGAGGCGAGCGCGATTTCGACTGTGGCTCGGCGTTTCACCTCGACCACGGCCAGGGTGTTGCCCTTGCGGGCCAGCAGGTCGATCTCGCCGGATGGGGTCTTCAGGCGAAAGCCGAGGATCTGGTAGCCCTTCAGCATCAAGAAGAGCGCCGCGATGGCTTCGGCGAAACGGCCTTCCCTGCGCCCGCGCGCGCCGCTCTCCTGGCGGGTCCGGCGGGTCGGGTCGGGGCTCACGCGCGTCCTTTCAACTCCAGCGCCCGGCGGTACAGCGCCTTGCGGTTGAGGCCGAGCAACTTGGAGACCTCCGAGGCGGCGTCGGCGGGGCCCATGCGGTCAAGCGCCTCGGTCAGGGCCGTATCGGCGTCGGCCTCGGTTGCCACGGCTTCCTCGCCGGCGCCTACCACAACCACGATCTCGCCCTTGGGGGCGTCGAGCCGGGGGTCGGCGATGAGGGCGTCCAGCGGGCCGCGCACGCACTCCTCGTACAGCTTGGTCATCTCGCGGGCCACGGCGGCGGGGCGGTCGCCGCCGAAGACCGAGGCCATGTCGGTCAGGCTGGCGCGCAGGCGCGGGCCGGTCTCGAAAAAGATCAGGGTGGCACGGGTGGGGCGCAGCTCTTCGAACATGGCCTTGCGGCCAGCCGACTTGTGCGGCGTGAAGCCGGCGAACAGGAAGCGGTCGGAGGGCAGGCCCGCCAGCGTTAGGGCCGCCAGGGCGCTGGAGGGGCCGGGGATGGGGTGGACCTTGAAGCCCGCCGCGATGGCGTCGACCGCCAGCCGGTATCCGGGATCGGAAACCAGCGGCGTCCCGGCGTCGGAGACCAGGGCCACGACCTGCCCGGAATTGAGCGCTCCCATCACCTTCGGCTGGACGTTCTCGCCGATGTGGTCGTCGTAGCGGACCAGCTTCTTGGAGATGCCGTAGGCCGCCAGCAGCTTGGCCGAGACGCGGGTGTCCTCGGCCAGCACCACGTCGGCGGCGGCCAGCACGTCGAGCGCGCGCAGGGTTATGTCGCGCAGGTTCCCGATCGGCGTCGCCACCAGGTAGAGGCCGGGCGTCACAGGTCTGGGGGGCGGGGCGATCATGGCGGGCAGGGTGGCGGGTTTGGGCGAGGGGTCAAGTTCGGGCGTCAACCGCTCAAACCACCAACTCGGCGATCACCCGGTCCAGCACCAGCCGCCCGGCGGCCGTCGCGCGCAGGCGCCGGTCGTCAATGTCGATCAACCCCATGTCGACGAGGCCGGCGACCCTCGGCTGGCCGGCGGCCAGGCCCAGGGCGGCGATCTCGGCCAGCGGCACGCCCTCGGCGATGCGCAGGCCCAGCAGCAGGCGCTCCTCCGCCGCGGCGACCGGGTCGAGCGCCTCGACCTCGTCCCAGCCGACCCCGGCCTGGCCGACGCGGGCCAGATAGTCGCCGATGCCCTTGGCGGTCCGGGTGGCGGTGCGAACGCCGCCCAGCACCGCGCGGCCGTGGGCGCCGGGGCCCACGCCCAGGTACTCGGCGCCTCGCCAGATCGCCAGATTGTGGGCTGAGCGAGCGGCCTCGCCCCGGGCGTGGTTGGAGACCTCGTAGGCGTCGAAGCCTGCGCCCTCCAGCACGGCCTGGCTGGCGTCATAGAGGTCGGCGGCGGCGTCCCCCTGGGGCGGCGACCACGCCCCTCGACCGACGGCGCGGCCGAAGGCGGTGCTGGGCTCGATGGTGAGCTGGTAGGGCGAGACGTGCTCCGGCCCCATCGTCAGGGCGTCGGCCAACTCCGCGGCCCAGGCGGCGGGCGTCTGGCCGGGGCGGGCGTAGATCATGTCGATCGACAGGCGCGGGAAAGCCGTCCGCGCGGTCTCGGCGGCCCGGCGCGCCTCGGCGGCGGAGTGGTTGCGGCCCAGGAATCGCAGCGCCTCGTCGTCCAGCGACTGGACCCCAAGCGACAGGCGCTGGACCCCGGCGGCGGCGAAGCCCGCAAAGCGAGCCGCTTCGGCGTCGGTGGGATTGGCCTCGAGCGTGACTTCCACGCCTCCGGTCGCGGGGAACAGCCTGCACGCGGTCTCGACGACCCGGCCGAGCGCGTCCGGGTCCATCAGCGACGGCGTGCCGCCGCCGAAGAAGATCGAGACCAGCCGCCGCGGCCCGATCCGCGCGGCCTGCGCCTCAAGGTCGGCGATGATGGCGGCGGCGAGCGCGGCCTTTTCGTCCGAACGGCCCCGGTCTCGCACGACGTTAAAGTCGCAGTAGGGGCAGATGCGGGCGCAGTAGGGCCAGTGGACATAGACCGCGATCGGGGCGGGCTCAGTCAAACAGGGCCGCCTTCAGCATCTCGAAGGCGCGCGCGCGATGGCTCATGGCGTCCTTGGCGGCCGGCTCCATTTCGCCGAACGTCTCGGTGTGTCCCTCCGGGATGAAGATCGGGTCGTAGCCGAAACCGAGGTCGCCCCGGCCGGGGAAGACCAGGCTCCCGTCGATCCGCCCCTCGACCACTACGGCAGGCCCGTGCGGCCAGGCCAGCGCCAGGGCGCAGGTAAACCAGGCGGCGCGGTCGTCGGCCTGGATTTCGGCCAGCCGCGCCTCGACCTTGTCCATGGCGATGGCGAAGTCCTTCTGCGGACCCGCCCACCGGGCCGAGAAGATTCCGGGCGCGCCATCAAGCCCTCGTACGGAAAGGCCGGAATCGTCAGCCAGCGCGGGCAGGCCCGACACATCGGCGGCGGCGCGGGCCTTGAGCAGGGCGTTGCCGGTAAAGGTCGCCTCGGTCTCGTGGGGCTCGGCCAGGCCCAGGGCAGAGGCGGGGATTACCTCGAACCGCCCCTCCAGCAGCGCCGCGATCTCGCGGGCCTTGCCCGGATTGTGGGTGGCGGCGACCAGTCTGGATCCGGCGGGCAGGTGGAGCGGCATCGGCGACCTCGTTCGCGCCCGATGTGAGGGAAAGGCGGCCCGGCGGCAAGCGCGCGCTGCTTTTTCGCCGGCGCCGCGAGACCGCGCCGCGGAAATCCGCTGCCCGGCGCCCGGAAGCCCCCTCCACGGCCCCCAAAAACCCGTTACCAGGATTGCGTTTCCGTAATGAATGGTGATCGCGGGGGGCGTTGAACGGCTCCGCCGGGCGCTTATTTCAGCGTCCGGTCGGCGAACATGGTTTTCACAACCCCAATCGGACCAAGGAAAAGCGGGGACGGATTACGCGTCCTTAATGCATTGCAAAAGTTTAATATCGTTTATCGATAATTTTGCTTGATCGCTTTTCGACGATCCCGTATTGATAATCAGCAAGAACGGAGCTGCACCGTTCGCAACCGCGAAATATAACCGCGAGTTAATGTTGCAGCGCACAACTGGCCTTCGGGCCTCAGGACTGAAAGAAACGGAGAATGAAAATGCAATCGATGAGCACTTCGAACTGGATGGACAAGGTCGGCATGACCGTGATCAACGCTGTCCTCCTGGCTGGCCTTCCGCTGGCTCTGGTCGCCATCCTGGTCCGCGCCATCTAATGCCGGTGCGGTCCGGTGAGAGTTCGCCGTTTCGCGGAGCGTAAGGCCCGCGGACGGCGAACAGATCACCTGACGATCTGCCGACATGGCCCGCAGGTTTGAGGGCCGGACGAAAAAGAAGAAACCGCACCCGGGGGAATAACCCAAGGGGCAGAACGAAAAGGGGTTCGGGAGACGATCGGATGCGGGCGATGGGCCCTGGCTCGGTATCGAGCCTCCTCAAGATTGCGCTGGACGTCGTCTACGTCGCGCTTTGGGGCATCATCGGCGCGCTCGCCATCGCCGCCATCTCCGCGCTGCTCCTGCCGGTCGACCGCAATATGGTCGCCACCATTGACGGCGCCACCCGGGAAATTCGCTTCACAAAGCCCCTGCTGGCCGGCGGCCTCGCCGCCATCGCCGCCTACTGCGGCGTCATCCTCTATGTCGTTTCCGGCCTGCGGCGCGTGTTCGCGACCCTGACCGCCGGGGACCCGTTCCATCCGTCGAACATCAACCGCATGCGCCTTATCGGCCTGGGCCTCGCCGGCCTCGCCGTGGGCAATGTGATGATCCGCAAGGGCGCGGCCCTGTTCATCCCCGGCATCACCCCGCCCGGCGGCTGGGTGGACATGCCGACCTGGTTTTCCGTGCTGGTCGTTTTCGTGCTGGCCGAGGTTTTCCGCGAGGGCGCGCGTTTGCGCCGTGAAGCGGAATTGACGATTTAGGCGCCACACATGCCCATCCGCGTCCAACTTGACCGCATCCTGCTCGACCGGCGCATGTCGCTGACCGAACTCGCCGACCGCGTCGGGGTGACCCTGGCCAACCTGTCGATCCTGAAGACGGGCAAGGCGCGGGCGATGCGGTTCTCGACGCTGGACGCCCTTTGCCGGGAACTGAACTGCCAACCCGGCGACCTCCTCGTCTTCGAGCCCGGACCGCCCGACGCGGGCGAGGATCCAGACCTGGACGCCGGCGCGGGCTAGCGCCGCCGGGCGCGTCGTTCGCAGACAATCACCCGTACGCCCGTCGGGGCTCCATTGCTCCTTGCGCCGCCTTGGGGTTAGCTGATCGCGAACAGCGCCGGGTGATCCAGTGACCGACACGACCAAGCCCGGCTCCAGCCGGCTAGAGCTGACCATCCGGGGCCTTATCCTCGGCGCGGTCATCACCCTCTTCTTCACCGCCGCCAACGTCTATCTCGGCCTGCGCGTCGGCCTGACCTTCGCCACCTCCATCCCGGCGGCGGTAATCTCGATGGCTGTGCTGCGGTTGTTCAAGACCTCCACGATCTGGGAGAACAACATCGTCCAGACGGTAGCCTCGGCGGCGGGGACCCTGGCCTCGATCATCTTCGTGCTCCCCGGCCTGATCATGATCGGCTGGTGGACCGGCTTCCCGTTCTGGACCTCATTCCTGATCTGCGCCCTGGGCGGCATCCTGGGGGTCACCTTCTCGGTGCCCCTGCGCCGCGCGCTGGTGACCAATTCCCCCCTGCCCTACCCCGAAGGCGTCGCCGCGGCCGAAGTGCTCAAGGTCGGCTCCGGCAGCCGGGCCGACACCGCCGAAGCCGCGGCCGAAGGCAAGGCGGGACTGGTCACCGTCGTGGTCGGATCGCTGGCGTCGCTCGCCTTCGCCATCGGCGCGGCGATGCGGGTGTTCGCGGCCGAGGCAGCCGTCTTCTTCCGCGTCGGACCGGGCGGGATCGGGGCCACCGGCATGGCCGGCGGGTTGTCGCTGGCGCTGCTGGGCGCAGGCCACCTGGTCGGCCTCTCGGTGGGCCTGGCCATGCTGTTCGGCATGCTGATCGCCTGGGGTGGCGCGGTGCCCATCATGACGGCGCTCCAGCATACCGTCGGCTCCGCCGAGGAGGCCGCCGGCAGCGTCTGGAGCCAACAGGTCCGCCTGATGGGCGCGGGCACGATCGCGGTCGCCGCCGTCTGGACCCTGACCAAACTCGCCGGGCCGGTCATCAGCGGCCTGCGGGCCGCCATGGCGGCGCAGTCCAAGCGGGTTTCGGGCAAGGGCGACGAACTGCCCATCATCGAGCGCGACATCCCCATCGGCCTGGTCGGCCTGATCTCGATCGCCTGCCTCGTCCCCATCGCCTGGTTGTTCTGGGACTTCACCACCGCGGGCCAGGGTGCGGTGCTATCGCAGTGGGCGCCGGCGCTGGTCGGCGGCGCGCTGCTCTACACCGTGGTCATCGGATTCCTGGTTGCGGCGGTGTGCGGATACATGGCCGGACTGATCGGTTCGTCCAACAGCCCTGTGTCGGGCGTCGGCATC
>CAZRKY010000004.1:0-28607 GCA_964600375.1 uncultured Caulobacteraceae bacterium | reverse complement strand
CCCCTCCACCATGCTCCGCACGGTTCCCCTCCCCCAGCGGGGGAGGATTTGGGTGCTACTCGATCCCCTGAGCCTTGCGGATCGCGGTCGAAGACGCCGGATGCAGCGGTCCGGGGATCCAGACCCAGGCCGGGGGCGTCGAGCCCGGCAGGGCCGCGGCCTGCGCCAGGGGCAGGCGGGCGCCGGGATAGGTGCGGGCGAATTCGCTGGTCTGGTCGGCCTGTTCAAAGCCGGGGCGGGCGACCACGCAGATGGGCACCAGCGCGGTGATCTCGCGCCAGGCGCGCCAGCGGGAGAAGCCCTCGAGGTTGTCGGACCCCATGATCCAGACGAAATGGACGTCGGGATGGATGGCCTTCAGGCGGGTCAGCAGGTCGATGGTCGGGCGCGTGCCCAGCTGCGCCTCGATGTCCGAGGCGATCATGGTTTGCGGGTCGACCAGCGCCTTCACCGCTTCCATGCGCGCGGGCAGGGTGAGGTGGGTTTCGTCCTTCAGCGGGTTTCCGGGTGTGACCAGCCAGATCACCCGGTCGAGCTTCAGGTGTCGCAGCCCCAGGTCCGCCACGTGGCGATGGCCGTCGTGGGCCGGGTCGAAGGAGCCGCCGAACAGGCCGATCCGGTCGCCGGGGTTCACGGGCAGGCGGGGACCGCTCCCCCCGGATGCCCTCATGGCCGCCAAGCCTCGGTGGTCGCGGCCGGATCCACCGTCTCCTCGTCATCCTCGTAGGGCAGGCCGGCCTCGGCCGCGCGCTGGCGGCGCACCATCTTCCAGGCCTCGCGCAGCAGGGCGGTGACGCCCTCGCCGGAGACGCCGGAGATGCGGCGGGGCTTGATCCCGGTCTTTTCCTCGAAGTCGGCGCAGACCATGTCGCGCAGCTCCGGGTCCAGGGCGTCCATCTTGTTCAGCGCCACGAATTCGGGCCGAGACGCCAGCACCTCGCCATAGGCGTCCAGCTCGGCGCGGATCGTGCGCCAGGCCTGGACCGGGTCGTCCTGGGTGGCGTCGATCAGGTGCAGCAGCACCGCGGTGCGCTCGACGTGGCCCAGGAAGCGGGTGCCCAGGCCAGCGCCTTCCGAGGCGCCCTCGATGATCCCGGGGATGTCGGCGATGACGAACCGCTCGCTGGTGGACAGGTCGACCACCCCCAGGTTCGGCGTCAGGGTGGTGAACGGATAGTCGGCGATTTTCGGCCGTGCGGCGCTGGCGGCCGCCAGGAAGGTGGACTTGCCGGCGTTGGGCAGGCCCACCAGGCCAACGTCGGCGATCAGCTTGAGCCTGAGCCAGATGTACTTCTCGATCCCGGGCAGCCCCGGGTTGGCGTTGGAGGGCGCGCGGTTAACTGACGACTTGAAGCGGTCGTTGCCCCAGCCGCCCGACCCGCCCTTGGCCAGCAGGAAGCGGTCGCCCGCCTTGGCCAGGTCCACGATCAGGGTCTCGTGGTCTTCCTCATAGACCTGGGTGCCGACCGGCACACGCAGTTCGATGTCCTCGCCCTTGGCCCCGTGGCGGTTACGGCCCATGCCGTGGATGCCGGTCTGGGCCTTGAAGTGCTGCTGGTAGCGATAGTCGATCAGGGTGTTCAGCCCCTCGACCGCCTCGATCCAGACGTCGCCGCCGTTGCCGCCGTCGCCGCCGTCGGGGCCGCCGTACTCGATGAACTTCTCGCGGCGAAAGGACACAGCTCCGCCCCCGCCGTCGCCGGACCGGATGAAGATCTTGGCCTGATCGAGAAACTTCATGAGCGTGGGTTTTGGACCGGGCCGGGGCGCGCGTCGAGCGCCGGTGAAGCGCCGGTCGATAAAAGGGCGGCCATATACCGGCGCCCGGGCGGGTTAGACAACCGCGCGACAAGGCCCTATATGCGCGATTGTCGACCTCTGAAGCCTGTATTGCCGACCCGTCGCCTGACGCTGGCCTACTTCTCCAGACTCGATGGTCTCCGCGGCGTTCGCGAAGGCCAGTCCCGTCAACTAGGAGTCAATTATGGCTACGGGAACTGTGAAGTGGTTCAACACCACCAAGGGCTATGGCTTCATCGCGCCGGACGGCGGCGGCAAGGACGTTTTCGTCCACGCCACGGCCGTTGAACGTTCGGGCATCGGCACGCTCAATGAAGGCCAGCGCGTCAACTTCGAAATGGAAGCTGACCGCCGCAGCGGCAAGGAAGCCGCTGTGAACCTGACCCCGGCTGACTAAGTTGGCCAAGGAAGAGTTCATCGAGTTCGAAGGCGTGATCGAGGAACTGCTCCCCGAGGGCCGGTTCCGCGTGAAGCTCGACAACGACCACACCGTGCTTGCCTACACGGCCGGCCGGATGCGCAAGAACCGCATCCGTTCGCTGGTGGGCGACCGGGTCACGGTCGAGATGACGCCTTACGACCTCGACAAGGGCCGCATCACCTTCCGTCACAAGAAGGAAGGCGCGGGCGGCCCCATCCCGGGAGGCCAGCGTCCGCAGTTCCGCAGACGCTAGCGCCACCCAGGACGCTCGAAACAGAAACGGCGGCCCCGCAAGGAGCCGCCGTTTTTTTGTTCGGTGTTCGCCGCCTACGGCATCCAGACCATCATCCTGATGTCAGTCTCCTCGCCGCGGGCGAGGGAGTGCTTGCGCCGGGTCTCGCCGGTGTAGAGGAAGCCGGACTTGGTCAGCACCCGGCCCGACGCCGGATTGTCGGCGAAGTGCCCGGCCGAGACGGCGCGCTTCTTCCAGGACCTCCATGCCCACTTCAGCGCGCCCTCGGCGGCCTCGGTGGCCAGGCCCCGGCCCCAGTAGGGACGCCCGACCCAGTAGCCCATCTCGGGATAGGGATCGGTGTCGTGGAAGAAGCCCAGCACGCCGATCGCGCCCTCATCCTCGAGGTCGATGACGAAGGTGTTGTCGCGCCGGCGGTCCTGACTGGCCGTCTTCACGAGAAAATCACGAGCCTGATCAAGGCTGTAGGGATGCGGCATGCGCAGCGACATGCGCGCGATGTCGTAATCGGCGGCCAGCTGCGCGATGCGCTGCAGGTCCCGGTCCTCGGGCGAGCGGAGGGTGAGGCGCCGCGTCTCGATGACGGGCGAGATATCGATCACGCACATGAGCTGTCCTCCTTCCGGGCAGCTCGCGGGGCACGAAAAAGGGGAGCCCGGTGATCCGGACTCCCCGCGTATCTCTCGCTCCGGATCGGCCCCTTGGGCGGCGATCCGGGTGTGTGCGGATCGCTATGCTATTCGGCGGCCGCCATGACCGGAGCCGGAATCACCGACACGAAACACTTGGAGTCGCGCTTGGTGGTGAACTGCACATTGCCGGTGGTGGTCGCGAACAGGGTGTGATCGCGACCCAGGCCGACGTTGGCGCCCGGATGGAACTTGGTGCCGCGTTGGCGCACGAGGATGTTGCCGGCCAGGACCAGCTCGCCGCCGTACTTCTTCACGCCTAGGCGCTTGGATTCGGAATCGCGACCGTTGCGCGAAGAGCCGCCAGATTTCTTGTGAGCCATTGTGTGCTCCTGTTCCTAAAAGCCGGGGTGCGAGACCCGGGCTTACTTTTCCTTCTTGGCGGCCGGCTTCTTGGGCGCGGCAGCCTTCGATTCAGTCTTGGCCTTGGGAGCCGCGGCCGCCTTGGCGGGCTTGGCTTCCGTCTTGGCCTTGGCCTCAGCCTTGGGGGCGGCGGCCTTCGCGGGCGCGGCCTTGGCTTCAGCCTTCGGAGCCGGAGCAGCCTTGGCTTCCGCCTTGGGCGCCGGGGCGGCCTTGGCTTCGGTCTTGGCGGCGGCCGGCTTGGCCTTGGCGGTGGTCTTGGGCGCGACCTTGCTGGCGGCGCGGCTCTCGGCGCGCTTGGCGGCCTTGGCCTGGGCGGCTTCGAACACGCGGGCCAGGTTACGGGCGCGGGCGTCGATCTCGGCCTTGGTCGTCAGGTCGACCTTGCCGTCCCACTTGGCGGTCTTGCCGCCCTTGCCGCCGTCGATGGCGGTGACGCGCAGGACCGATTCCGGCTGGCGGTGGCCGCGGGTGCGGCGATAGCCCTGGCGGCGGGTCTTCTTGAAGATCTTGATCTTCTCGCCCTGGCGGGTCTCGATCAGCGTGGCCACGACGGTGGCGCCGCCGATCAGGGGCGCGCCCACGGTCCCGTCGAGCATCAGCACCTGGTCGAACACGACCTCGGCGCCGGCGTTGCCTTCGAGCTTTTCGACAACCAGCAGATCGCCGGGCTGAACCCGGTATTGCTTGCCGCCGGTCTTGATCACCGCGTGCATTGCGCAGCCTCTAATTCGGACAAAAAAGATTGAGCCCGCGAGTGGTCCCGCGGGCGAGGGCTGGCTTTATACAGCCGGACTTTGCTGAGTCAACGAAAAGCCTTGGGGAAAGGTCCGCCGCCTCCGACCGCGAAAGAACTGTTCCCCTGTTACAGTATAACAGGCTATAGAGGCGGGGATGCCCGGCCTCGACAACCCTCTGGTCTATCCGCTGCTGGCGACCGCGTTCGCGGCCGCCTTCCTGCATGCGGTGCTGCCGACCCACTGGCTCCCCTTCGTGCTGGTAGGGCGCGGCCAGGGCTGGTCGACGCGCCGGACCCTGGGGGCGGCGGCCCTGTCCGGCTCAGTGCACGTCATCGTCACCATCGTCGTCGGCCTCCTGGTGGTGTTGGCGGGCGTGGAGCTGGACCGGCGCTACGGCGGCCTGCTGCCCGCGGTCTCGGCGGTGATCCTGGCGGGCCTCGGGGTCTACTTCCTGTCCACCTGGCGCAAGCGGGTTAAGCAGGTGCACGACCAGACCGAACCGGGGGCGCCCGCAAGGGCCTTCGCCACCGACCGCGCCGCCCTGGCCAGCCTCGTGGCGGTGCTGGCCTTCTACCCCTCAGAGGCCTTCCTGCCGGTCTATCTGTCGGCGGCGCCGCTGGGCTGGGCGGCCTTCGCGGTGCTCAGCCTCATTCTGGCCGGGGCCACCCTGATGGGGATGATGCTGTTCACCTCGCTGGCGCTGCTGGGAGCCAGCCGGATCAACCTCGAGCGCTGGGAGCGCTACGAGCGGTTCGTGCTCAGCTTCGTGCTCTTCGCGCTGGCGGCCATGGTGCTATTCTGGCGCCCATGAGCGCCCACGCCGAACAGCATGGCCACGGCCACAGTCATGGCCATGCCCACGGGCATGACCATGGGCACGGCCACAGCCACGCCCACCACCACGCCCCGCCCGGCGACTGGCGCTATGGCGTGGGCATCGTGCTCAACCTCGGCTTTGTCATCGCCGAAGTCGTGTTTGGCCTCATCTCTCATTCCACAGCGCTGCTCGCCGACGCAGGCCACAACCTGTCGGACGTTCTGGGGCTGTTGCTGGCGGGCGTCGCGGCCTGGCTGGCGAAGCAGGCCTCGGCCGAACACAAGACCTACGGCTACGGCAAGACCACCATCCTGGCGGCGCTGGCCAACGCCATCGTGCTGGTCTTCGCCTGCGGGGCCATCGCCATGGAGGCCATTGGCCGCTTCATGAACCCCGAGCCGGTCGGCGGCGTCACGGTCATGGCCGTGGCCTTCGTCGGCTTCCTGATCAATGGCGCGACGGCGCTGATGTTCATGCGCGGGCGCGAGAAGGACCTGAACGTTCGCGGCGCCTTCCTGCACATGGCCGCCGACGCCGCCGTGTCGATCGGCGTGGTCATCGTCGGCGCGGTGATCTGGTTCACCGGCTGGGCATGGGCCGACCCCGTCGCATCCCTGATCATCCTGGCGGTGATCCTCTGGGGCACCTGGGGCCTGCTGCGCGAGAGCTTCGACATGGCCATCGACGCGGCCCCCGGCCACGTGAAGGTGGGCGAGGTGCGCGCCTACCTCGCGGGCCTGCCGGGCGTCACCGCCGTGCACGACATGCACGTCTGGAACCTGTCGACCACCGAGACGGCGCTGACTGTCCACCTAGTCCGCGACCAGCCCGGCGACACGGCCTTCCTGGCGGCGATCCAGGCCGAGGTGAAGGCCCGTTTCGCGATCAACCACGCCACGGTGCAGGTCGAGACCGGAGCGCTGGAAGATTGTCCGAACTGCTAGACAAGACCTGCGCAACGCGCGGAGCCCGCCTTACTTCTCTTGGTGGATTGCCGCGCTCGGGGTGAAGCCTGTCAAGGATTTACGGCTTCGCCGCGCTTCGCGTCCTTGACAGGCTTCACCCCGAGCGCACCCTCGCCTGCAAGAGAAGAATGGCTGGAACCGGCCGCGGCGCCTGCCCGGTTTACAGGGCGATGGGTTGGCATCCGACGCCGGAACCGCCATCTAGCCCGCCATGTCCGATCCCACGCCCGACACCATCCCCGTCACCGTCCTCACCGGCTACCTCGGCGCCGGCAAGACCACCCTGCTCAACCGCATCCTCACCGAGGACCACGGCAAGCGTTACGCCGTGATCGTCAACGAGTTCGGCGAGATCGGCATCGATAACGACCTGGTCGTGGGCGCCGACGAGGAAGTGTTCGAGATGAACAACGGCTGCGTCTGCTGCACGGTGCGCGGCGACCTGATCCGCGTCGTCTCGGGCCTGATGAAACGCAAGGGCCGTTTCGACGCCATCATAGTCGAGACCACGGGCCTGGCTGACCCTGGCCCCGTGGCCCAGACCTTCTTCGTCGACGACGAGGTTAAGGCGCGCACCCACCTGGACAGCGTCACCGCCCTGGTGGACGCCCGCCATGTCATCGGCCAGCTGGACGACTCCAGGGAGGCCCGCGAGCAGGTCGCCTTCGCCGACCAGATCGTGCTCAACAAGACCGACCTCGTCTCCGAGGAGGAACTGCTGGGGGTGGAGGCGCGTCTGCGCCGCCTGAACCCGCTCGCCCCCATCCACCGCGCCCAGCGGGCCAATGTGCCGCTGGAGACCGTGCTGGGCCGCCACGGCTTTGATCTCGAACGCATTGTCGAACTGGCGCCGGAGTTCCTCAACCCCGCCCACGGCGAACCTGGCCACGTCCACGACGAGGACTGCGGCCACGACCATCACGACCACGCGCACCACGACCATCACCACGGCGCCCGCGGTCACGCCCACGCCGATTCCGAGGATATCCGCGGCGTCTCGCTGTCGACCGAAAAGCCGATGGACGGCGCGCGCTTCACCCGCTGGCTGGACAAGCTGCTGGCTGATCAGGGCCCCGACATCCTGCGCGCCAAGGGCATCATCGACGTCGCCGGCGAGGACAAGCGCCTGGTCTTCCAGGCCGTGCACATGATCCTCGAAGGCGACCTTCAGGCGGCCTGGAAACCCGGCGAGAAGCGATGGTCCCGCGCCGTCTTCATTGGCCGCAACCTCGACGAGGCGGCCCTGCGCGACGGTTTTGAAAGCTGCGTGGCGTGAACGGCTCGTTCGATGCGTTCGTGACGTCGGCCCTCATCCAGAAGGACGGCACGGCCCTCTTCGCACTCGGCGACGGCACGGTCCGTTTCGAAAGCGGCGAGACTGTCGCGGCCCATCCCGACGCGACCATCCTGTGCGCTTCCGCACATCCGTCCGGCCAGGGCGTGGTCAGCGGCGGCGATGACGGGCGGCTGGTGTGGACCAGGGCCGACGGGGCGGTCGAGCTGGCCGCGCTGACCGGGCGCTGGATCGACGCGGTGGCGTCCTCCGCCGAGAGCGGCATGATCGCCTTCGCCGCCGGCAAGACGGTCGAGGCTCTCGATGCCAAGGACCCGTTGTTCCGCCGGTCCTTCCCGCACGAGCGGTCGGTCGCTGGCCTGGCCTTCGATCCCAAGGGCCGCAAGCTGGCCTGCGCCACCTACGGCGGCTGCACCGTCTGGTTCGCCCGCATCGCCGAACAGAAGCCGCAGATGTTCAAATGGGCCGGGTCGCACATCGCGGCGATCTGGAGCCCGGACGGCAAGTTCCTGATCTCGGCCATGCAGGAGAACATGCTGCACGGCTGGCGCGTCGCCGACGCCAAGGACATGCGCATGTCGGGTTACGCCGCCAAGCCGCGCTCCATCGCCTTCCTGTCCAAGGGCGCCCTGATGGCGACCTCGGGCGCGTCGGGCGCGGTGGTCTGGCCGTTCCGGGGCAATAACGGTCCCATGGGCGAACAGGCCGCCGAGATCGGCCACCGTGACGGCGCCTTGGTCACCCAGGTCGCCACGGTTCCGGGCGGCAGCCGCATGGCGGTCGGGACTACTGACGGCCGCGTCTGGTACGCCGACGTCGACGGAACCCGCCAGGTCGAGATCCGCGAGGGCGGGGCCCCGGTCAGCGCGCTTGCGCTGTCGCCCAAGGGCGACCGCATCGCCTGGGGCGACGAAGCCGGCGAGGCCGGGGTCGTCGATCTCTAGCGGGCTCGCCATCGTGCGCGCATCGCCCTAGCGTGCCGCGCCGTGACCAAGGCTCCCGACCCTGACAGCAAGACCGCGCCGCCCCGCCGGCGCTGGGGCCGCACGGTGTTGATGGTGCTGGCCTTCCTCGTATTGCTGCCGCCCTTCACGGTGCTCTGCCATTGGCTGGTTCCCGCACCGATGACCTTCCTGATGACCACACGGCTGGCCCAGGGCGAGGGGCTGAGCCGTCAGCCGCGGCCGCTGGATCGCATCTCGCCCAACCTGGTGCTGGCGGTGATCGCGGCGGAAGACGCCAACTACTGCCGTCACCACGGCTTCGACATCGCCGCGATCGAGCGCGCGCTGAAGCACAACAGGCAGAAGCCCGGCCGTATCCGCGGCGGTTCGACCATAAGCCAGCAGGTGGCCAAGAACGTCTTCCTCTGGCCGGGTCGGGGCTGGATCCGCAAGGGCTTCGAGGCCGGCTACACCGTCCTGGTGGAGGCGCTGTGGGGCAAGCGGCGGATCATGGAGGCCTATCTCAATGTCGTGGAGTGGGGACCGGGGGTCTATGGCGCCCAGGCCGCCAGCCGGCGCTGGTTCGGAGTGGACGCCGACCAGCTGAGCGCCCGCCAGGCCGCCGCGCTCGCCGCCATCCTGCCAAGCCCCCGCAAGTGGAAGGCCTCGGACGGCGGCCCCTACGTTCGCCGCCGCATCTCGCGCATTACGGCCGCCATGGGCACGGTGCGCAACGAAGGGCTGGCGGCCTGCGTTACCGGATCACCGAAGGACAAGCCGACGGGCAAGTCCAAGGGCAAGCGAGGGCGCCGCGTGGCGTCTTGACCTTTGGAACACTCGCGCATCCCATGCGGGTCGTTCTGGGAGACCTCCGATGAAGCGCCAACTGCTCACCGCCTGCGCCCTTGTAGCCTTGGCCGGCTGCGCCAGCGTTTCGGCGTCCACGCCGGAGCCCGTCGCCGAGGCGCCCGCGCCCGTGGCCGCCGCGCCTGCGGCCCCCACCGCCGCCCAGGCCGCCGCCTTCGTCGAGGACGCGGAGGCCCGGCTGGCCAAGCTGGGAGAATATGTCGCGCGCATCTCCTGGGTGCGGAACACCTACATCACCTACGACACCATGGCGCTCGAGGCCCAGGCCAACGCCGAGCTGACCGAGCTGGGCGTCCAGCTGGCCAAGGGCGCGGCGCGCTTCAATGATACGCCGGGCGTAGACCCGGTGGTCCGCCGCAAGCTGAACCTGCTCAAGCTGGGCCTGACCCTGCCGGCGCCCGATCGCCCCGGCGCCGCCGACGAGCTGGCCCAGATCGGCACCCGCATGGACTCGACCTATGCGACCGGGAAGTTCTCGTTCAAGGGCAAGATGATCACCCTGGACGACGCGTCCGAGATCATGGCCACGTCTCGCAATCCCGCTGACCTCAAGGCCCTCTACGAGGGCTGGCGCACCATCTCGCCGTCGATGCGCGCCGATTACGCCCGCATGGTTGAGATCGCCAACGAGGGGTCGCGCGACCTCGGCTACGCCGACACAGGCGCCCTGTGGCGGTCTGGCTATGACATGGAGCCCGACGCCTTCGCGGCGGAGACCGACCGCCTCTGGAACCAGGTCGAGCCCTTCTACGAGAACCTGCACTGCTATGTGCGCGCGCGCCTGAACGACAAGTACGGCGACGCGGTCCAGCCGCGCACCGGCCCGATCCGCGCCGACCTCTTGGGCAACATGTGGTCGCAGGACTGGTCCAACATCTATGACGTCGTGGCGCCGCGCACCGGCGGCCGCTCGTCCTACAGCCTTGATGACCTGCTGGTCCGTCGCGGCTACACGCCCGAGCGGATGGTCCGCGCCGGCGAGGGCTTCTACTCCTCGCTGGGCCTGGAGCCGATGCCGGCCACCTTCTGGGAACGGTCGATGATCACCCGGCCGCGCGACCGCGAGGTCGTCTGCCACGCCTCGGCCTGGGACGTCGACAACGTCAACGACCTGCGCATCAAGATGTGCACCAAGGTCAACGGCGACGACTTCTACACCGTCCACCACGAGCTGGGTCACAACTACTACCAGCGCGCCTACAACCAGCAGCCCTTCCTGTTCCGCAACGGCGCCAACGACGGCTTCCACGAGGCGATCGGCGACTTCGCCGGCCTGTCGGCCCTGACTCCCACCTACCTGAACCAGATCGGTCTGCTGGACCGGGTCCCGGGCGAGGCGGAGGACATTCCGCTCCTGCTGAAGATGGCGCTGCAGAAGATCGCCTTCCTGCCGTTCGGCCTGATGGTCGATCGCTGGCGCTGGAGCGTCTATTCCGGCGAGACGACGCCGGCGGAATACAACGACGCCTGGACCGCGCTGATGCTCAAGTACCAGGGTCTCACGCCTCCGGGGCCGCGCCCGGCCAACGCCTTCGATCCGGGCGCCAAGTATCACGTGCCCGGAAACGTGCCCTACACGCGCTATTTCCTGGCCCATATCTACCAGTTCCAGTTCCACCGGGCCGCCTGCCAGCAGGCCGGCTGGACCGGGCCGCTGCACCGCTGCTCGGTGTTCGGACAGCGCGAGGTCGGCCAGCGCTTCAACGCCATGATGCAGATGGGCCAGTCGCGGCCCTGGCCCGACGCCCTGGAAGCCTTCACCGGCCAGCGCCAGACCGACGCCTCGGCCGTGACCGACTACTTCGCGGCGCTGAACACCTGGCTCACCGTCCAGAACCGCGGCGAGAAGTGCGGCTGGTGACGTGAATCGCTGATCGCCCTGCGGCGGTTGCCCGTCGCAGGGCGATCAGATTCTTTCGGCGTTAACCGACCTCGCTGGCGGTTCGTTTACCGCGACGCTTCAATATCGATCCCGGAAAACCACGCCCGGCGTCCATTCGCCGTGCGCGGACAACGGGGCGAACGCCATGTTTGGACGCAAGCAAGTTCGGGGATTTGAGATCCGGCGGCTGGGAGCCGCCATTGGCCAGGCGGCCACGCGGTTCGGGAAACGCTTCACGCTCTCCCGGTCGGGCGGCGTGGCCCTGATCTTCGGCCTCTCCTTCATCCCGCTGTCGCTGTTGACCCTCACGGCGATCGACTTCCATCGCGCCTCGACGGTGAAGGCCGCGCTGCAGGATGCCATCGACGCGGCGTCCCTGGCGGCCGCCCGCAACCAGTCGGCGACCACCACCGCCCAGATCCAGACCATCGGCAACAACGTGCTGGCGGCCAACATGCAGTCGTTCCCGGACGTGAGCCTGGGGACCGCCACCTTCACCCTGGCCGGCGACGGCACCGTCAACGGCGTGGTCCACGCCCAGGTCACGCCGCTGGTGGCCAACATGTTCATCGGCGGGCCGATCGACGTTTCCGCGACCTCCGAGGTCAAGCGCGCGTCCAAGAGCCTGGAAGTCGCCCTGGTGCTCGACACCACCGGCTCGATGAGCGGGACCAAGATCAGCGACCTGCGCACCGCCGCCAACGACCTGATCGACCTCGTGGTGCAGGACGTGCAGACGCCGCACTACACCAAGGTCGCCGTGGTGCCCTATTCGCAGGCGGTGAACGCCGGGACCTATGCGGTGACCGTCCGCGGCGCCATTGACGCCAATTCCGCCAACATCACGGGCGCCACCAAGGCCAATCCGGTGGTGGTCACGGCCAACGGACACGGCCGCGTGGTGGGCGACAAAATCTACATCACCGGCGTGTCTGGCATGACCCAGCTGAACGGCAAGGTCTATACGATCTCCGCCAAGACCACGAACACCATCACCCTGTCGGGCGTCGACGGTCGCAGCTACTCAACCTTCTCCGGCTCGGGCGGCAAGGTCTACTGCGCCAACGCCGGATGCCGCTTCTATGGCTTCACCGCCGCCGACGGATCGGCGCGGGTGCAGGAATATTCCAACTGCGTCACCGAGCGCACCGGGACCAACGCCTATACCGACGTGGCGCCGTCGACCGCCCTGGTCGGCCGCAACTACCCGGATACGGGCAACCCCTGCATCACCACCACCTTCATGCCGCTGAGCTCGAACAAGGCTTCGCTGCACGCCCTGATCAACACCCTGAACGCCTCGGGATCCACCGCCGGCCAGATCGGCATCGCCTGGGGCTGGTACATGCTGTCGCCGAACTGGGGATCGCTGTGGCCGGCGTCTGAAAACCGTCCCGCCGCCTATGGGGCCAACGAACTTCTGAAGGTCGCGATCATCATGACCGACGGCGAGTTCAACACGAACTACTGCAACGGCGTCATCGCCAAGGACGCCGGCAGCGGCTCGGGCGCATCCTCGACCCACATCAACTGCAACGGCACCAACGGTTCCGGGTTCACCCAGGCGATCGCGCTGTGCAACGCCATGAAGGCCAAGGGGATCATCGTCTACACGGTGGGCTTCGACGTCGGGTCGGACGCCAGCGCCCAGAACCTGGTCAACAACTGCGCCACCGATTCCGAGCACGTCTACCAGCCCTCGACCGGCACCGCCCTGAAGGACGCCTTCCGCTCGATCGCCCAGGACATCATGAAGCTCAGGATCTCAAGCTAGCCGGACAGGCATAGTCGCCGGCCCCAGTCCGCCGGCCCCTCGGGCGTCCAGTTCCGCGATCCTCCCGGCGGAACGGACGCCCATTTCTTTGGATCGGCGCCCGCAGGCCGCCGCCAGATCGGCCCCGCCGTGTCACCCGGCGCCTTGGGGGCTGGTCCTGGAAATTGAGACCTTTCGGTCCGCGACTCAGGGGCCGCGCCGCCTGGCCGGGAAAGTCCCGGCTCTGGCGAACGCGGGGAAAACCGCGGAATGACCACGGAAGTCTCCCCCAAACAGCGGATATCGGGGCGGAGCGGCCTTGCGGTAGAGGGGCTAGACCGCCGCGGAACGGGCGGCGTCGCCGACCTCGGCCTGCAGCTCGCCATTGCGGGCCAGGGCGATGATGTCCAGCAGGGCGGCGGCCGACAGCGGCTTGGTCAGGTGGCCGTTGGCGCCGGCGGCGTGGGTTTGCTCGACATGCTCAGGCATGGCGTTGGCGGTCAGGGCGTAGATGGGCGTCGGCGTGCGGCCCTCGGCCCGTTCGCTGGCGCGGATGGACCGGGTCGCGTTCAGCCCGTCCATCACCGGCATCTGCATGTCCATGAGGATCAGGTCGTAGTCGTAGAGGCCGAACATCTCGACGGCCAGGGCGCCGTTCTCGACCGCGGTGAGGTCGACGCCCGCACCGTCGAGGATCAACTCGACGACCCGACGGTTGGTCGGATGGTCCTCGGCCAGCAGCACGCGGACGGCGCGCGCTTCGCCGGCGTCATCGGTCAGGCCGGGGCCTTCGGGCGCGATGTCGACGTGCGCGGCGGGGGCGTGGGCCTGGGTGGTCGCCCGCGGCAACTCAAGTTCCAGGGTGAAGGTCGAGCCTTCGCCCGGCGTCGATTCCGCCCACAGCCGCCCGCCCATCATCCCGGCCAGGGACCGGCAGATCGACAGGCCAAGGCCGGTGCCGCCGAACTGGCGGGTGATGGAGCCGTCGGCCTGCTCGAAGCGCTCGAACAGGCGCCGCCGCGTCTCGTCGTCGAAGCCGATGCCGGTGTCCGATACGCTGAGGCGGACCACCGCCTTGTCGTCGGCCTCCGCGACCGCGGTCGCGGTCAGGGCGACCTTGCCCCGGGCGGTGAACTTGACGGCGTTGGACAGCAGGTTGGAGGCCACCTGACGGACCCGCACGGAGTCGGCCAGGAACGCGCCCTCCAGCGCCGGATCGATATTCACCTCAAGCGTCAGGCCCTTGTCGCGGGCGCCGGACTCGAACAGGTCGCCGATTTCGCGCACGGCGCCGGCCAGGTCGAAGGGTTCGGGCCTGAGCTCCAGCTTGCCGGACTCGATGCGCGCCAGGTCGAGGACGTCGGAGAGCAGGGCCTGCAGCACGTGACCCGAGTGCTCGATGATCTGCACCATCTGACGCTGGTCGTCATTCAGGGCCGTGCGGGCCAGGGCGCTGGCGACCCCGAGCACGCCGTTGAGCGGCGTGCGGATTTCGTGGCTCATGTTGGCCAGGAATTCGGACTTGGCGCGGTTGGCGGCCTCGGCCTCGTTGCGCGCCTGCTCGACCGCCAGCTCGCCCAGCTTGCGCTCGGTGACGTCGCGGACCACGCCGACGATGCGCTCGGGCTGGCCCTCGGCGTCGCGGATCGTGTCGGCCACGTTCTGATGCCAGACCGCGCGGCCCAGCGCGTCGTACTGGCGATACTCGCAGTTGAAGAGCGCCCCGGCGTCCATCGACTGGTTCCAGAGGGCGGCCACCCGCTCGCGATCGTCCTCGTGGACCCTCGACAGCCACTCCTTGATCAGCCGCTCATAGCTGAGGTCGCCGGCAAAGGCCGTCGGCGTCCGACCCGAGGCGTAGGCGAGGGAGCGCCGTTCGAAGGAGTAGTCCCAGACAGTAAGGTCGGAAATCTCGGTCGCCAGCTTCAGACGGGTTTCCGACTGCTCCAGCTGCTGGCGCGACAGCATCTGCTCGGTCAGGTCCTCGGTCATGATGACAAGGCCCCCGACATCGCCCGATCCCTCGTACCAGGGAGTGACTTCCCAGCGCACCCAGCGATCGGCGCCGAACTCGTCGATATAATGCTCGCCGTCATGACGCTCGGTCGCGCCGGCAAGGCAGCGTTGGTGGCAGGCCCGCCAGGCCTCGGTCACGCGCGGCTGGACCTCGTAATGGCTGCGGCCGATCAGCTGCGCCCCTGCCTCGCCCCGGTCGGAGCGCCAGCGCCGGCTGGTGCGGATGTAGCGCATATCGCGGTCAAACATGGCGAGCGCCAGGGGCGCGTCCTCGACGAGCACGTCCAGCAGGGTCTTCTCGGCCCGGACCCGGACTTCCTCGGCGGCCATCTGGCGCTTGGCGACCTTCAGCTCGAACTCGGTGGCGATGACGGCGGCGATGTCCACCATCCGGTCGGCGACTTCCGGGTCGTACGGCCGCACGTCGACGTCGGCGACGGCGAGGACGCCGACCTTCTGACCGCGCACGATGATCGGCGCGCCGCAGTAGAAGCGAAGGTAGGGCGGGGTCGCCACACAGGGCATCTCGCACGACCGCCGGTCGGTGGCCGCATCCGAGATCCAGAGAGGACCGTCCTCAAGCAAGGCGAATGCCGACATCGAGCGGTCCCGCGCGATCGCATACCGGCCCTCGGACTTCACCGCCTCCGTATGGCGCGAAATGGCGATCGCCTCGGATTCCTCGACCAGGACCACGAGCGAGTGTTCGGCCTTCGAGAGGCTGCGCGCCAGACGGGTCAGGCGCTCGAAATCCATCTGCGCGGCCAGCTCCACCAAGCGCAGGTCGCGCAAGGTGGCCAGACGGTCGGCCTCGTCAGACGGAATCGGCGGT
This sequence comes from uncultured Caulobacteraceae bacterium, assembly GCA_964600375.1. GTDB lineage: Bacteria > Pseudomonadota > Alphaproteobacteria > Caulobacterales > Caulobacteraceae > JAEZEZ01. The sequence goes on along the minus strand of CAZRKY010000004.1, from coordinate 12,974 downwards.
TTCTGCATTGGTCCCCCGGGAGCCGAAGCTCCGGCGCGGGGGATCAAAGCCGATTGGTCTTAAGAAGGGGTAGCCGAAGAACGCTGTGCGGCGGGAAAAATCGAAGTTTCCACAGCCCGGGGCTGAAAGGTCACTTCAGCTTGATTTCGCGCAGCCGCTCCTGAAGGAAATCCTCGGCCGTAATGGGCTCCGGATAGCGATCCGGATGGGCGGCGTCCACACAGTCCGGCAGGGTCCGGATCAGGTACTCCGGCTCGAAATGCAGGAAATAGGGGGTCGAGTAACGCGCGAATCCGCGCCGCTCCGGCGCCGGGTTCACTACGCGGTGGGTCGTTGACGGCAGGCGGTGGTTGGTCAGGCGCTGCAGCATGTCGCCGATGTTGCAGACCACGGAGCCGGCCGGCGGGCTGATCGGTAGCCACTGGCCGTCACGGTCAAGGACCTCAAGTCCGGCCTCTTCGGCGCCCAGCAGCAGGGTGATGACATTGATGTCCTCGTGGGCGCCGGCGCGCACGTGCGGGCTGTCGGCGCCCACCGGCGGATAGTGCAGCAGCCGCAGGATCGAGTTGCCGTAGCGGACGGTCGGCTCGAAGAAGTCGTCGTCCAGCTTCAGGAAATGGGCGATGGCGCGCAGCACCTTGAGCCCCAGACCGTCCAGGGCGGCGAACTGGGCCGAGATGGCCGGCTGGAATCCCGGGGTCTCGGACGGCCAGACGTTGTCGGCCATGTACTTGCGGAAGGGATGGCCCGCCGGCAGGTCGCGGCCGGTGTGCCAGAACTCCTTCAGGTCGTGCAGTGTGGCCCCTTTCGCGGTCTCCACACCGAACGGGGTGTAGCCTCGCGCGCCGCCGCCGCCGGGGATGTGGTAGGCGCGCTTGACCGCCTCGGGCAGGGCGAAGAAGGCCTTGGTCTGGGCCAGGGCCTCGTCGAGCATGGCCTGGTCCAGGCCGTGGTCGCCCACCACGGCGAAGCCGTAGCGCTCGAACGAGCGGCCCAGATCGCGGGCGAAGCCCTCGAAATCCGGCCCGTAGCGGGTCATGGAGACGGGCTCGATGGCGGAGCGCCCAAGCGGCTTGGCGGCGGTGTCGGTCACGGGAGCGGCCTCAGAAAACGGACCCGGCTTTCTAGACCCCGCGGCCGCGCGCGTCATCCTCCGGAAATTTCCGGAGCCGGGCCCTCAGGGGCGCCCGACCGAGGTGTACTTGAAACCGCGCGCGCGCATGTCGTCGGGCCTCCAGACGTTGCGCAGGTCGACGACGATGGGTTGGCGCATGATCAGCTTCAGGCGATCGAGGTCCAGGCCCAGGAACTGGTCCCATTCGGTCAGCACGACGACCGCGTCGGCGTGTTCCGCCGCGGCGTAGGCGCCGTCCTTCAATTCGACGCCCGGCAGCAGGTGGATGGCTTCGTCCATGCCCTCCGGATCATAGGCCTGGACCTTGGCGCCGAGGGCCTGCAGGGCCGGGATGATGTCCAGCGAGGGCGCGTAGCGCATGTCATCGGTGTTGGGCTTGAAGGTCAGGCCCAGGATGCCGATGGTCTTGCCGTCCACGTCGCCGCCCAGCGCCGCGACGATGCGGGCGGCCATGGAGCGCTTGCGCGCCTCGTTGACCTCGATGGTGGTCTGCACCACCCGCATGGATGTGCCGTGGTCGCTGGCAGTGCGGACCAGGGCGAGCGTATCCTTGGGGAAGCACGAGCCGCCGTAGCCGGGGCCGGCGTTGAGGAATTTCGGCCCGATCCGGCTGTCCAGCCCGATGCCGCGCGCCACCGCCTGGACGTCGCCGCCGACCTTTTCGCACAGGTCGGCGATCTCGTTGATGAAGGTGATCTTCATGACCAGGAAGGCGTTGGCGGCGTATTTGATCAGTTCGGAGGTCCGGCGGCTGGTGAAGACGATGGGCGTGTCGTTGATGGTCAGGGGCCGATAAAGCTCGCGCATCACCTTCTCGGCGCGCGGGTCGTCCGTGCCCACCACGATGCGGTCGGGCCGCTTGAAGTCATCGATGGCCGCGCCTTCGCGGAGGAACTCCGGGTTCGACGCCACCGCAAATTCGGCGTCCGGGGCGGCCTTGCGGATGATCGCCTCGACCTCGTCGCCGGTGCCGACCGGAACGGTCGACTTGTCGACCACCACGGTGAAGCCCTGCAGGTAGCCCGCGATCTCCTCGGCGGCGGCGTAGACATAGGACAGGTCGGCGTGACCGTCGTCCTCCTTCGACGGGGTGCCGACGCAGATGAACACCGCGTCCGCGCCCGCCACCGCCTCGGCGGCGTCGGTGGTGAAGAACAGCCGCCCGGCCTTCGAATTCTCGGTCAGCAGGTGGTCGAGGCCGGGCTCGAAGATGGGGCTCTCGCCACGCTTGAGACGCTCGATCTTGCCGGCGTCCCTGTCGACGCAGGTCACCACGTGGCCGAAGTCGGCGAAGCAGGCGCCGGACACCAGTCCGACATATCCCGTTCCGATCATGGCGACGCGCATTGCAGGCCCTTTGGCTGACTCCCCGGCGGGGATTTAGGCCCTTCCTTTAGAGCTTACCAGCCTCGGGTCGACCGGATTCTGACGTGTACCGGAAACGGCGAGCTTGTCGGATATGGTTGATCGAGGGACTGTGCTCAGACGGAGGTACGACGTGGCGTTCTGCAGGCAATCACCAGACCGGACATGGGCATCCATTTCAGCCACCGCTTTGGTTTCGACGCTGGCCGGCTGTGGCTGGGTTCCAGCCGAGTGGCCGTCTGCAGCCCCCGAGAGCGCCTCCCTCCGAACTGAGACGTCAGCCGAAGGGCTCGCTGAACTTTTTGAGCGTGAGTGCCTTACGCAGCCGAACCGAGATTGGGCAGCCCATCAGGCACTAGTACGTCGCGAGAGCTGCAAGGCGTTCCTGAGCAACTACGGCCGAAACGAGGACGACTGCATCGTCAACGTGATGCCGATATCCTGGCAAGTGAGGACCGATCCAACAGCCTATGTGACTGTGACTATGTACTGGGATGCGGGCGATCACGTTGAGCGACCCGATCCTCCACCCGGGCTTCTGCAATGCACTGTGTCTTCTGACCGGGACCCGGGCCCCGGGATAGAAGGCGCGGTTTCCAAGGTTCGATTGGGAGGCCGATCTCTGACGAGGTCGATGTTGTCCGAAGAGACCATTACTTGGCGCGTCTCTGGCGAGCCAGAAAGTGGTCCCGTCATTCGCTTTCCTCTTTACGGGCAGGACGCGGACTATCCGCGATGGAAACTTGAGTTTGCCCCGCGCTGTCGCCCGGAACTGGAAGAATGCCGCCGCGGTGAGTCCCAACCCCGCTAGCGTGCGGGCGTTCAGCGAGTGGAAACCTGTGCCCGTTAGGGTGCCGCCATGGAAAGCCGCATACGTCTCCTTGGCGTCGAGATGGACGCCGTCACCCGCGACCAGGTGATGGCCTTCACCGCCGCGCGCGTGGCCGAGGGGCGAAAGGCGCTGGTGGCCAACCACAACCTGCATTCCCTGGCCCTGCTGGGCCGGGAGCCGGAGATGGCGCGCTTCTACGCCCTCGCCGACCTGATCGAGATCGATTCCATGCCGCTGGTGGCCTGGGGCCGGCTGCTGGGCCGAAAGGTCGGGCGCGAACACCGCAACACCTACCTCGACTGGCGCGAGGATTTCTGGCGGCTGGCGGCGGAGAAGGGCTGGCGGGTCTTCCACCTGGGCTGCAAGCCGGGCGTCGGGGTATCCGCCGTCGACGTCCTTTCGGCCCGCTGGCCGGGGGTGACCTTCGCCGAACGGGACGGCTATTTCGATCTGACCGGCCCGGAGAACGAGGCGGTCCTGGCCCAGGTCGCCGCCTTTGCGCCCGACATCCTGTTCGTCGGCATGGGCATGCCCCGGCAGGAGCGCTGGATCGCGGCCAACTGGGATCGCCTGCCGGCGGCTGTGGTCTTCCCCATCGGCGCGGCCTTCGACTACGAAGCCGGCGTGGTGCCGACCCCGCCGCGCTGGGCGGGCCGGTTCGGGCTGGAATGGCTGGCGCGGTTCCTGGCCGAGCCCGGTCGGCTATTCCACCGCTATTTCATCGAGCCCTGGGCGCTGGTGCCGGCGATGGTGCGCGACTTGGCCGGGCCACGCGGCTGACAAACATCGTTAACGCGCCCTTAGGCGACGCCGCGCAGCATGGTGCAACAGTCTGATCAGGCCGCCCATGTACGACGCCCCCGCTTCACCCCAAAATCGCGATTTTGCCCCGCAAAACAGGCGCTTGCTTGACGCCAAGTCGATTCTCGTGACCGGCGGGACCGGCTCCTTCGGCAGCCGCTTCGTCCATCGCGTGCTCGAGCGTTACAACCCCAAGAAGCTGATCATCCTCAGCCGCGACGAATTGAAGCAATTCGAGATGCGCCAGGCGCTCTCGGAGGTCTTCCCGCAGGAGAAGATGGACCGGCTGCGCTTCTTCCTGGGCGACGTGCGCGACCGCGACCGCCTGGACCTCGCCTTCCGCGGCGTCGACCTGGTCATCCATGCGGCCGCGCTCAAGCAGGTGCCCGCCGCCGAGTACAACCCCTCTGAGTGCATCCACACCAACATCCTGGGGGCCGAGAACGTCGTCCGCGCCTGCCTGAACAACAAGGTCAGGAAGGTCATCGCCCTGTCCACGGACAAGGCCTGCTCGCCGATCAACCTTTACGGCGCGACCAAGCTGGCGTCGGACAAGACCTTCGTGGCCGCCAACAACCTGTCGGGCGACATCGGCACCCGCTTCTCCGTCGTACGCTACGGCAACGTGGCGGGCTCGCGCGGCTCGGTCGGGCCGTTCTTCCAGCGGCTGCTTGATCGCGGGGCCAAGGAGCTGCCGATCACCGACGAGCGGATGACGCGCTTCTGGATCACGCTCGATCAGGGCGTCTCTTTCGTCCTGTCCTGCATCGAGATGATGCGCGGCGGGGAGGTCTTCGTGCCGAAGATCCCGTCCTCGACGGTCATGGACCTGGCCCAGGCCATGGCGCCGGGCATGCCCACGCGCATCGTCGGCATCCGGCCCGGAGAAAAGCTGCACGAGGCGATGATCTCTATCGATGACGCCCGTCAGACCGTCGACCTGGGCGATCGCTTCGCCATTGAGCCCGACTTCGTCGAGTACCCGCGCACCTCCTTCGTCAAGGACGGGGTGGGCGTGAAGGTGCCCGAAGACTTCGCCTACACTTCCGACACCGCCGAGCGCCTCGATGGCCCCGGCATGCTGGCGCTGCTGGACGCGTGCCATGCCTGACGGGGGCGCACGGCCTGCCAAGGCGTTCCTGCCGTACGGGCGCCAGTCCATCGATGAAACCGATATCGCCGCGGTGGTCGAGGCCCTGCGCTCCGATTTCCTGACCACCGGCCCCCTGGTCGAACGCTTCGAGCAGGCCTTCGCCGAGGCCGTGGGGGCGCCCCATGCGGTGGCCTGCTCCAACGGCACCACCGCCTTGCATCTCGCGGTCGCGAGCCTTGACGTGGGTCCGGCCGATATCTGCATCGTCCCCGCCATCACCTTCGTCGCCACCGCCAACGTCTGCGCCCAGCAGGGGGCGCGGGTCGTGTTCGCCGACGTCGATCCGGCCACGGGACTGATGACCGATGAGACCCTGGCCGAAGCGCTCGACCGGGCGGAAGGCGAGGTGCGGGCGATCCTGCCCGTGCACCTGTGCGGCGCGCCGGTGAACATGCCGGCCATCGCGGCGCTGGCGGAAAGCTGCGGCGCGGCCATTGTCGAGGACGCCTGCCACGCGCTGGGCACGGACACGTCCTGGGGCCGCACCGGCGACGCGACCCAGTCCGACGCGGTCTGCTTCTCCTTCCACCCGGTGAAGACGCTGACCACCGGCGAGGGCGGCATGGTGACGACCCGCGACCACCAGGCCGCCTGGCGCATGCGCCGCCTGCGCAGCCACGGGATCGTGCGCGAAGGCCTCGCCGAGGCGCCCGGCCCCTGGTGGTACGAGCAGGCCGAGCTGGGCTTCAACTATCGCCTGCCCGACGTGCTCTGCGCGCTCGGCCTGTCGCAGCTCAAGCGCCTGCCCGCCTTCATCGCCCGCCGCCGCCGCCTGGCGGCGCGCTACCGCGCCCTGCTCGCGCCGCTGGCGCCGCGGGTACTGGTGGCGCCGACGCCGGAAGGCTCCGATCCGGCGCTCCACCTGTTCGCCGTCCGCATCGATTTCGAAGCCATCGGCCGGTCGCGCGCCGAGGTGATGGACCGGCTCGCCCGTCGTGGCGTCGGGACCCAGGTCCACTACATCCCGGTCCACCGCCAGCCCTACTGGGCGGCCCGTTCGCGTACGCCTCGCCTGCCGGGCGCCGACGCCTGGTACGACCAGACTCTTTCCCTGCCGCTCTTCCCGGGCCTCAGTGATTCCGACCCGGCGCGAGTGGTTGAAACCCTCGCATGGGCCATCTCATGAGCACCCCGCACCCGATCCACCTGCGCTGCGCCGGACACGAGGATGGGCGCGCGGTCTTTGACTGGCGCAACGACCCGGTCACCCGCGCCGCGTCCCTGGAGAGCGATCCGATCTCATGGCCCGTCCACGAGCTGTGGTGGAAGGCGTCCCTCGGACGCGCCGACCGGGTCCTGATCGTCGGCGAGGACGCCTGGGGACGGCCGGTCGGGCTGGTGCGTTTCGATGCGCTGGACGGCCGCTGGCTGGTCAGCATCCAGGTCGCGCCGGAGCGCCGGGGCCAGGGTTGGGGCCGGGCCCTGCTCGAAGGCGGTCTCAAGCGCATGGAGGGCAAGCAAGGCGCCCATCGTTTCACCGCCCAGATCAAGGATGAAAACGAGGCATCCAGACGCTTGTTCGCCGCGTGCGGCTTCAACCCCTGCGTCGGGCTTGAGTGGACGCTCGTGCGGCCGCGGCGAAGGGCGGCGGCTTGATCCACCCCGTCGCCATTTCCGGACGGGCCGTCGGCCCCGACCACGAGCCCTATGTGATCTGCGAGCTCAGCGGCAATCACAACGGCTCGCTGGAGCGTGCGCTCGCTCTCCTGGATGCGGCGGCCGCCACCGGTTGCGACGCCATCAAGCTGCAGACCTACACCGCCGACACGATCACCATCGCGTCCGACCGGCCCGATTTCCGCATCACCGGCGGGCCGTGGGACGGCCGCACCCTGCATGATCTCTACGGCGAGGCGCACACCCCCTACGACTGGCACGCGGCCCTCTTCGAGCGCGCGCGCGGCCACGGCGTGACGATCTTCTCCACCCCTTTCGACACCTCGGCCATCGAACTGCTCGAGCGCCTCGGCGCCCCGGCCTACAAGATCGCCTCGTTCGAGGCCGTCGACCTGCCCCTGATCGCTGAGGTGGCGCGGCTGAAGAAGCCGATGATCATCTCCACCGGCCTGGCCTCGCTGGACGAGATCGGGGCGGCGGTGGAGGCGGCCCGGGCCAATGGCTGCGACCAGCTGATCCTGCTCCACTGCATCAGCGCCTACCCGGCGCCGGTCGAGGAGGCCAATGTCCGCACGGTGCCGGACCTGGCGGCGCGCTTCGACTGCGTCACCGGCCTTTCGGACCACACCCTGGGGACCGCCGCGGCTGTCGCCTCGATCGCGCTTGGCGGATCGGTGATCGAGAAGCACTTCACCCTGGCGCGGTCCGACGGCGGGCCGGACGCGGGGTTCAGTCTCGAGCCCGAGGAGTTCACCCTGCTGGTCCGCGACTGCAAGGACGCCTGGGCGTCGCTTGGTCGGGTCCACTACGACATCAAGGGCTCCGAGCGGGCCAACGCCGCGTTCCGGCGCTCGCTCTACGTCGTCGCCGACGTCGCCGAGGGCGAGAGGATCGAGCCCCGGCACGTGCGCTCCATCCGCCCGGGCTACGGCCTGCCGCCGGCAGAGATCGCCGCCATCCTGGGACGGCCCGCCGCCCGCAACCTGCAGCGCGGGGAGGCCCTCTCATGGGACATGATCGCCTGAGCACCAAAGGCGCCCGCGTCACCGACGCCCGCTACGCCAGATCCGAAGCCCAGTTGGAGCGCGCCCGGCGCACCATCCCGCTGGGCTCCCAGACCTTCTCCAAGAGCATCACCCAACTGCCCTTCGGCGCCTCGCCCTATTTCGCTGCCCGGGCCATGGGTTCGCGCCTGTGGGACGTCGACGGCAATGAGTACGCGGACTTCATCAACGCGCTGTGCTCGGTGACCCTGGGCTACGCCGACGAGGACGTGAACGGGGCGGTCCAGAAGCAGCTGAAGGACGGCACCATCTTCAGCCTTTCCCATGCGCTAGAGGCCGAGTGCGCCGAGCGGATCGTGCGGCTGGTTCCGTGCGCGGAGATGGTTCGGTTCGGCAAGAACGGCTCGGACGCCACCTCGGGCGCCATCCGCATCGCGCGCGCCGCCACCGGGCGGGGCCACGTGCTGGTCTGCGGCTATCACGGCTGGCAGGACTGGTACATCGGCTCGACCGCGCGGAACCTGGGCGTGCCCGAAGCGACCCGGGCCCTGACCCACACCTTCCCCTACGATGACCTGCCGGCGCTGTCGGCCATGCTGGACGAGCTCGAAGGCCAGGTCGCGGCCGTGATCCTCGAGCCGATGAATGTGCGCTTCCCGTCCGAGGGCTATCTGCAAGGTGTCCAGCGGCTGACGAAGGCGGCGGGCGCGGTGTTGATCTTCGACGAGACCATCACCGGCTTCCGCCATGCGAAAGGCGGAGCGCAGGAGCTCTTCGGCGTCACCCCGGACCTCTGCACCCTGGGCAAGGGTATCGCCAACGGCTTCCCCCTGTCGGCCGTCGCCGGCCGCGCCGACCTGATGGCCTACATGGAGGAGGTGTTCTTCTCCTTCACCATGGGGGGCGAGGCCCTGTCGCTGGCGGCCGCCTGCGCCGCCATGGACAAGCTGGAGCGCGAACCGGTGGTCGAGACCATGGCCGCGCGCGGCAAGGACCTGATGGCCGGGGCCGAGGCCCTGGTCGAAAAGCACGGCCTTTCGCATGTCCTGTCGCTGGCGGGGCATCCGAGCTGGTCGTTCCTGTTGATGGCCGATCAACCGACCGCCACCGCCTTCGAGTTGAAAACCCTGTTCCTGCAGGAGGTTTTCGCGCGCGGGGTGCTGACGCTGGGCACCCACAACATGTCCTACGCCCACACCGCCGCCGACGTGGCCGAGGTGCTGGCGGCCTACGATGCGGTGTTCCCGATCCTCGGCGCCGCGCTGGCCGAGAACGACCTGCACGCGCAGCTGCGCTGCGAACCCCTCAAACCCCTCTTCAAGGTGCGCGGATGATCGTCGCGATCCTGCAGGCGCGGATGACGTCCTCACGCCTGCCCGGCAAGGTGATGAAGCCCATCCTGGGCATGCCCATGATCGGTCGCCACATCGAGCGGCTGAACCGGTGCGACAGCCTCGACCGCATTGTCGTCGCCACCTCCAGGGATCCCTCCGATGACGGGCTGGCCGCCTATTGCGAAGGCCTGGGCGTGCGGGTGTTTCGCGGCTCGCTCGACGACGTGCTGGGCCGTTTCCAGGGCGCCGCCACGGTGTACGGCGCCGAGCATGTCGTGCGCCTGACCGCCGACTGCCCGCTGGCCGACCCGACCGTCATCGACGCCTGCGTCTGGCGCCACATCGAGACGGGCGCCGACTACACCTCCAATACGCTCGAGCGCTCCTATCCGGACGGGCTGGACGTCGAGGTGATGACAGCGGCGGCCCTGCGGGCCACGAGCGCCGAGGCGAAGGACCCCTACGAGCGCGAGCACGTCACGCCCTTCCTCTATCGCCATCCCGAGCGCTTCAGGATCGCCCAGCTGGTGCAGTCCGCGCCGCTCGGCGACCACCGCTGGACCGTCGACACGCCCGACGATTTCGAATTCGTCAGCCGCGTCTTCTACATGCTCTACCCGACCAACCCCCGCTTCGAGCAGGCCGACATCCTGGCCCTGTCGATCCAGCGGATGGCGGCGTGAGCGTTTCCCCGTGACCCTGGGCCTCGCCGGCGAGCGCATCTCCCTTCGTCCATTGACCGTGTCCGACGTATCGACTGCGTACGTCGGCTGGATGAACGACGTCGTGACCAACCGCTTCATGGAGACCCGCTGGCGCGCCCACACCCGGTCCGACGTCGAGGCCTTCGTGGCCGAAAAGCTCGCGTCCTCGGCCGACCATCTGTTCGGCATCTTCCTCAACGCCGAAGGCCGTCACATCGGCAACCTGAAGATCGGGCCGATCGACTACAACCACAGCCGCGGTGAGCTCAGCTACTTCATCGGCGACGAGGCGGCGCGGGGCCAGGGGCTGGCGTCGGAGGCGGTGGCGCTGGGGGTCCGCATCGGCTTCGCCCAGCTCGGCCTGCACAAGCTGACCGCCGGCATCTACGCCCGCAACGGCGAAAGCGGCCGCGTGCTCTCAAAGAACGGCTTCAAGGCCGAGGGCCGCCGGCCGTCCCACTTCGCCTTCGAAGGCGGCCGCGACGACATGGTCGAGTACGGGCTGATCAACCCCGAGGGCTAGTGGGCGGCGTCCTTGCTCTCGGCGATCCGCCGGGCCCGCTTCACCTTGCGGCGCTTGTGGTAGAGGCCGTTGAGGATCTCGACGCCCAGCGAGAAGGCGATGGCGAAGTAGAGATAGCCGCGCGGCATGTGGAAGCCGAAGCCGTCGGCGATCAGGGCAACGCCCACCAGCAGGATGAAGCTCAGCGCCAGCATCTTGGCGGTCGGGCGCTTCTCGATGAAGTCACCCACCGGCTTGGCGGCGAACAGCATCACCAGGGTCGAGGCGACGACGGCGGCGATCATGATGACGATCTGGTCGGTCATGCCGATGGCGGTGATCACGCTGTCGAGCGAGAAGACGATGTTGATCAAGGCGATCTGCACCACGGCCGCGGTCAGGGCCGTGGCTCCGCCCACGGCCTTGTTCTCATCGTGCTCGCCTTCGATCTCGTGGTGCATCTCCATGGTGCCCTTGGCGAGCAGGAAGCCGCCCCCCAGGATCAGCACGACGTCCTTGATGGTGACGTCGTGGTTCATGACGTTGAAGAGCGCGATATCCAGCTTGGTGATCCACACCAGGCCGAACAGCATCAGGATGCGCAGGCCCATGGCCATCCAAAGGCCGAGCGTGCGTCCCTTCCTCTGCTGATCAGCCGGCAGGCGGCCGACCGCGACCGCCAGGAAGACGATATTGTCGATCCCCAGGACGATCTCGAGGAAGGTCAGGGCGGCGAAACTGGCGAAGACTTCGGGGGTCAGGAGTTCGGTCATGGAGTCCGTCGGCTGAGGCGCTTCGCCGTCTTTGGCACGGCCTTCGCCGGTGTGACTAGCCCTACGGCCAAGTCTGACTATGTATGGGCCGTCGAACCTGCCCCTCTTTCCTCCAGACCCCGAGATCGCCAATGGACAGCGTGCTGCCCCTCCTGACCGACCCCGCCGCCTGGCTTGCCCTGATCACCCTCATTGTCATGGAGGTGGTGCTCGGGATCGACAACCTGGTCTTCATCTCCATCCTCTCCAACAAGCTGCCGCCCGAGCACCGCACCCGGGTGCGCCGCATCGGCATCGGACTGGCGCTCGGCATGCGCCTGGCGCTGCTGTCCACCATTGCCTTCATCGTCGGCCTGACCGCCCCGGTGTTCGACCTCGGCATCGTCGGCCCCCTCGACAGCCATGGCGAGGCGGCGTTCGAGACGGCGTTCTCCTGGCGCGACCTGATCCTGCTGGGCGGCGGCCTGTTCCTGCTGTGGAAGGCCACCAAGGAGATTCACCACACGGTCGACCCGTCGCCCGACAAGCATCACGACCTGCTCGACAAGAAGGACGTCGTGGTCGCCAACGTCGGTTCGGCCATCTTCCAGATCGTGCTGCTGGACCTGGTGTTCTCGGTCGACTCGATCCTGACCGCCGTGGGCATGACCGATCACCTGCCCATCATGTTCGCCGCCGTCATCATCACCGTGGTGATCATGCTGCTGGCCGCCGATCCGCTGGCCAATTTCATCAACAACAACCCGACCGTGGTGATGCTGGCGTTGGGCTTCCTGATGATGATCGGGATGGTGCTGATCGCTGAGGGCTTCGGGGCCCACGTGCCCAAGGGCTACATCTACGGCGCGATGGCCTTCTCGGCCTTCGTCGAAGGGCTCAACATGATGGCCCGCAAACGCACCGCCAAGGCGGATCCCGGAAAGAAGAGCTGATGTTCGGCATGGGCGGCGCAAAGCCGATGGTGGTGCACCACCTCAACGACTCCCGGTCCCAGCGCGTGCTGTGGATGCTCGAGGAGATGGGCCTGCCCTACGAGGTGGTGCGCTACGAGCGTGACGCCACCACCCGGCTCGCGCCGCCCGAACTGAAAGCGATCCATCCGCTCGGCAAGTCGCCGGTGCTGGAGGAAGGCAAGCGCAAGATCGCGGAGTCGGGGGCCATCCTCGACTACCTCGTTCGCCGCCACGGCAAGGGCAGGTTCGCCCCGCCCCAGGACACCGCCGCTTACGACGACTACGTCCACTGGATGCACTACGCCGAAGGCTCCGCGATCATGCCGGTGCTGTTGCAGCTCTACGCCCTGCGCCTGGGCGAGGCCGCCGCCGTCATCCAGCCGCGCATCGATTCCGAGTTCGCCAACCACCTCGGCTACATCGAGCAAGCGCTGGACGGCCACGACTACCTGGTCGGCGACCAGTTCAGCGCCGCCGACGTCCAGGTGATCTTCGTACTGGAAGGCGCCCGCGCCATGGGCAAGCTGGCGGCCTACCCGAAGGCCGGCGCCTACCTCGACCGGCTGGAAGCGCGGCCGGCGTTCAGGAAGGCGCTGGAACGGGGCGGAACGTACAACCTGGCGCCGGCGCCCTAGGGACAGCCATGACCCGCGTCGCCATCACCGGCTCCGGCCTGTATACGCCGGCAGAATCCATCAGCAACGACGAGCTGGTGGCCTGCTACAACGCCTATGCCGAGCGTGAAAACACGCGCAACGCAGCGGCCATCGCCGCAGGCACAGCGGCCGCGCTGCCGATGTC
>CAZRKY010000003.1:19113-29642 GCA_964600375.1 uncultured Caulobacteraceae bacterium | reverse complement strand
CTGCGCACGCGTGGCTGGCGTGCCGAGACCGCGCTCGGCCATGGCTTCGCGCAGGCTCCCCCTACGGAGCCAGCACGACCTCGCGGGTCAGCTCGGTGACCACCTCGTCCGGCGCGGTCCCGGTTGTGATCGTGATTACGAGGGTCTCGACTGTCTCGGCGGGAACCGTGACCCCTGCGGCCAAGGCGAGTGGCACTGTGTGGACGCCATTCGTCCCAGCGGGCGCGGTGCCGGTGGCGATCGCGCCACCTGCGGACGACACCGTGACGGTGACACCAGCCGTGATCGGCTCGTTGGACGCATCCAGCAACAAGACCATGAAGCTCTGATCTGTCAGGCCCGTTGATGTGACCTTGTTCACGCGGCTGAGCCCGAAGATTGACACCTGGGTGTCGAGGGGACGCTTGGCGACGCCCTCCTGCAGGATGTTGAGGACGGTCGCCATGCCCTGGGGCATGCCGCCCTGTTCGGCGTGGACCTGGATGTCGAGGGTGTATTCGACCGAGTACTTGGACTCCTGCGTGGCCTTGGAATCCTTCTTGGACGAGTAGTTGGCGTAGAGGCTCAGGGACGAGGTCTTGGTGCGCGAGGCGCTGGCCTGGAGCTTCTTCTTGGTCAAGCCGCCACCGGCGGTCGAGCTGACCGTGCGGGTGAACGCGCCGCCTGCGGAGAAGGCGCTCTCGTTGCTGTCAGACGTGCTCTGCGAAGCCGAGGCGTCGATCTTGGCCTTGAACTGGATGTCCACCGTGTCGATGACGATGAACGGGATCGGCACCACGGCCAGGACCGGGACCGTCACCCGGTGGAAGGTCCCCGAGCCGTCCTCGAAGGTGAATTCGAGGTTCAGGGCCTTCATCCGGCCGTCGACCTCTTCGAAGCCGACCGCCTTGATGAAATCGACGGTGGTCTCGGCCGCGATGGCCTGGGCCTGGATGGCCGCCTTCAACGGTTCGGCGACGATGAATCCCAAGGGCAGGGACGTCAGTTGATTGAGCGCGACCCCGCCCGCAGTGGTGTCCAAAGCCATGATCACTCCCCTCAGAAAGATACTTCTATTGCGAGAGCAACTTGCGCCTTCTTTTAATAGTTGTGAAGCGGGGCGGTTTTCTCGTGCGAATAGAGGGACTTGGGTGCGCCGGGGGCATTTGCGTCAGCGGGGCCGGTCGCCAGGGCTCAGGGCTCGATGATCCGGAACGAGTCCAGGAATTTCTCGGTCTTGGGTGACCGGGTTCCGAGCGACACGGTGCTGATCTGGTAGAGGCGGCGGTTCGCGACAAGGACGTGCAGCGTCATCTTCAGGCCTGCGCCGCGATCGATCACGGCGGCGCGGCCCATGTGCTGGGCGCCGGCGGGCCCGAGCGCCCAGTAGGCCACGGTCACGGGCCGGTCGCCGGCGATGGCGGCGATTGCTTCGCTCATCACCTGGTCGTCCGGCTTGGTCACGCCCGTCAGGTCGATCACGCCGACGGCCAGGGTCTTGTCATCGCCCGATCCGGTGACCGCGAAGCTGCGGACCGTTCCCGTGCTGGTATCGGCCTCGACCGGCTGGGCCGGGAATGCGACGGCGAAGCCCCAAGCGGGATAGGCGTGCTCGGTCCAGGGCCTGGCCATGCACCCGGCCAGCGCCAACACGATGGTCATCGTCAGCATCAGGATGCGCATGGTCGTCCCCTCGGTCTTCCAGTGCTCACATGAAGGGGAAGGGCGCCAGTCCCGTCGCCCCTTCGCACTCGATGGCCGTGCCGGAGACGTAGGACGCGGCGGGGCTGCACAGGAACAGGGCGCCGGCGGTGATCTCGTCCATGCGCTGGGCGCGGCGAAGGGGCAGGGTATTGCGGAATTTCTCTTCCATGCCCGGCGGCATCAGGCGCTGGAAGCCCTCGGTGTCCTCGACCGGACCGGGCGTCAGGCCGTTCACCCGGATGCCCTCGGGGCCCCACTCCATGGCCAGGCACTTCACCAGCATGGCGACCCCGGCCTTGGCGGCGCAGGCGTGGGCCTGCAGCGGCATGGCGCGCGTGGCCTGTCCGGCCAGCACCGCGATCATCGAGGCGCCGGGCTTGCGGACCCGGCCGTAGGCGGCGCGCAGGCAGTTGAAGGAGCCCAGCAGGTCGATATCGACGACCGCCTTGAAGGCGTTGGCGGACAGGGCCGCGGCCGGGGCCAGGAAATTCCCGGCGGCGCAGGCGATGACGATGTCGAACGGACCCATCCGGTCCTGCGCCTCGGACATCACCCCGTCGAGCGCGGCGTAGTCGCGCACATCGGCGGCCAGCCCCAGAGCGCCGGCGCCGATCTCGACGGCCGCGTTGGAGGCCTTGGCCGCGTCGCGCCCCATCACCGCCACCTGCGCCCCGTGCGCGGCCAAGACCTTGGCGATGCCCAGGCCGATGCCGCTGGTGCCGCCGGTCATGAAGGCGGTCTTCCCCTTCAGCATGTCGGGGGCGAAGGTCTCGCTGTTGATGGACATGGGCGGCTCCTGTGGCGGGGACGATAACGGCGGTCGCCCAAGGCCATCGCCCAGTTGCAGGCCGCCGACAAGGTCGAGCTTGGCCGTTAGACAAGCTGGCGCCCCGCCACTACCACTGGGTCCGAAGGCGCGTCGCCCGGACCGGAGAGCCAACCATGTCGAATCACAGCGTCCTGCGCGGGATCGCCGCGTCCGCCGCCGCCCTGGCGGTGATGGCCGCGCCGGCCGCCACGGCCCAGACGCCGGCGCCGATCAAGCTCGAGCGCATTCGCGTGCAGCTGATCTATGAGACCAGCGGGACCCTTTCGCCCGACATCGCCCCGCCGGCCGATTTCAGCCTCTGGAACATCGTCATCGGCGAGGGCAGCGCCGCTGAGCCGGCGTCCGACTTCCTGGTCGGCGTGGAGTTGCGCACGGCGGACGATCAGGCAAACGCCACGACGCCCTTGAAGGTCGTGGTGCGCGACGAGGACGGCAAGGTCCTGGCCACGCGCACCTTTGACGCCGTCTTCCTGGACGAGCACCGGGCTGTACGCAGCCTGCTGGTGCCGAACGCCACCTGCGCCGGGCCGGTGGTGATCGAGGCTAGCTTCGGAGCCCAGAAACTGCGCACGACCATGGACTTCGCCTGCGGCGAATAGACGAGCGGCGACAGAAGGTGGATCGAAGGATGGAGGCCCGGCCCGGACTCGAACCGGGGTACACGGCTTTGCAGGCCGCTGCGTAACCACTCCGCCACCGGGCCCCGGGTGCGTGTTTTCGCGAGGGACGCTGGCTATCAGATCGCCAAAGCCCCCGCAACGCGCCTTTCGCGTCTGCGCGCTCATTGCGAGAAGTGTCCCCGCCGCGACAGGCCGATCTATTGCGAGAGACGGGACGCGGCGCCTATAAGCGGCGCGATTTCGGGCAAGGGGTTCGCGCCCCGGCCGCGACGCCATCGCGGGAAAGGCTTCACCATGGATTTCAACGCCGCGCGCACCAACATGGTCGAGTCCCAGGTGCGGACCAATGATGTGACCGGCCTTGAGCTGCAGCACGCCATGCGAAATGTCGCCCGCGAGAAATTTTGTGCCCCGGCGCGCGCCTTTGCCGCCTACGCGGAGGCCGACGTCGAGGTGGCGCCGGGCCGCACGCTGATGAAACCCCGCGACATCGGAAAGCTCCTCCAGGCCGCGGCGCCCAAGGCGGGCGAGCGGGCCCTGGCCCTGGCCGCCCCCTATGCAGCGGCGGTGATGGCGAAGATGGGCCTGGACGTGACGGCCCAGGAGGGCGATGCGCGCGCCTCGGCCGTGGTGGAACAGGGGCTCAAGGAGCACGGCGTCGAGCTGGTCACCCGTGATCTGAGCGCGCCCGCCGGTGGCGGCTATGACCTGATCGTCAGCGAAGGGGCGGTCGCGGAAGTCCCCCAGACGTGGCTTGAGGCGCTGAAGCCGGGCGGACGCCTGGCGGTGGTCGTCCGCGACGGCCCGGTGGGCAAGGCGCGGCTGTTTCTGAGGGACGAAGGCTTCTCTTCATCGCGGGAACTGTTCGATTCGACGCCTTCAGTGCTGGCGGGTTTCGAACGAGCCCCTACATTCCAGTTCTAGGCGCGACGGAATTTCGCCGCGGGTTCGTGAAAAAAGCTTAACTCGTCAAGCGATGGTTAGGCCTTCACACGGTCAGTATAGAATGCGCGGACCGCTGGGCGGCCGTAAGGGGATAACGGATATGACTAACCGCCGTCGCGCGCTTTGGTCCGGCGCGGCCCTGTCTCTGGTGCTTTCCTTCGCGGCCACTGCGGCTTCCGCGGAGACGCTGGCGGACGCCATCGCCCTGGCCTACGAAACCAACCCGACCCTCCAGGCCCAACGCGCGACGCAACGTGCGCTCGACGAAACCTACGTCCAGGCCCGGGCGGCCTACCGCCCCACAGCCGACGCAGCCCTGACCACCAGCTACACCGACTCCAGCTTCGGGGGTGATTCGAGCGCCCAGAGCCTGACCCTTTCGGCGACCCAGCCCGTCTGGACCGGGGGGCGCGCCACTCGCGGCATCGACGCCGCCCGCGCTGATGTCGAACAGGGCCGCCAGAATCTCCGCGCCGTGGAGGCCCAGATCCTGGCCAGCGTGATCCAGTCCTACGTCGATGTCCGCCGTGACACCGAGGCGCTGCGCATCAACCAGGCCAACGTCGCGGTGCTGCAGCGCCAGCTCGACGAGGCGTCCGCCCGATTTGAGGTCGGGGAAATCACCCGCACCGACGTGGCCCAGGCGGAAGCGCGACTGGCCTCGGCCCAGGCTTCGCTGGCGGCTTCCCAGGCCCAGCTTTCTTCCAGCCGCGCCGCCTACACCGCCGTTGTCGGTCAGTCGCCCGCGGACCTCGAGCCCGAACCCGCCCTGGCCGGCGTACCGGCCAGCTTCGAAGAAGCCATCGGCACGGCCGAGCGCGAGAACGCCAACATCCGCGCCGCCAAGGCCGCCGAGGAGGCTTCGCGCGCCCGGGTCGCCCAGGCGCGCGCCCAGTATGCCCCGTCGGTGAACCTGAGCGCCACGTACGGATCCAGCGATCGGATCCGCGACTTCGCTGACAACTTCACCAACAATGACACCGCCACCGTGCGCGGGACGATCTCGATTCCGATCTTCACGGGCGGTCTGACCGGCTCGCGCATCCGCCAGTCGATCGAGCGCAATAACGCCTCCATCGTCGGCATCGAGGCGGCGCGTCGCGACGTGCTGCGCCTCGTGAGCCAGAACTGGGCGACCGTACTGTCGGCTCGCGCCGCCCTTACGGCCAACGAGGAACAGGTCCGCGCCGCCGAGATCGCCGCCGAAGGCGTGCGCCAGGAGGCCCAGGTTGGGCTGCGCACCACCCTGGACGTGCTGAACGCCGAACTCGAACTGCGCAACGCCCAGCTCTCGCTGGTCGGATCGCGCCGTGACCAGTATGTGGCCACCGCGCTGTTGCTGTCGGCCATGGGCAAGCTGGAGGCCGCCAACCTAGTTGGGGTCGGCACGGGCCCTGACCAGATCGAGCTCTACGATCCCCGCCGCAACTTCAACCGTGTGAAGAACAAGGGCCGCGTGCCGCTGGTGGAGCCGGTCGTCGAGACCCTCGACCACCTGGGCGCCCCCTCGGGAGCGCATCCTTTCAACGACCAGGACGCCCCAATCGACACCCAGCTGGAAACCATCGCAACCAATCCGCAGGCCGCGCCGATCACTCAGCCCTAGGGCGGGGGATCGCGATCCTACGGTAAAGGTTCGTTGATCTTCGGGGTTCAAGTGTAATCCCGTTTGCGGGAGGGCCGTTTCCCCCGTAGGCTGTGTTCTCGCCTCAAGAATTCGCCAGACAGGGCTTCTCCCGCGCATGTCCGACCAAGCCGCCCAAGAACCGACCATGGAGGAAATTCTCGCCTCCATCCGCCGCATCATCTCCGAGGACGACGCGCCGGCCGAAGCACAGGCCGCCGAGCCCGAGGCCGCGCCGGCGCCGGTCGCGGAGATCACGCCCGAACCAGCTCCGGTCGAGCCGGAACCGGTCGCTGCGATGATGGACGAGACTCCTTCGGTCCAGGCCGACGAGGAAGTGCTCGAACTGACCGAAAAGGTCGAGGAGCCCGCAGGCATGCAGAGCATCGGTGATCTCGACGTCGCGCCCCGCTACGAAGCGCCGCCCGAGCCCGCGCCGGTCGCCGCCGCGCCCGAATACGTCTCGCCCCCCGCGCCCAGCTTCACGCCGTCCACCGGCGCCGGCGGGATGACCATCGAAGAGCTGGTGCGTTCGATCCTCGAACCTCAGATCCGCGCCTGGGCCGACCAGAACCTCGAGACCATCATGCGCGAGACCGTGCGCGAGAAGTTGGATCGAGTATTCAAGTAACGGGCCGTCGCCTGATGGGCGCGGCATGATATAGGGCGGGGGAAATCCGCCCGGCCGCCCGTTCCTGCAATCTGATTGGAGACGACGGCGGCGACGCTTCCAAGCGCGCCGCCTTTCGCCATGCTCGAAAAGACCTTCGATCCCACCACTGTCGAACCCCGCATCTATCGCTGCTGGGAGAGCTCCGGCGCGTTCGCCCCCGAGCACGCGCTTGAAAAGAACCCGGACGCCCAGCCGTTCACCATCGTGATCCCGCCGCCCAACGTCACCGGGTCGCTGCACATCGGCCATGTGCTGAACAACACCCTGCAGGACGTGCTGACGCGCTTCGAGCGCATGCGCGGCAAGGCGGCGCTGTGGCTGCCCGGCACCGACCACGCCGGCATCGCCACCCAGATGGTGGTCGAGCGCCAGCTGGCCGAGCAGGGCAACATCGGACGCCGCGACATGGGCCGCGAGGCCTTCGTCAACCGCGTCTGGGAATGGAAGGCCGAATCCGGCGGCCAGATCGTCCAGCAACTGCGCCGCCTGGGCGCGTCCTGTGACTGGAGCCGTGAACGCTTCACCCTCGACGAGGGCCTGTCGAACGCCGTGCGAAAGGTGTTCGTCCAGCTGTTCAAGGAAAACTTGATCTACCGCGACAAGCGGCTTGTGAACTGGGACCCCAAGTTCCAGACCGCCATCTCCGACCTCGAGGTCGAGCAGAAGGAAGTCGACGGCGCCTACTACCACTTCGCCTATCCGCTGGAGGATGGGAGCGGCGAGGTCGTGGTCGCCACGACGCGACCCGAGACCATGCTGGGTGACACGGCTGTGGCCGTGAATCCCAAGGACGAGCGCTACACCCACCTGATCGGCAAGCAGGTCCGCCTGCCCATCGTCGGCCGCCTGATCCCCATCATCGCCGACGACTACGCCGACCCTGAAAAGGGCTCGGGCGCGGTGAAGATCACGCCGGCGCACGACTTCAACGACTTCCAGGTCGGCAAGCGCCACGATCTTGAGCTGATCAACATCCTCGACGAGCACGCACACCTGAACGACAACGTGCCCGCCGACTACGTCGGCATGGAGCGGTTCGCGGCGCGCAAGAAGGTGATCGAGACCTTCGAAGAGCTGGGCCTGCTGCGCCAGATCGAAAAGGTGCGCCACCAGGTGCCCCACGGCGACCGCTCCGGCGTCGTCATCGAGCCGTGGCTGACGGACCAGTGGTACGTCGACGCCAAGACCCTGGCCCAGCCGGCCATCAAGGCGGTGGAGAACGGCGACACGGTCTTCGAGCCCAGGAACTGGGAGAAGACCTATTTCGAGTGGCTGAAGAACATCGAGCCCTGGTGCATCTCGCGCCAGCTCTGGTGGGGGCACCGCATCCCGGCCTGGTATGGCCCCGACGGCATGATCTTCGTCGAGGAGTCAGAAGAGGCTGCCTACGCCGCCGCCCGCAAGCAGTTCGGCGACGGCGTCGGGCTGCGTCAGGACGAGGACGTTCTGGACACCTGGTTCTCGTCCGCCTTGTGGCCTTTCTCGACCCTGGGCTGGCCCGAGCAGACCGCCGACCTGAAACGCTTCTACCCGACCGACACCCTGGTCACCTCGTTCGACATCATCTTCTTCTGGGTCGCCCGGATGATGATGATGGGCATCCACTTCATGGGCGAGGTCCCGTTCCGGCGCGTCTTCATCAACGCCATGGTGCTCGACGCCAAGGGTCAGAAGATGTCGAAGTCCAAGGGCAACGTCATCGACCCGCTGCAGATGGTCGACAAGTTCGGCGCCGACGCCGTGCGCTTCACCATGGTCGCCATGTCCGGCCCGCGCTCGATCCGCCTGTCGGAGCAGCGCGTCGAGGGCTACCGCAACTTCGGCACCAAGCTGTGGAACGCCGCGCGCTTCTGCCAGATGAACGAGTGCGTCCGGGTCGAAGGCTTCGATCCGGCTTCTGTCAAGCTGACGGTCAACCGCTGGATCCGCGGCGAGGCAGTGAAGACCGCCAGGGCCGTGACCACGGCGCTGGAAAACTGCGCCTTCGATGACGCCGCCAATGCGCTCTACCGCTTCGTCTGGAACGTCTTCTGCGATTGGTACCTTGAGCTCGCCAAGCCCGTGCTCAACGGCGACGACGAGGCCGCCAAGGCCGAGACCCGCGCCTGCGCCGCCTGGGTGCTGGACGAAATCCTTCGCCTGCTGCATCCGGTCTCGCCCTACATCACCGAAGAGCTGTGGGCCGAGTTGGCGGCCTTCGGGGGCCCCAAGCGCGAGAGCTTCCTGATCGAGGCCGCCTGGCCGGTGATGCCCGACGCCTGGCTGGACGCCGAGGCGGAAGAGGAGATCGGCTGGCTGATCGAGCTGGTCACCGAGATCCGCTCGATCCGTTCGGAGATGAACGTGCCGCCGGGCGCCCGCGCGCCGCTGACCATCTCCGGCGCCAGCGCGGAGACTCAAGGCCGCATGAGCCGTCACCGCGACCTGATCGCCACGCTCGCCCGCGTCTCCGACCTGCGTGAAGCCGACGCTCCGCCGCAAGGCGCCGTGCCCTTCGTGATCGGGGAGGCGACCGCCGCCATCTCCATCGCCGAGTTCATCGACCTGGCCGCCGAGCGCGCGCGCCTGACCAAGGAGATCGCCGGCTTCGACAAGGACATCGAGGTCAACGGCAAGAAGCTGGGCAACCCCGACTTCATCGCCCGCGCCCGCGAGGAAGTGGTCGAGGAAACCCGCGAGAAGCTGGCGGAGGCCGAGGGCGCCAAGGCCAAGCTCCAGCAGGCTCTGGCGCGGCTGGAGGCGGTGGGCTGAAGCAGCGCATCGACCGCCTGCTGATCCACTGGGGGCTCTTCGAAAGCCGATCGCGGGCGGTCGCCGCCATCGAAGCCGGGCTGGTGAAGGCCAACGGCCGCGTCGTCACCAGGGCGTCCGAACTGATCGATGAGGACGCCGTCTTCGAAGCCGCGCCGGCCCACCCCTGGGTCGGCCGCGGGGCGCTGAAGCTGGATCACGCGCTCAGCCTCTGGCCCATTCGGGTCGAGGATCGCGTCGTGCTGGACGTCGGCGCCTCGACCGGCGGCTTCACCGAGGTCTGCCTGAACCGCGGCGCGCGCCGGGTCGTGGCCGTCGATGTCGGACGCGGCCAGCTGCACCCCAGCCTCGTCGCCGACTCCCGCGTCATCAATCTTGAAGCCACCGACGGGCGCGACCTGAGCCCGGAGCTCGTGGGCCCTGCGCCGGACCTGATCGTCTGTGACGCCAGTTTCATCGGTCTGGCCAAGGTGTTGCCGGTCCCGCTCAGCCTCGCCGCGCCGGGCGCCGATCTGATCGCGCTGATCAAGCCCCAGTTCGAGGCCGGTCCCGGCGCGGTCGGCAAGGGCGGGCTGGTGAAGGACGAGGCCGTGCACGCCCACGTCGTGGCCGACGTCTGCGGCTGGCTGGCGGGGCAAGGGTGGACCGTGCGCGAAACCGTCGCCAGCCCCATCGAGGGTGGCGAAGGGCAGCGCGAATATTTGGTCTGGGCCTTCAAGGCATAGAAAAGCCGCCCGCGTCGGGGACGCGGGCGGCTCCTTCAGGCTTGCGCCGGTCGACTAGTAACGGACGCGATAGCGGCCGTAGCGATCCGGGCAGACAGTGACGTACTGGCCGCGGCCGTAGCCGTCATCGGCGATCGCCAGGCGGCAACCACGACGGCCGTAGTCGCTGTAGCGGCCGCGATAGCCGCGCGAGACGCGGTAGGGGTAGGTCTGGTTGTAGCTGTAGTAGGTCCCGTACTGGTCGCAGGCGCGGCTGGACGAGGCGATGCCGTTGCCGGCCAGGCCGCCCAGGACGGCGCCGATGGCCGCGCCGTCGTTGCGGCTGCCACGGTTGTCGACGTTGGAGCCGATCACGCCGCCGGCGATGGCGCCCAGGATGGTGCCGGCGACGCGGTTGTCGCGGCAGTTGGAACGCTCACGGCCGTCGTAGCGATCGTACTGGCGGCGGTCGTAGCGGCCGTTGCGGTAGTAGTCCTGGTAGGAATCGTTGCGGTCGGAGTCGTAACGGCTGTCGTACCGGTCGCCGCGGCCGCGATCGTCGTAGCGATCGTCGCCGTAGCCGTCGTCCGAGCCGCGATCGTCGGCATAGGAGCCGCGGTCATCGCTGCGATAGCTGTCGTCGCCATACGGTTGGGCGAAGGTAGGGGCGGCGATCGACACGGCGGTGAGCGCGGCGACG
>CAZRKY010000003.1:0-19103 GCA_964600375.1 uncultured Caulobacteraceae bacterium | reverse complement strand
GCGACGGCGGTGAGGGTGATCTTCCTGAAATTCATGACTCTCTCCTGAGGCTTGAGGAAACCATCGGCGAGGTCAGACGCCGATCGATGACGCGAACTATGGTCCGGCGAACCTGAACGGTATCCGGCGACGCCGTTCATGTTCGTTCATCTTGACGCGGAACTTGGGCCTATCGCCAGCCCTCGGGCTCGGGCAGGAAGACGCCCATGACCCCCCAGACCGGCGCGGACCCGCGCGACCTTAGCATCGATCACATCGGCGGCCAGGGTGATGGCGTGGCCGAGGGCGGCGAATTTGTGCCCCTGACCCTGCCCGGCGAGCGGGTGCGCGTGCGCATGGACGGCAAGCGCGGCGAAGTGGTCGAGATCCTGGAGGCCAGCGCGGACCGCATCGCGCCGGTCTCGCCCCAGTACGGCGACTGCGGCGGCTGTTCGCTGCAGCACTGGGCGGCCAAGCCCTATCTGGAGTGGAAGCGCGAGCAGGTTCGGCTGGTTCTGGGACGCGAGGGGCTGGAGTGCGAGATCGCCCCGACCTTCGCCACGCCGCCGGCCTCCCGCCGCCGCCTGGCGTTGCATGCGCGGCCCGGGAAGGGCGGGGCCGTCATCGGCTTCAAGGCGCGCAAGTCCTGGCGGCTTGTGGAGGTCACCGAGTGCCCCATCGCCCACCCCGACCTGGTCCGCGCCGTCCCGGCGCTGCGCAAGCTGGCCGTGGGGTTCCTCGACCATCCCAAGTCCGCGCCCACCCTGCACGTGACCACCACCCTGTCGGGCCTCGACATCGACGTGACCGGCATCGAGCGCAGGAAGGGCGGGGGGCTGTCGGCCGACCGCCGCATGCAGATCGCCGAGGTGGCGTCCGAGTTCGACTTCGCCCGCGTTACCCTGGCCGGCGAGATCCTCTATCAGGAGCGCCAGCCGGTGGTCCGCTTCGGCCGCGCGGTCGTGGCCCTGCCGCCGGGGTCGTTCCTGCAGGCGGTGCAGAGCGCAGAGACCGAGATGGCGCGAATTGCGGTCCAGGCCGTCGACGGCGCCGACAGGGTCGCCGACCTGTTCTGCGGCGCCGGGGCCTTCACCTTCCCGTTGGCTGAGAAGGCTTCGGTGCTGGCCGGAGACTCTGCCGCCCCCGCCATCGCCGCCCTGAAGGCCGCCACCGGCACGGCGCCGGGCCTCAAGACCATCGTCGCCGAAGCCCGCGACCTCTTCCGCAGACCCTTCCTGACGGTCGACTTGAAAGGCATCCAGGCAATCGTCTTCGACCCGCCTCGCGCCGGCGCTGAAGTGCAAAGCCACGAGATCGCCGCCTCGGGCGCCAGCACTGTGGTCGGCGTCTCCTGCAACCCGGTCACCTTCGCCCGCGACGCGCGGATCCTGACCGACGCCGGGTTCCGGCTCGAACATGTGACCCCCATCGACCAGTTCCTCTGGTCGGCGCACGTCGAGCTGGTGGGCGTGTTCCGGCGCTAGTCGAACAGCCGAAGCTGATCGCCGGCCTTCGGCGGGACCATGAACTGTTCGACGTCGTGCGGCGGCCGTTCGCGGTTGAGGCCGTACTTGCGGGTCGCCTTCTTGAACCGGGCGGCGATCAGCTCGGCGACCGGCCCGGTCCCCTTCATCCGCGAACCCCATTCCGAATCGTAGTCCTTCCCGCCTCGCGTCTGGCGCACCAGGGACATCACCCGCTCGGCCCGGTCTGGATAGGCCTCGGCCAGCCATTCCTTGAACAGGTCCTTGATCTCCAGCGGCAGGCGCAGGGTCACGAACATGGCGCTGGTCGCCCCGGCCTCCGCGGCGGCCTCCAGGATCGCCTCCATCTCGTGGTCGTTTAGGCCCGGAATCACCGGCGCCACGCCGACTCCGACCGGCACGCCGGCGTCCGCCAGTTTGCGGATCGCCTCCAGCCGCTTGCCTGGCGTCGCCGCCCGGGGCTCCATCGCCCGCGCCAGCTTGCGGTCCAGGGTCGTGACCGAGACGAAGGCCCTGGCAAGGCCGCGCCCCGCCATCCGGCCCAACACGTCGGCGTCGCGGGTGATCAGGGCGTTCTTCGTGATGATCGAGCAGGGATGATTGAACCGGTCGAGCACCTCCAGCACGCCGCGGGTGATGCGCAGGGTCTTCTCGATCGGCTGGTAGGGGTCGGTGTTGCCGCCGATGTGGATCGGGTCGACGACGTAGCCGGGCTTCGACAATTCCTTTTCCAAAAGCCTCGCCGCCTCGGGCTTGAAGAACAGCTTGGATTCGAAATCCAGCCCCGGCGACAGGCCCATCCAGGCGTGGGCGGGGCGGGCGTAGCAGTAGATGCAGCCGTGCTCGCACCCCCGATAGGGATTGATCGAGGCCGAGAAGCCGATGTCGGGGCTGTCGTTGCGGGTGATGATCTTGCGGGCGCGTTCGGCGGTCAGCTCGGTGCGCAGGGGTTGCGCCTCACCGTCTTCTTCGGTCCAGCCGTCATCGAAGGCCTCTCGTGAAGTCGGCTCGTAGCGGCCCGAGGCGTTCGACACCGCGCCCCGGCCGCGAATGACGGTGTGTTGGGCGGCCATCGCCCCACCTTACGGAAGAGGGGAGAACAAAACAAGAACCATTGACGCGGCTCGTTGAGCCGGCTTCATCGGACCGTGCTCTCCGTCATCATCCCAACCCTGAACCCCGGACCGCGCTTCGGCGCCGCGCTGGCGGCGCTGGTCACCGGCGCTGTCGAGGGGCTGGTGAAGGAGGTGGTGGTGGTCGACGCGGGCTCCACCGACCGCACGCTCGAGCTTGCCGAGGAGGCCGGCTGCAGGGTTATCGCGGCCGAGAAGGGCCGGGGCGGCCAGTTGCGCGCCGGCGCCGCCGTGGCGAAGGGCGACTGGCTGTTGTTCCTGCACGCGGACACGATCCTGTCGCCGGACTGGGTCAAGGCCGTGGCCGCCCACGTGGCGCGCCATCCGGACAAGGCGGGCTATTTCCGCCTGCGGTTCGATGATCCCTCGTCAACGGCGCGGCTCTGGGAGAAAGGCGTGGCGCTGCGTTGCGCCGTGCTGGGTCTGCCTTACGGCGATCAGGGCCTGCTGGTTTCGCGCGCCGTCTATGACCAGGCGGGCGGCTACCCCGACCAGCCGCTGATGGAGGACGTTGAGCTGGTCAGCCGCATCGGACGTGGCCGCCTGCGGCGGCTGCACGCCGAAGCCGAGACCGACGCCGACAAGTTCCGCCGCGACGGTTGGCTGGCGCGCTCGGCCCGCAATGTCTTTTTCCTCATTGCCTGGGGAATGGGGACGGACCCACGCAAAATCGCCAAGCGGTACAGCTAGTCGCGATGGCCCGACCGACCCTGATCCTGTTCCTGCGCGTGCCCGCCATCGGTCGGGGCAAGACCCGGCTGGCGAAGGACATCGGCAAGGTCGAGGCCTGGCGGCTGTCGCGGGCGATGACGGCAGGGGTGCTGCGTCGGGTGCGCGACCCGCGCTGGCGGCTGGTGCTGCGGGTCACGCCCGATGGCGCGTTGCCGGGAGCTGAACCGCAGGGGCGGGGTGACCTTGGTCGGCGACTACAGCACGCGATCCAAGCCCACGCCCGGGGCCCCGTGGCCGTCATCGGAACTGACGCACCCGATTTGAACGCCGCCCACGTCGCCGCGGCGTTCAGGGCCGCGAGCCGCCACGACGCGGCGATCGGTCCGGCGGCGGATGGCGGGTTCTGGATCCTGGCGCTGTCCGCGTCGCGCGCGCGGACCGTCGCGTTCAAGGGTGTTCGCTGGTCCACCGCCCACGCCTGCGCCGACACGGTCGCGGCGTTGGGCGGCAAGGTCGCGCGGCTGGAGACGCTGGTCGACATCGATGACCAGGCGGCGCTTACGGCATGGAAGGCGCGCGGACGGGGTCGGCGGGGTCCTGGGGCGGCGCGGGCTGGGCCGGCGGGGCGCCCTGGGGCGTGACCAGCGGCACGGCCGGAACCGGCGGCCGGTAATCCATGGTGATCGGGATGGTGCGGGCCCCGGCGGCTACTGCATCCAGGCTGCGCGGCTCTTCGCCCAGCAGCTGACGGTAGATCCAGTATGCCGCCATGACCTCCTCGATATAGACCCGCGTCTGCGGCACCGGGATCGACTCCATGAACAGCAGGACGTCGGCGTCCTTGGGCAGGCGCTGTTCGGTCACCATCACCGGCTGGGGCCCGCCGTTGTAGGCCGCCACGATCCGGAAGATGTCGTTCTTGATGTAGGTCTGCTGGCCCAGGTAGGCGATGTAGGCCTGTCCGATCCGCATGTTGGTCGAGGGATCGTAGAGGCGATTGGGATTGGAGCGCAGGCCCGAGTCCCCGGTCAGCCAGGCCGCTGTCGACGGCATCACCTGCATCAGGCCGTAGGCGCCCACCGGGCTGCGGGCCTGGGGATTGAAGCGGCTCTCGCGGCGCATGAGGGCGAACAGCAGGGCCTTGTCGACCTGGAATCCACCCGAGGGGGACAGGTCCGGGATCGGGTAGGCCGCCACATCGATGAACCCGGTCGACGGGGACGACAGGCTGGCGTCCAGCCCCATCGCCAGGGTGGTCCAGTTTCCGCGGGTGGCGTCGTCACGGGCCTCGCCCATCCCCAGCCGCAGTTCGACCCCGGCCTCGGGACGATGGCCGACCTGGATCAGGGCGACGGCACGCTTGGCCCTTGCGTTGGCGCGGATGAAGGCGGTCATGGCCGGGGTGTTCAGGCCGTCGGCCGCCATGGCCGGACGCGGCGCGCCGGCCTGGAACTGATAGGGGCGGGGCCCGGCCCGGGCCGAGGATTCAAGGCCCAGCTGATGCTCGGCCAGAATGCCGTAGAAGGTGTGGGGATAGCGCGCGGCGATGCGCAGATAGTCGGGCGCGACTTCAGGACTGCCCTTGGCGATGGCCGCCCGCGCCGCCCAATAGGCGCCCGCCGCCCGCACCCAGGCATCCTCGGTCGGATCCAGCGCCACCATTTCGAAGCGGCGGAAGGACTCGTCAAAGCGGTTACGCCGCCACGACGCCAGGCCGGCGATCCAGTTGTCGCCCAGTTGCAGCGACAGATCATACGCCCGCTGCAGGTCCCCGGCGTTCAGCGCCTCTCGCGCCGCTTTCGGCGCCGGCGGTTCGGGCTCGTTGGGAACCAGCAGGCGGCCGGCGGCCTCGACCGCATCCCAGGTTCGGCCCACGACCTGGGCGGGCGCGCGAACGGCGGCGTTGGCGGCGGCCTCGATGGGAGAGCGGGCGCCCGGCGCAGGCTCCGGCGCGGGGCGGTCTGCATTGGCCTCCATCTCGGCCTTGCGCTTGCGCGCCAGGGCACGGACGCGCGGCGCCATCGGCAGGTCGGAGTATTTCTCCAGCCAGGCCATCAGCTCGGCATAGCTGGCGTGGTAGGCGGTCGGATGGAACAGGCGCTCGAACTCGACCATGCCCACCAGGCACTTGTCGGTGACCTGAGCCAGCTTGGCGTCGGCGGTGGCGAAGTCGCCGCGCTTCACGGCGTCGAAGGCGGCGGAATAGAGCTGGGCGTCCCAGGGCGACAGGGCGCGGGGTTCGGCGTGCGCAGGGCCTGAGCCCAGCGCGACAACGCCCAACACCAACGCGATCAGCGCGCCGCCTAGTCCCCTCATGCGAATCCCTCTGATCGCGGCCCCCGGAACCAAGGTCCCCCCGAGTCGCCGCGCGCGTCTGTTACAAGCGCTTACAATTCGGGTTTTAACGTGGCGTCACCGGCCGCGTCGAGGCGGGCGGTCAAGGCCAGCAAATCCGCCCAGGCCTTCTTCTTCGCCTGGGGCTGCCGGAGCAGGAAGGCCGGGTGCAGGGTCGGCATCACCGGAATGACCAGCCCGCCTTCCTCGGCGCGCCACTCGAACCACCTGCCGCGCAGGGCCAGGATGCCTTCCGCCTGCTTCAGGACGGCCTTGGCGGGCGCGGCCCCGGCCAGCAGCAACAGCTTTGGGTTCACCAGCGCGATGGCGCGCTCGACGAATGGCGCGCAGACGGCCTGTTCCTGGGGCGAGGGGGTGCGGTTGCCGGGCGGGCGCCAGAACACGGTGTTTGTGATGAAGACGTTCCCCGTCAGCCCCGCCGCCGCCAGCATGCGGTCGAGCAGCTTTCCTGCCCGGCCCACGAACGGCTCACCCTGGGCGTCCTCGTCGGCGCCGGGGGCCTCGCCGATGATCATCACGTCGGCGTTCGGATTGCCGCGCGCGAACACGGCCTGGCGGGCGCCCTCATTGCGCAGCGAGCAGCCCTGGAACGAGGCGATGGCGGCCTTCAGCGCCTCAAGATCGGCGGCGTCTGAGGCCAGCTGCTTGGCCTCGGCGATCCCGCCGGCGTAGTCAGGCGCCGCCTCCACCGAGGCCAGCACCCGCGTCATCGGCCGGACCTCGGGCTTGGGCTGAGTGAGCGTCCGGTCGACCGGCGTGTCCTCGAACGCGCCTTCCACGCCCGCGTCACGCCAGAAGGCGAGCAGGCTTTCGACGGCGCGGGGATCGGGCGAGGCGGGGGTCACGGCCTTTCGGTAGCGCAAATCAGCCGCGGCGACACTGTCTTCGGTTTCCGGGGGAGGGGGTTGTCAGCGGTGAAAACATAAATAATCATGGAAAAACAATTAGGTAAGCCTCGCATTTGGGTGTGGATGGAATCCGGCGCCCCGCGAACGGCTCGCCGCCCCGAAAAAGCGTTGACCGCCCCAACGTCACATTCGGATATATCGACCAAGGCGCAGCCAGGCGCCGGCGAGGATTCGAGACCATGGCCGACGGCGCTACCACCGAGACCCAGACGCAGGTTGCGGACGAACCCCGCGAGGCGATGGAATACGACGTCGTCATCGTCGGTGCCGGGCCCGCCGGCCTGGCCGCCGCCATCCGGCTCAAGCAACTGGCCGCCGAGGCGGGGAGCGAGGTCTCCGTTGCGGTACTGGAGAAGGGCTCGGAAGTCGGCGCCCACATCCTGTCGGGCGCGGTGTTCGACCCCTCTGGCCTGACCGAACTGATCCCCGACTGGAAGGACAAGGGCGCGCCGCTCGACACGCCGGTCAAGGAAGACCACTTCCTGGTGCTGGGCCCGGCCGGCCAGATGAACATCGGCTGGCTGCCCCAGCCGGCCTTCATGTCCAACCACGGCTGCTACATCGGCTCCCTGGGCAACCTCTGCCGCTGGCTGGCCGAACAGGCTGAGGGCCTGGGCGTCGAGGTCTACCCCGGCATGGCCGCCTCCCAGATCGTCTTTGGCGACAAGGGCGAGGTGAAGGGCGTGGTCGCCGGCGTGTTCGGCATCGGCAAGGACGGCCATCGCAAGCCCGACTACCAGCCCGGCATCGAGCTGCACGGCAAATACGTCTTCATCGGCGAGGGGGTGCGCGGTTCGCTGGCCAAGACCCTGATCGCCGAATTCGGCCTGGCTGACGAGAGCGAGCCGCAGAAGTTCGGCATCGGCATCAAGGAGCTATGGCAGGTCCCGGACGACAAGTTCAAGCCGGGCCTGGTCCAGCACACCATGGGCTGGCCGCTCGACAACCACACCGGCGGCGGCTCCTGGCTCTATCACTTCGGCGACAACTATGTGTCGGTCGGGTTCGTGGTGCACCTGAACTACAAGAACCCGTACCTGTCGCCCTTCGACGAGTTCCAGCGCTTCAAGACCCACCCGGCCATCAGGGACCACCTCGAAGGCGGTCGGCGCATCTCCTACGGCGCGCGCGCCATCGTCGAGGGCGGGCTGCAGTCGGTGCCGAAGCTGACCTTCCCCGGCGGCGCCCTGATCGGGGATTCCGCCGGCTTCGTGAACGTCCCGCGCATCAAGGGCAGCCACAACGCCATCCGCTCAGGCAAGATGGCCGCCGAGGCCGCCTTCGCAGCGCTTGCGGAGGGTCGCTCAGGCGACCGCCTGGACGCCTACCAGGACGGCTTCAAGGGCTCATCGATCTGGAAGGACCTGGCGCCGGTGCGCAACGTCAAGCCGCTGTTGTCAAAGCTGGGCAACAGCCTGGGCACCCTGGTGGCGGGCGTCGACATGATGGCCGCTTCCCTGCTCGGGGGATTCTCGTTCCTGGGCACGCTCAAGCATGGGAAAACCGACGCGGCCTCGACCGGCCACGCAAAAGACTTCAAGCCCATCGCCTATCCCAAGCCTGACGGTGTGCTGAGCTTCGACAAGCTGTCGTCGGTGTTCATTTCGAACACCAACCACGAGGAGGACCAGCCCAGTCACCTGAAGCTGATCGACCCCACCGTGCCGATCGGGGTGAACCTGCCGGAATATGCCGAACCGGCGCAGCGCTATTGCCCGGCCGGGGTCTACGAGGTGTTGAGGGACGAAGACGGGTCCAACCCGCGCTTCCAAATTAACGCCCAGAACTGCGTCCACTGCAAGACCTGCGACATCAAGGATCCGTCGCAGAACATCGTCTGGACCACGCCCGAAGGGGGCGGCGGGCCCAACTATCCAAATATGTAGGTTTGAGGCGGTAAAACTATCATGTCGTTCAGGTTTTCCGCCTCCGCAGCCGTCCTGGCGCTGGGAATTTCGATCGCCGGCGGGGCTATGGCCCAGTCCACCGGGGAGGCCGCCGAGCGCCCGTCGATCGACGAACGGTCAGCCTACGGCGCCTACCTCGCCGGCCGCAGCGCCCTGCACTCGGGAGACAGCGAAGAGGCCGCGACGCGGCTGGAAGCCGTCGCCACCGCAGTCCCCGACAATCCCAAGCTGCGCCAGCGCGCCTTCACCGCCGCGCTCTATGCCGGCGATGTCCAGGCCGCCGCCCGCCTGGCCCCCGCGCCCGACCCCGATCAGCCCGGGCTCGACAGCCTGGGACGCCTGACCCAGGCGGCCAACGCCCTGGCCGACGGACAATCGCAACTGGCCGTCGAGCGGCTGACGGACTCCAGCATCGTCTTCCCGCACCGCACCGCCGCCGCCGTGTTGCGCCCGTGGGCGCTGGCCGCCGCCGGGAACTGGGATGCCGCCCTGGCCACGCCGGAAGGTGAGGGCGATCGGATCGCCGACCTGTTCAGCGCGCTCGCGCGCGCCCAACTGCTGGAAATCCGCAAGAAACCCGACGAAGCGGAGGCCATCTACAAGACCCTGTCGGAAGACGCGGTCGCCTCGGCCCTGTTCCTGCCCATGTACGGCGAGTTTCTCGAGCGGCGCGGCCGCCGCGCCGACGCCGTGGCGCTCTACGACAAGGGGCTGCTCGACAGCCCCGGCGACATGACCCTGGTCGCACTCAAGGATCGCGCGGCGCGCCGGGGCAAGGCGCCGCCGCTTCCGACCCTGGCCGAAGGGGCCGCCCAGTCGATGGGATTCGCCGCCGCCGCGATGAACGCCCAGCGCCAGACCGAACTGTCGATGATCTACCTGCGGCTGGCCCTGCGCCTGGATCCCTCGCTGCACCAGGGCTGGATGCTGGTGGGCGACGCCCTGGCCCGGATCGACGATGAGGTCGCTGCGCGGGCGGCCTGGGGTCGCGTGCCGCCGACCTCGATCTACTACGCGGAGAGCCGCACCAAGGTCATCTACAGCCTTCAGGCCGACCACCAGGTCGCCGAGGCGTTGAAGCTGGCGGAGGAAGACGCCCACGCCCGGCCCGAGGACGCCCGCGCCCAGCTGACCTACGCCGACCTGCTGCGCGCCAACAAGCGCGACGCCGACGCGGTGGCCGTGCTTGATCGCTTGATCGCCGCCGGCGACGGCGATTGGCGTCCTCGCTACATGCGCGCCATTTCGCTCGACCGCATGCAGCGGTGGCCCGAGGCCGAAGCTGACCTACAGCGCGCCATGGCGATTTCGGCTGACCAGCCTGAGGTCCTCAACTACCTCGGCTACGCCTGGATCGACCGGGGCGTGAAGGTGCGCGAGGGCATGGCCCTGGTCGAACGCGCCGCCAGCGGCCAGCCCCAGTCCGGGGCCATTCAGGATTCCCTGGCCTGGGCCCACTTCAAGCTCGGCGACTACGCCCAGGCCGTGCAGCTGCTGGAGGGCGCGGTGCTGCTGAGCCCGGCTGATCCGGACGTCAACGATCACCTCGGCGACGCGTACTGGATGGTCGGCCGCAAGGATGAGGCGCGCTTCCAATGGCGCCGCGTGCTCAGCCTCGAACCGAACGATGACCAGAAGGCGCGCGCCGAAGCCAAGCTGAAGGACGGCCTGCCGACCCGGCCATCCTCGTCGGCGGCCTCGCCCGCGACGTGACGCTCGCGGCGACCCGCCTCGCGCCGGCCAAGGTCAATCTCTACCTGCACGTGGGGCCGCCCGGCCGCGACGGCTATCACCCGCTTTCCAGCCTCGTCGTCTTCGCCGACGTCGGCGACCGGTTGAGCCTTGAGGCCTCCGACGCCTTCGACTTCGCCGTCACCGGCCCCTTCGCGCCCGCCCTCGCCGGGGAAAGCGACAACCTGGTGGTGCGGGCCGTTCGTGAGCTTGCCGACCGCGCAGGGACGCCTCTGCCGTCGATCCGCGTAACGCTGGACAAGCAGCTTCCCGTGGCCGCCGGCCTGGGTGGCGGGTCGAGCGATGCCGCCGCCGCCCTGCGTCTGGTCCGCGATCAATTCTTTGAGCAGGTCGGTGACGATGGGCTGCAGGACATACTGTCTGGGATCGGCGCCGATGGTCCCATGTGCCTGGCCGCGGCTCCGACGGTCGCCCTTGGCCGTGGCGACGAGTTGACGCCCGCTCCGGTCTTGCCGGTGTTGCATGCCGTGCTGGTCAATCCCGGCGTGGTCTCGCCGACCGGCCGGGTCTACGGCGCCTACGACCGGGCCGGGCGCTTCGGCGGGGCGGAGCCGGCCGATCTGCGCGGCGCATACGACAGCGTGCGCGCCTTGGCTGCGGATCTGGCGGCCTGCCGCAACGACCTTCAGGCGCCGGCCGTGGCGGCCGCCCTGGAAATCCGGGAAGCGGTGGACCGGCTCGCCGGGCGCCCGGAGGCCATCCTGACCCGCATGTCGGGGTCCGGGGCGACCGTCTTTGCTCTGTGCCAGGATTCAGCGGCCGCAGAGCGGCTTGCGCAGGCTGTCGCGGAGGCCGAAGCGAGCTGGTGGGTGCGGTCGTGCCGGCTGGGCGGCCCATGGGTCTGAGCGCCGCGGGGCGGGGCGCGGAAACCAAGCGGCGCCGGACGCGTTAATCCGCCGCGTAACATCAATATCGGGGGCGTCCTCCCAGATCTGGAAAGGACTCCAAACCATGCGTCTCAATATCCTCCTCGCCGCCACCGCTGTCGCTGCTCTCTGCTCCGGCGCCGCCATGGCCCAGACCGCCGACGAATCTCACTCCTCGATTCCGGCCACCAACGACCCCACGACCCGTACCGACGACCAGTGCGGCGCGAACA
This sequence comes from uncultured Caulobacteraceae bacterium, assembly GCA_964600375.1. Lineage (GTDB taxonomy): Bacteria > Pseudomonadota > Alphaproteobacteria > Caulobacterales > Caulobacteraceae > JAEZEZ01. The sequence continues at coordinate 7,814 of CAZRKY010000003.1, read as the reverse complement.
AGGGGCCCAAGCCCTGCGGCGCCCAGGTCGTGGCCGTGCCGATCCCGGCCGACTCCGGCTACGTCGAAGAAGCGCCCACGCCGTCGTCCGAGCCTGTGGCCGACACTTCCACCAGCCAGATGTACTCGGCGCCGCCGTCGGCCTCGCCGGAAGTGCGCACCACCCTGGTCACCAACGGCCCTGTGCCGGACACCCCCGAGAACCGCGCCCGCTACGGCGGTCCGGACTCCAATGGCGGTGACCGCACGGTTCCCGCCGGCAACTAGACCCCGCCGATCTCGGTGAAGGGCGGCGGACTCCGGTCCGCCGCCTTTTACATGCCCGCGGAGGGCGCGGGCGCTTGATGCCCAAGGCGCCGGGCCCTATGGTCCGCCGACTTTTTGCAACTGCGAACGACCCTCCCCGTGTCCTCAGAGCCTCTCTCGTTTCAGGACCTGATCCTGACGCTTCACGCCTATTGGAGCGACCAGGGCTGCGTGATCCTGCAGCCGTACGACATTGAGGTGGGGGCAGGGACCCTGCACCCGGCCACGGTGCTGCGCGCGCTCGGTCCCAAGGACTGGAACTGCGCCTATGTGCAGCCCTCGCGCCGCCCGGCCGACGGCCGCTACGGCGAGAACCCCAACCGGCTGCAGCACTATTACCAGTACCAGGTGATCCTGAAGCCGAACCCGGCCAACCTGCAGGAACTCTACCTCGGCTCGCTGAAGGCCATCGGCATCGACCCGATGCTGCACGACATCCGCTTCGTCGAGGACGACTGGGAGAACCCCACCGTGGGCGCCTGGGGTCTGGGCTGGGAAGTCTGGTGCGACGGCATGGAGGTGACCCAGTACACCTACTTCCAACAGGTCGGCGGTCTCGACGTCTTCCCGGTGGCCGGAGAACTCACCTACGGGCTGGAGCGGCTCTGCATGTACGTCCAGGGCGTCGACAACGTCTTCGACCTGAAGTTCAACAAGCAGGGCGTCACCTACGGCGATGTTTTCCTTGAGAATGAACGCCAGCAGTCGGCCGCCAATTTCGAGTTCTACGACGTCGAGATGCGCAAGCGCTGGTTCGAGGATGTCGAGCGCGAGGTGGTTCGCCTGCTCGCCTGCAAGGGTCCCCAGGGCCAGGCCCTGGTGCTGCCGGCCTATGACCACGTGCTGAAGGCCAGCCACCTGTTCAACCTGATGGACGCCCGCGGCGCCATCGCCGTGGCCGAGCGCCAGAGCTACATCGGCCGCATCCGCGACCTCTGCAAAGCCTGTGCGACCGCCTGGGTGGCTCAACAAGAGGGAGCTGCCTGATGTCCCAGCTCCTGCTCGAACTGTTCAGCGAAGAGATCCCCGCCCGCATGCAGGCGCAGGCCGCCCGCGACCTAGAGCGCATGGTGGGTGAGCGGCTGAAGGACGCCGGTCTGGCCTTCTCGGGCATGTCGGCCTTCGCCGGCCCGCGCCGCCTGGCCCTGGCGGTCGAGGGGCTGCCTGTCGCTCAGGAGGATCGCGCCGAGGAGCGCAAGGGTCCCAAGGCGACTGCGCCCGACCAGGCCATCGAAGGCTTCCTCCGCTCCACTGGTCTGACCCGCGATCAGCTGGACGAGCGGGACGGCGTCCTGTTCGCCAGGATCGACAGAAAGGGTCGCCAGACCTTGGAGATCATTGCGGAAACAGTCGATAGCGTGGTCCGCAACTTCCCCTGGCCCAAGTCCATGACCTGGGGTCGTGGAACCCTGCGCTGGGTGCGGCCGCTGCAGTCGATCCTGTGCGTGTTCGACGGCAAGGTCGTAGCTTTCGATATCGACGGCGTCGTGGCGGGTGACCGGACCCACGGGCACCGCTTCATGGGCTCGGGAGACGCAATCAAGGCGAACGGCCTGGACGCCTATCGCAAGGGTCTCTTGGACAACTTCGTGGTGCTCGACGCCGCCGACCGAAAGGCTGCGATCCTGGACAAGGCCCACAGCCTCTGCGCCGCCCACGGCCTGGCGCTGGTTGACGACATCGGCCTGCTGGACGAGGTGTCAGGCTTAGCGGAATGGCCTGTGCCGATCCTCGGCGACATGGATCCGGACTTCCTCGATCTGCCCGCTGAAGTGATCCGCACCTCGATGCGGACGCACCAGAAATACTTCGCGGTTTCAAATCCGAAGACCGGGAAGCTGGCTCCAAACTTCATCACGGTCGCCAATATCGAGGCCAGCGACGGCGGCAAGGCCGTGGCCGCGGGCAACGCCCGCGTGCTGTCGGCGCGCCTCAATGACGCGCGCTTCTTCTGGGACCACGACCGCGAGGCGTCCGAGCCCGGCGGCAACTTCGACCGCTGGCTGCACAAGCTCGACGGGGTCACCTTCCACGCCCGGCTCGGGACCATGGCCCAGCGCGTTGAGCGCATCGTCGCCCTGGCCGCCGCCATCGCGCCCTTGGTCGGCGCGAACCCGGACAAGACCGCCCAGGCCGCGCGCCTGGCCAAGGCCGACCTGGCCTCAGGCATGGTGGGCGAATTCCCGGAACTGCAAGGCGTCATGGGCGGCTACTACGCCCGCGAGGCCAAGCTGGACGGCGAGATCGCCGACGCCGTCCGCGATCACTACAAGCCCCAAGGCCCCGGCGACGCCGTGCCGGTCGGCGCGGTCACTGTCGCCGTAGCTCTGGCCGACAAGATCGACACCCTGGCCGGCTTCTTCGCCATCGACGAGAAGCCCACGGGTTCCAAGGACCCCTATGCCTTGCGCCGCGCCGCGCTGGGCGTCATCCGCATCATTCTCGACAGCCGGCTGCGCCTGCCGTTGCTCAGGCTGCTGGTCGCGGCCGACCAGGCCTTCCCGCACAAGCGAGGGGCCGCCGTGGAACTCGAGTCCATGTTGCAGGAAGGTCATCCCTCGGATCTGCCCCGCGCCAAACTGGACGGCCGTCCGTCGCCCGCGAACGGCCCCGACGCCCACGTCCACGACCTGCTGGCCTTCCTCGCGGACCGTCTGAAGGTGCTGTTGCGGGACCAGGGCAAGCGCCACGATCTCGTCGACGCCGTCTTTGCTCTCGGCGACGACGACCTTGCGCGCATTGTCGCGCGGGTGGAGGCGCTGGACGCCTTCCTCGCTGCCGAGGACGGGACGAACCTGTTGCAGGGCTACCGCCGCGCCGTGAACATCCTCAAGGCCGAGGAGAAGAAGGGCGCGGCGCCGTCGGGCCCGTCGATCGTCCAGAAAGGCGCGCCGACGGAGGAGACGATGCTGATCGCCGCCGTCTCGGAGGCCGGCCCGATCGTCGCCAGGGCTCTGGAGGCGGAGGATTTCGCGGCCGCCATGAAGGCGCTCGCCTCGCTGCGCGGTCCGGTCGACACCTTCTTCGACAAGGTGCTGGTAAATTCCGATGTCGCCGCTGAGCGGGACAACCGCCTGCGCCTTCTGGGCCAGGTGCGAGACCTGATGGGCAAGGTGGCGGATTTCTCTCTGATCACGGGTTGAGATGACGAACTCAGGCGAGCGTTGGGTTTACGGTTTCGGCGGCGGGTCGGCCGACGGCGACGCCTCGATGAAGGAATTGCTGGGCGGCAAGGGGGCGAATCTCGCCGAGATGTCGTCGCTCGGTTTGCCGGTGCCGCCGGGCTTCACCATCACCACCGAGGCCTGCGTCCGCTACTACGCCGAGGGCAACGCCTGGCCCGCCGGCCTGGAATCCCAGGTGACGGCCGGTCTGGCCGAGGTCGAGGCGATCACCGGCAAGCGTTTCGGCGACCCCGGCAACCCGCTGCTGGTCTCGGTGCGCTCGGGCGCCCGGGCCTCGATGCCGGGCATGATGGACACGGTCCTGAACCTCGGCCTCAACGATGAGACGGCCGAAGGACTGGCCGTACTTTCCGGCGATAGGCGTTTTGCCTTCGATAGTTATCGCCGTTTCATCCAGATGTACTCGAATGTGGTCCTCAACCTCGAGCACCATGCATTCGAGGAAATCCTCGACGACTGGAAGGACCGCCTCGGCGTCAGCAACGACACCGAACTGTCCGCCGGCGACTGGGAAAGGGTCGTGGTCGACTACAAGGCCGCCGTCGAGCGCGACCTGGGCCGGCCCTTCCCACAGGACCCGTCCGAGCAGCTCTGGGGCGCCATCGGCGCCGTCTTCGCCAGCTGGATGAACGACCGGGCCAAGTTCTATCGCCGCATGCACGACATCCCCGAAAGCTGGGGCACCGCCGTCAACATCCAGGCCATGGTGTTCGGCAACATGGGCCAGACCTCGGCCACCGGCGTGGCCTTCACGCGCAATCCGTCCACGGGCGACGGGCGGCTCTACGGTGAGTTCCTGATCAACGCGCAGGGCGAGGACGTCGTCGCCGGCATCCGGACGCCCCAGTCCCTGACCCGGGCCGCCCGCGAGGAAATGGGCGACCGTGCGCCGTCCATGGAGGAGGCGATGCCGGTGGTCTTCGCGGAGTTCCGTGACGTCGCCGCCCGCCTCGAGGCTCACTACCGTGATATGCAGGACGTGGAGTTCACCGTTGAGAACGGCAAGCTCTGGATGCTGCAGACCCGCAACGGCAAGCGCACCGCCAAGGCCGCGCTGAAGATCGCCGTCGACCTGGCCGCCGAGGGCAAGATCAGCCGCGAAGAGGCGATCCTGCGGGTCGAGCCGGCCTCGCTGGACCAATTGCTGCACCCCACCATCGATCCGGAAGCCCATCGCGACGTCATCGGCGCGGGCCTCCCCGCCAGTCCGGGCGCGGCGACCGGCAAGCTCGTGTTTTCGTCCGACGAGGCCGAGCGCCTGGGAGGGCAGGGCGAGGCCGTGATCCTGGTGCGAGAGGAAACCAGCCCCGAGGACATCCACGGCATGCACGCGGCGCGGGGCATCGTGACCTGCCGCGGCGGCATGACCAGCCACGCCGCGGTGGTCGCCCGGGGTATGGGGCGACCGTGCGTTTCAGGCGCCAGCGAGATCCACATCGACGCGGCCAAGACGTCTTTCGTTGCGCGCGGCCGCACCTTCAAGGCTGGGGAAATCATCACCATCGATGGATCGCGCGGCGAGGTCCTGGCCGGCAAGATGAAGATGGTCGAGCCCGAATTGTCGGGCGATTTCGCGCAGTTGATGAGCTGGGCTGATGCGGCGCGCCGGCTCAAGGTGCGCGCCAACGCCGAGACGCCGCTGGACGCCCGCACCGCCCGGGGATTCGGGGCTGAGGGCGTCGGCCTGTGCCGCACCGAGCACATGTTCTTTGACGCAGACCGTATCGCCGCCGTGCGCGAGATGATCCTGGCCGATGACGAGGCGGGCCGGCGCGCCGCCCTGGCCAAGATACTGCCTATGCAGCGCGCCGATTTTGTCGAGTTGTTCGCCATCATGGACGGCCTGCCGGTCACCATCCGCCTGCTTGACCCGCCGCTGCACGAATTCCTGCCCCATACCGAGGAGGATGTCCGGGCAGTCGCGGCGGCGACCGGTCTATCGGCCGACAAGCTGATGCAACGCGCCCACGACCTCTACGAGGTCAACCCGATGCTGGGGTGGCGGGGCTGCCGTCTGGGGATCAGCTTCCCCGAGATCTATGAGATGCAGGTCCGGGCCATCTGCGAGGCCGTGGTCGAGGCCAAACGGGCCGGCGGCGACGTGCTGCCCGAGATCATGCATCCGCTGGTCGCCAAGTCCGAAGAAATGAAATTCCTCAGGGAGTTGACGGACCGTATTGCCAAGGGAGTTCAGGCCGAAACCGGCCAAGACTTCGCCTATCTGGTCGGCACCATGATCGAGCTGCCCCGCGCCGCGATCACCGCCGACAGGCTGGCGGTGGACGCCCAGTTCTTCTCCTTCGGCACCAATGACCTGACCCAGACCACCTTCGGGATCAGTCGCGACGACGCCGGCAAGTTCCTGGGCGCCTACATCGACAAGGGCGTGTTCGAGAAGGACCCGTTCGTCACTCTCGATCAGGAGGGCGTCGGCGACCTGATCCGGCTGGCGGCCGAGCGCGGGCGCAAGACCAGGCCTGACATCAAGCTCGGCATTTGCGGCGAACACGGCGGCGATCCGGCGTCGATCGCCTTCTGCGAGGAGGTCGGCCTGGATTACGTCAGCTGCTCGCCCTATCGCGTGCCGATCGCGCGTCTGGCGGCGGCCCAGGCGGCGTTGCAGAAGGCCACCGGCGTCGAGCGCGAGAAAGACCGCTAGCTGAAGGCGCGTTCCCGCGAGGGCAGGGCGACGATCGGCGCCGAGACGCCGTACCGGGCCGAAACGTCCCGCAGAGCCCAACGCAGGGAGTGCGCGCCAAACGGCAAGGTGAACATCGGCTCACCGACGTCCGGCGCCGCCGTGAAATCACAGAAGGCGTCGAAGGCCTCGACGATCTCGACTCTCAGTCCTTCTTCGACGGCCTGACCCCGATCGCGGCGCATGGCGATCAGCACCTCGATGACGCGGTCGCGGTGCGCCGCCCCGCCAAACTGAAAGAGAGTCTCGGCGATCTCCGCCGCCAGCTCCAGCCGCGGCTGGAGCGCCTTGCCGCGCTTCCTGAACCGGATCATGTCGTTTCGTGCCCCTGAGCGGGGTTGCAAGCCACAGCGGCGCGCCGAGTTCAATCGAACGTTGTGATCTATCCACAATAGAAGCCCGGCCTGGGGACATCCGTGGAGGAGAGTTCGCTTGCCAGCGGCCGGCAGCGGTTCATGATCCCGCCGATCCAGGGGAGGGCTTGCACGCCATGGAGACTTTCGATCCGGCCGCCGCAACTGCGGCCTATCTGGCGACGATGTCGCCTGCCGACACCGCCCGGGCCATCGCCTACACCCAGGGCGGCCACTGGCTGATCCTGTGGGGCTTCCTGGTCTCCATGGCGGTCGCCTTCGTCATCGTGAAATCCAACCTTCTGACGGGCATTCGCGATCGTATCGAAGGCGGGCAACGGAAGCCGTTCCTTGCCAGCCTGGTGATCGCGCCCGTCTATCTGGTGCTCAGCTGGATTCTGACCCTGCCCTGGGCGCTTTACGAAAGCTGGTGGCGCGAGAAATCCTACGGGCTGAACAACCAGACCTGGTCGGAGTGGCTGGGCGAGGCGGCGATCGGCACGGCCATCGGCGTGGTCATGGGCACGATCGTGCTGGCGCTGCTCTATCTCCTCATTCGGGTGGTGCGGAAGACCTGGTGGATCTGGGGCGCGGGCCTGGTGGGCGCGGTCGCGCTCTTCGGCATGGTGCTGTCGCCGATCTACATCGAGCCGCTGTTCAACACCTATACGCCGGCCCCTCCAGGCGCGGTGCGCGACGCGGTGGTCGAACTCGCCCACAAGACCGGCACGCCCGACGACAAGATCTACATCTTCAACGGCACGAAACAGTCTGACCGCTACACCGCCAACGTCTCGGGCCTGTTCGGTTCGGCGCGGGTGGCGCTGTCCGACGCCATGTTCAAGAAGAATGCCGACATGAGCGAGATCCGCGCCGTCGTGGGCCACGAGATGGGGCACTACGTCCACAACCACGGCCTGATCGGCGCCGGAGTCCTGACCGTCTTCGCGGCCCTGGCCTTCTGGCTGGTCCAGCGCATGTTCCCTGTGTTCCAGGGGCTTCTCGGGGCCGGGCGAGTGCGCGACATTTCCGATCCGGCAGGCATCCCGGTGCTGTTCGCGGTGCTGGCCTTCATCGGCGTGATCGGAACGCCCGCCACCAACACCCTGACCCGCCTCATCGAGGCCGACGCCGACCACTTCTCGATGGTGCACGCCAACGAGCCCGACGGCATGGCCAAGGCGCTGATCAAGACGGCCGAGTACCGGGCGCCGTCGCCCTCGATGATCGAGGAGTTCTTCTTCTACGATCACCCCAGCGTCGAAAGCCGCAT
>CAZRKY010000002.1:0-33011 GCA_964600375.1 uncultured Caulobacteraceae bacterium | reverse complement strand
CATCGGCGACCTGATCCAGAAGTCGGAAGCGGAGATGCTGCGCACCCCGAACTTCGGCCGCAAATCCTTGAACGAGATCAAGGAAGTGCTCGCCGGCATGGGCCTGTCGCTGGGCATGGACGTGCCGAACTGGCCGCCGGAAAACATCGAAGACCTGGCCAAGAAGTTCGAAGACCAGATCTAGAACCGTCCCACCAGACGGACGCATTGAAGGAACCGGCCCGGGGCGACCCGCGGCCGGTTTCCTTTTTATAGGAGCCCGGTTTTCCGGTTTCCTGCTCGCCGGGAAAGACCCCAAGACCTTGTCCCGGCGACCTCCGTGTTCCTGATCCTCAGGGGCCCGGACGTTCGGATCGGGCGGCCGCCATCAGGCGTCCCGCCTTCGCATCCGGGCTCGTATTTGGGGGCCGCGTCGCCAGCATGGCGCCGGTCTCGGGAGATGAAGACATGCGTCACGGCAACGCCCACCGCAAACTCGGCCGCACCACGGCTCACCGGACCGCGATGTTCGCCAACATGGCCGCCTCGCTGATCAAGCACGAACAGATCGTCACCACCCTGCCCAAGGCCAAGGAGCTCCGCCCCTTCGTCGAGAAGCTGGTGACGCTGGCCAAGCGCGGCGACCTGCACGCCCGTCGCCAGGCCATCAGCGCCGTTCGCGACATTCCCCAGGTCGGCAAGCTGTTCGCCGTCATCGGCCCCCGCTACGCCGAGCGTAAGGGCGGCTACATCCGCATCATGAAGGCCGGCTTCCGCCACGGCGACGACGCCGCCATGGCCATCATCGAGTTCGTTGACCGCGACGTCTCGGCCAAGGGCAAGGACTCCGGTCCGGTCCAGGAGAGCGCCTTCGGCGACGAGGCGTAGGTCTTTTCAGCGACATCCAGTTAGGAAAAGGGCGGCCCGCAACGGCCGCCCTTTTTCTTGGCGCTCTCCCGTCGGGGGCGGGGTTCGCTACCCCCAAACCTCTCGCATCACGCGGGCGAAATTCCCGCCCAGCACCTTTTCGATGCGAGCATCGGAGTGCCCTCGCGACGACAGCATGCCGGCCAGCATCTCGAAGCGCCGGACGTCGTTCAGGTCGGGGATGAACAGATAGAGGTCCGCCGGCCGGCCGGCTTCGAAGACACGGTCCTCGACCATTCCGGCGATGTACTCGCGGTTGTCCTTCTCGAATTCGGGGGTGCGCGGCATGGCCGAAAGGGTCGCATCGGTTCCCAGGCCGACGTGGTCCTCGCCACAGACCTTGATGGCGTGCTCGATGTGGCGGATCAGGTCGGCGGCCATCGGCGTCGCGCCGCGCGTGAGGTAGGGCCACCAAACAATGCCCGCCACGCCGCCCTTGTCGGCCATGGCTTTGAGGTTGGCGTCGCTGGAACAGCGCGGCAGGTCCGACAGCGCCTTGCAGCCGGTGTGACTGATGTACATCGGCGCCCTGGAGGCCGCTATGCCCTCGGCCATGGTGCGGTCGCCGGCGTGGGCCAGGTCAACAATTACCCTACGTGCGTTCAGCCGCTCAACCACCGCACGGCCGAAGTCGCTGAGGCCGGCATTGCCCGGCTCCATGCATCCGTCGCCGACGAGGTTGCGCTTGTTGTGGGTCAGCTGGATCACCCGCACGCCCAGGCCGTGGAACACGTCCACCCGTTCGATGTCGTCGCCCAGCGGAGAGGTTTCCTGGAAGGTGTAGACCATGCCCAGCCGGCCTGCTGACTTGGCCGCCATGAGGTCCGCGTGAGTGCGCACGCGCGCCAGGGTCTCCGGATGCCGGTCGATCAGCATCTCCCAGCGGGCGATGGATTTTACCGCGCTCTCGAAGCCGTCCGCGCCGAAGCGGAACCGCCCGGCCGGGGCGACGGTGAGCACCACAGCCGTAAGGCCCGATGCGCGGGCGTCGACCAGCTCGTCCGCGGACAGGGACCCGTCTTCGGAGCCGGGCCAGCGGCCGAGCCCTCCCGCGCCATCGATGGCGATCGACCGGCTGTAGGGGGCCCAGGCCGCGCGGGCGGGCTCACCAGCCTGCGCGCGGCCCGCAAGAGCCGCTGCCGCCGCCGAACTGAAGACGAAGCTGCGCCGATCAAGCATGTCGCCTCCCGAGAAGACTGGGCGAGGCTAGGGCGCCGCCGTGGAATCGAAAAGGGCGGCCCTCGCGGGCCGCCCTTCCGTTTCGTCCGGCTGGAGCCGAAACGACTATTCCTTCGACAGGTCCTGCCGCTGGAACAGGGTCGCGGCGGCGCCGTAGGCGGCCACGATCCAGGTGAGCAGGGCGGCGAGGGCCGCGAGCGCAAGGTTCGGTTCGATCATCTGCTGGCCGTTCATGGCCTTGCCGCCGATGTGAAGCATCAGCAGTTGCGCCGAGTACTCGGGCCAAAGGAACAGACGCCAGAGGTCCGGGTGCAGCGGATCGGCGCCGGTGACCACCTGCTGGGCCGTGAGCAGGGCGACGATCATGAAGGTGTAGATCGCCAGCCCCGCCAGCATCGAGCCGACGATCGAGCGGGTGATGACCGCGAACAGCGCCACCACGCCCGTTGCCACCAGCACCTGCAGCAGGGTGGTGAACAGCAGGCAGACGACGACGATCGCATACAGGCCCCATTCCACCGGCGCCGGCGGCGTCGTGGCCGTGGCGTGGTTGACGAGGGTCGCGGCCCAGTTGCCGAAGAAGCTGAACAGGGTGACCAGGATCAGGGTGATCAGGCTGACGCCGGTCAGGACGGCCAGCTTGCCCAGGATGTGGTTCACGCGGCTGTTGCGCGGGGCCATCAATCGCCAGGTTTCCCAGCGGTAGTCGGCGGCGAAGATGATCGAGGCGCCGACAATGACGAAGGCGACGGTCATGAACCCGCCCGCGCCGCTCAGCTTGCCGAGGAACAGCTTGGCGAAGTCAGGCTTGGGGATGGGCATCCCCTGCATCATCGCCGGCTTGAGGAAGCCTTCGGTCAGGAAGTCGAAGCCGAAGGCCATGAAGGGCACGAACAGGAAGGCCCAGAACAGGACCGTCTTGTTGCGCCACAGGCGGTAGGCCTCGGAGGAGATCGCGTCACTGAGCACGGGGCTCTCCCGTCTGCTGGAGGAAGACTTTTTCGAGATCGCCGCCGACCCACTTGGCCTCGGTGATGTTCACCTTCTCGCTGACCAGCTTGCGGATCAGGTCGGGCGCATCCTTGCGGTCGATGCGCGCGAGCACGGCGTCGCCGTCCTTCGCGCCCTTCTTGCCCAGCACCTTCATGATCGTCGCGACGGGCGAGCCGGTGATGCGCAGGTGCGAGACGTGGCCCGAGACCATCTCCTCGATAGTGTCTTCGGAGACCAGGCGGCCGTGATCGAGGATGGCGACGCGGTTGCAGACGCGCTGGATCTCGGCGAGCTGGTGGCTGGCCAGGACGACGGTGACGCCGTCGTTGTCGGCCAGCGAGCGGATCAGGTTGCGCATCTCGTTGATGCCGGCCGGGTCCATGCCGCTGGTCGGTTCGTCCAGGATCAGCAGCTCGGGCTTGCCCAGCAGCGCCGCGGCGATGCCCAGGCGCTGGGCCATGCCGACCGAGAAGCCTTTGACCTTGCGGTCGGCGTCAGCGGTCAGGTTCACCCGGTCGAGCAGCGAGTCGATCTGGTCGGCGTTGTTCTTCAGCCCCGAGGCCCTGGACAGCATCACCAGCACCTGGCGAGCGGTCAGGAAGGGCGGAAAGCGCGGGGTCTCGATCATCGAGCCGGCGCGACGGGCGGCCTTGGGATCGCGGCCGGCGACGCCGCCCATGACCTTGGCCTCGCCCTCGGTCGGGCGGATGAGACCCAGCCAGATGCGGAAGAGGGTGGATTTGCCCGCGCCGTTCGGGCCCAGCACGCCATAGACGCCGCCGGGGGGAACAGACAGGCTCAGGCCGTCCAGCGCCTTCACGGCGCCGTAGGTCTTGGTGAGATTCTCAGCTTCGAGCACAGCGCTCACGCGTTCGTTCTCCGCTAGGACGGCCGCTGGTCGCGCGCCGGAAAAAAGCCCGTTCGAAAACGGGCCGGAGCGCTTCATGGCCGCAATCGGAGCCGCTGGCAATTGGTGGATTGCGGGCGCGCCTTAAGCTTTGTTCACGCGTCTGCGGCGGGGACGCGCCGTGGGCGCACGGGGATCAGGCGCCGACGCGACCGCCGAGGGCGAGCCGGGGTTCCGGCGGCAGGGGCCTGACAAGGTCGTTCGCCGCAGCCGTGACATCCCGGCTTGCGAATATAGTTCCGATATGGATTAAATATTGTAATTCTTCGCAAGGAGTCATCGCCATGGCAGGACACCCGACCTTCAGCCCCGCGCTCTTCTATCTGGACCCGTTCGCCGCCCTGGACTTCCTGGAACGCGCCTTCGGGTTCGAGCGCACCATGGTGATCACCGACGAGCAGGGGAGACTGGGGCACTCCCAGATGCGCTTCGGCTCGGGGTTGGTGATGATCGGGACCGAGTGGAGCGACGACCACAAGAGCCCGGCATCCATCGGGCGAAAGTGCACCCAGACCGTTCACGTCCAGCTCGACGAGGATATCAACGCCCATTGCGATCGAGCCCGCGCGGCGGGCGCCGAAATCATCGCGGCGCCGGAGGACCAGTTCTACGGCGACCGTACCTATCGCGCCCGCGATCCTGAAGGCCACATCTGGACCTTCGCCCAGACCGTCCAGGTAGTCAGTCGTGAAGATGCGGAATCAGCTTCCGGCCTGAAGATCGAGGCGAAGGGCTGGGCGTGAACGCCGCGCTCGACATAGACCGCCTGCTGGCGGCCCTCGCCGATCCTCATCGCCGCAAGGTGGTGGAATTGCTGAGCCAGCGCCCGAGGCCGGCCGGCGAGCTGGCCCGTGACCTTCAACTTTCGCCGCCGGCGATGAGCCGCCACCTGCGGACGCTTCGGGACGCCCGGATCATCTTTGAGACCCGGCCGGAGCCGCACGTCGCCTACGACGCGCGCGTCCGTATCTATGCGCTGAGGGCGGACGGAATGGCGCAAGTGAGGGATTGGCTGGCGCGCTCGGAGCGGCTCTGGGCCGAGCAGCTGGCGAACTTCAAGATCCACATCGAGAAGACGGAGCCGTGACCGCGCGCGTCCTGGTGGCGCTGCGCATCAGGGCCAGTCCCCTGCGCGCGTTCGAGGCCTTCACCGCCGAGATCGCGGCCTGGTGGAGGCCCAGCGCCATGTTCCATTTCACGCCGCGCAGCCCGGGCGTTCCTTCCTTCGAACCATTTCAGGGCGGTCGGTTCCTGGAGACGCTCCCCGGCGGCAAGGTGTTTGAAGCGGGCAGGGTGCTGGTCTGGGCTCCGGGAGAGCGACTGGTGTTCACCTGGCGATGCGCCTGGTTCGAACCGGACGCCACGACGACCGTCGAGGTGACCTTCCATGCGGTCGGTGACGAGACCCGGGTGAGCGTCGAGCATTCCGGGTGGGAGACCATTCCGCCGCAGAACGCAGCGCGCCACGGCTTCCCGCTGGCGCTTTTCCTCCGGCGAGAGGCCGAATGGTGGGAAGGGCTGCTTGCCGCACTCCACGCCCACGTCGCCGATTGACAGGCTATTTTATCCGGGTAATAATGCGCGCCGAAACGGAACCCCGACATGACCGACGATTTCACCCCGCCTGCGGCGCCGGACACTGCTCCGACTGGCCAGACGATCCGCAAGGCGGCCTTCGCCTTCATCCTGGTGACGGTGCTGTCGGACGTCGCATCGCTGGGCCTGGTCATTCCGGTCTGGCCGGCCCTGATCACCAAGTTCACCGGGACGTTGGTGGGCGCAGGCTGGTGGATCGGCATTTCCGGCACGACCTGGGCGGTGATGCAGTTCCTCTTCCAACCGGTCGCGGGCGCGCTCTCGGACCGCTTCGGCCGCCGCCCGATCATCCTGTTGTCTAACCTCGGGACAGGGTTCGACTATCTGGTTATGGCGTTCTCGCCAACGCTGGCGATCCTGCTGGTCGGCCGGCTCGTTTCGGGGATCACATCCGCGTCGATCGCGACGGCGTTCGCCTATATCGCCGACGTCACCACGCCCGAAAAGCGCGCCGCGCGTTTCGGCTTGCTGGGCGCGGTGTTCGGCCTGGGCTTCATGGTCGGGCCGGGCGTGGGCGCCCTGTTGGGTGATCCGCGCAACATCCTCGCCGTCCCGGGCACGGACTGGATCATCACCGGCGGTCCGCAGGTGCCCTTCATCGTGGCCGGCTGCCTCAGCCTGCTCAATTTCGCCTACGGCTACTTCGTATTGCCGGAATCGCTTCCCCGCGAGCGTCGCGACAAATTCCGCTGGAGCCGGGCCAATCCGATCGGCGCCTTCAACCTGCTCAAGTCCCATGCCGACCTGTTGCCGCTCGCGACCGTGCAGCTGATGGCCCAGTTCGGTCACTTCGTGCTGCAGACCGTCTTCACGCTCTACGCCTTCGGCCGCTACGGCTTCGGGCCCAATGAGATCGGCCTGACCATGATCCTCATCGGGGTCTGCGCCATGGTGGTTCAGGGCGCGCTGGTCGGTCCCATCGTGAAGGCCAGCGGCGAGCGGGCGGCCATCGTCGCGGGCCTGGTGTGCGGCGCCACGGGGTTTGCGATCTACGGTCTGGCCCCAACATGGCAGATCTTCGCCATCGGCATTCCGATCATGTCTTTGTGGGGCATCGCAGGCCCTGCGACCCAGTCCCTGATGAGCCGTCGCGTCTCGCCGCAGGAGCAGGGCAAGTTGCAGGGCGCGAACCAGGGCCTGCAGAGCGTCGCCGGCATCTTCGCGCCGGCGCTGTACGGCGCGACCTACGCCATCGCCAACGACCAGTTGAAGGTGCTGCACGTGCCGGGCTTCCCCTTCTTCATCGCCGCCGCCTTCCTCCTGGCCGGGATGTCGATCGCGCTCTGGGCGGCGAAGGACGCAGGGCGTCGCGAGGCCGCCGCGGCGCCCTGATCCCCTCGTTGCCAACAGGAAATCCACCGCCCAATTGCGGTCCCAAACTTGACCGAGCTTGGCGGCTGGAATTTCCGCCCCCATCTGCAGGTCCATGAAGAAGATCTCTCGCCTCATTCTGCCCCTGCTGGCGGCGCTCGCCGCCTGCACCCCCCCGGCCAGCCACGCCCAGGAGCGGTTGGTCGAGCCAACCCGCCGCGCCCCCGCCGACGTCATCTCGATGAAGTCGTCCTTCGCGCCCGTGGCGAAGCGGGCCGGGCCGGCCGTGGTCAACGTCTTCGCCCGGTCCATCGTGCGCCAGCGCGACCCGTTCTTCGAGAATTTCGGCGGCGGCGTGCCGCGCGCCCGGGTCCAGCAGTCCCTGGGGTCCGGCGTCATCGTCCGGGCGGACGGCGTGATCGTGACCAATAACCACGTTGTGGAAGGCGGCCAGCAGTTCATGGTCGTGCTGTCCGACCGCCGCGAGTTCGAGGCGCGCGTGTTGCTGGCCGATCCGCGGACCGACTTGGCCGTGCTCAAGATCGACGTCGGTTCGGAACGCCTTCCGGTTCTGCCGATCGACGACAAGGAAGACCTCGAGGTCGGCGACCTGGTGCTGGCCATCGGCAACCCGTTCGGGGTCGGGCAGACGGTCACCAACGGCATCATCTCGGCGCTGAACCGCACCGCTGACCCCAACGGCGCGGACGCCTCGGCCTATATCCAGACCGACGCCTCCGTGAACCCCGGCAATTCCGGCGGCGCACTGGTGGACATGGACGGGGACCTGATCGGCGTTCCCACCTTCATCCTGTCGCGCTCGGGTCAGTCGTCAGGCGTCAGCTTCGCCATCCCAGCCGCCATGGTGCGCCGCGTTGTCGAGACCGCCGTCGGCGGCGGTCAGGCGGTCGTGCGGCCCTGGCTGGGAGCCAAGACCGACATGGTCACAGGCGACATCGCCCGCAGCCTCGGCCTGCCGCGGCCCGAGGGCGCGCTGGTGTCCAACCTCTATCCTGGCGGCCCCGCAGCTCGCGCCGGCATCCGCGAGGGCGACCTGATCACCGCGGTCGGCGGCGCCGAAGTGAACGATCCGGCCAGCGTGAACTACCGCGTCGCCACGGCCCGCCCAGGCGAATTGCTTGAGGTCGATGTCCTGCGCGACGGCCGCCCGTTGCACATGCGGGTCAAGCTCGAGGCGCCCCCGGCCAACCCCCCGCGCGACGAGCGCCTGCTGCAGGGCGACAGCCCGCTGACCGGGGCGACGGTCGCGAATCTGTCGCCGGCCGTGGCCGAGGAGATCGGCGCCGACCCGTTCACGGGCCGGGGTGTGGTGATCGCCAAGCCGGGCAGGGGCTATGCCGCGGCGGCCGGCTTCAAGCCGGGCGACATCGTGCGCGAGATCAATGGTCAGCCCATAGCCGACACCCGCCAGCTGCAGTCGATCCTGCAGCAGCATCCCCGGATGTGGCAGGTGACCATCGAGCGTGAAGGCCGCCTGATCCGAGGACAATTCCGCGGCTAGGCGCCTTCGCGTGGTGCTTTCGCCGCGCGGGGGTTATCTAGCCTGAGATGACCGACCTCTTCGAAGCCGCGGGCCTGTCGAGCGCCGCCCAGGACGCTCCCCTGGCCGACCGACTGCGTCCGCAGTCGCTCGACGAGGTCGTGGGCCAGGATCACCTCTTGGGTCCCGATGGTCCGATCCGGCGGATGGTCGACAGCGGGCGTCTGTCATCGATGATCCTCTGGGGCCCGCCGGGCACCGGCAAAACCACCATCGCGCGCCTTCTGGCCAAGGCGTCCGGCTACGAGTTCCAGCAGATCTCGGCGGTGTTCTCGGGCGTCGCCGACTTGAAGAAGGCGTTCGAAGCGGCCCGGGCCCGGCGGCATTCCGGCCAGTCGACGCTGCTGTTCGTCGACGAGATCCACCGGTTCAATCGCGCCCAGCAGGACGGCTTCCTGCCCTACGTCGAGAGCGGCACGGTCACCCTGGTGGGCGCCACCACCGAGAACCCATCGTTCGAACTGAACGGCGCCTTGCTGTCGCGCTCGCAGGTGTTCGTGCTCAAGCGCCTGGATGACGCCGCGCTGGAGCAACTCCTGGCGAAGGCGGAAGAGCACGAGGAAAAGACGCTCCCCCTCGATCCCGATGCCCGCCGCGCGCTCGGCGCCCTGGCGGACGGCGACGGCCGCTACCTGCTGACCCTGACCGAGACCCTGTTCGCCATCGGCGGCGACAAGCCGTTGAACACCGCCGAGCTCGGCAAGCTGCTGCAGAAACGCAGTCCGGCCTACGACAAGGACCGCGAAGAGCACTACAACCTCATCTCCGCCCTGCATAAGTCGGTGCGCGGCTCCGACCCGGACGCGGCGCTCTACTGGCTGGCGCGCATGCTCGACGGCGGCGAAGACCCGCTCTACCTTTGCCGACGCATCGTGCGGATGGCGGTGGAGGACATCGGCGAGGCCGATCCCCTGTCCATCCTCGTCGCCAACGCCGCCAAGGACACCTACGATTTCCTGGGCTCCCCCGAGGGCGAACTGGCGCTGGCGCAGGCGGTCGTCCACCTGGCCACGGCGCCCAAGTCGGTGGCGGTCTATCAGGGCTACAAGGCCGCGCTCCGGGCCGCGCGCGAGACCGGCTCGCTGATGCCGCCGCCCAATATCCGCAACGCGCCGACCAAGCTCCTCAAACAGCTGGGCTACAGCAAGGGATATGAATACGACCCCGACAGCGAGGAGGGGTTCTCCGGCGCCAACTACTGGCCCGAGGGCATGGTGCGGCGGACCTTTTACGCCCCCAAGGGCGAGGGCCATGAGGCCAAGATCAAGGCGCGGCTGGACCGCTGGGCCGAACTGCGCGCGAAGCTCAATGACGAAGGCTGACCGGCCCCGCCTGACGGCCCTGGACATCGCAAGCGTGAAGGCCATGGTCATCCACCAGGACGACCATGTGATCGCCTTCAACAAGCCTGCGGGCCTGTCCAGCCAGGGTGGACGGATCAAGGCGCACACCCTGGATGACCTGCTGTGGGCCTTCGCCAAGGCCAGCGGAAACCGGCCGCGGCTTATCCATCGGCTCGACCGCGACACCTCCGGCGTCATCCTGACCGGCCGCACCCAGCCGGACGCCAGCTTCCTGGGCAAGGCGGTTCAGGCGAGGCGCCTGCGCAAGACGTACCTGGCCATCGTCGCGCCCGGCGCGCCCAAGCCGAAGGGCGGCGAAATCCACGCGCCCCTGCGCCGTGAGGAGATCGGCCGCGAGTCCTACATGCGGGTGGCCAACGAGCTCGACGTCGAGGCCCAGGAGGCCCGGACCATCTACCGCACCCTGGAGGCCAACGACGAAGCGGCCCTGGTGGAGCTGAACCCGGTGACCGGACGGATGCATCAACTGCGGGTCCATCTGGCGTCGATCGGCCGGCCGATCGTGGGGGATGTGCGCTACGGCGGCGCGCTGACACTGGGCGGGAAGTCGGTTCCGCGGCTGATGCTGCACGCCCGCAGCCTGGTGTTCCCGCACCCCGACCTTAGCGGTCCCATGACGGTGTCGGCGCCGGTTCCGCCGGATTTCGAGGCCGTGCTCGCGGCCGCGGGTCTTGCCTATTCGCCAGCCAGCGCGACCCCCGGCTCGTAGGAATCGAGCAGCTCGCCCTGCAGCCTGGATCGGTCTCGGCGCGCGGTCTCCAAAGACCCTTCGGCCACCCCGCGGGCGGCCCGCTCTTCTTCCAGCTGGCCCTGCAAGGCCGTCAGCCGCTCCTCGAGGCCTGCACGCTTGCGAACATGCTCGGCCTGGGCGTTGTCGAGCCGCTCTTTCAGGGCCTCAAGCCGGTGTTCAGTTCTCCGGATGACGAGATCACGGCTGTGGGCGAGTTGCGACAGCTCGTCGGCCCGTTCGACAGCGGCCGAACGCGCCTGTTCAAGCGCGGCCATCTCCAGCCGGGCGATCTGGAGCTCTTCACGGACGGTTTCGCTCTCCGCCTTGGCGCGCTCGAGCGAAAGGGCGACTTCGGATCGGGCGCGCTCGGCGCTGCTGTGTTGGGCGGTGACCTCGGCGAGGCGTTCGTTCAAGTTCGCGCCGGTCGTTTCCAACTGGGTGTTCCGTGCCAACGCCATCTCGAGACGAGCGTCCAGGGCGCTCTTCTCGGCGCCGGCCGACTCGAGCCGGGCCTCGAACGCCCGGGCGGCCTTGGCGGCCTCGGACTCCGCGGCCAGCAACGCGCTGTCCAGGGCCTGGCAACGGGCCTGAGCGACCGTGAGAGATTCCTCGAGTTGGCTGGTCAGGCTGGTCAGGCGCGCGCAGTCCGCGCCCACGTGATCGCAGCGCTTTGACAGCACCGCGTTCTCCTGCTCGAGCAGTTGGCGAGCCTGCTGTTCGGTCGCCAGCTGGGCTTCCCGCTCGCGCCGGCGCTGTTCGGACGACTCGAGTCGCTTTTTCAGGTCGGTGGATTCTTCTTCAAGGTGGCTGAGGCGTGTCATCGCTTCACGGTGCGCCGCCGAAAGTTCGCCGAGTTGGGCGCGAAGCTGGTCGCGGTCCGAGCGCATATCCTGCAGCTGGCTCTCTCGCGCCCCCAGGCGGATCGCCTGGCCCTCCGCTTCGCTGGCAGCGGCCGCCAGAGCGGTATCCGCGGCGGCGAGACGGGCAATCAGCTCCCGATGCTGGAGCTGCAGGTCGCCCAATTTCTCTGCCGTTGCGGCGGCCTCGGCTCTCACGGTCTGCAGCGCGGCATGTTCGGCGCGGCGCTCGGCGAATTCGTCCGCAATGGGGTCCCGCATCTGTTGCAGCAGGGCGGCGATATCGGACACCTGCGCGATTGATCGCAAGGCCAGGTCCAACTTCTCATTCAGGTGCTCGGACCGCGCTCCGATGTCGTGCGCCTCCTTGCCAGGATCGGACACGGCGGGCTTTCGCTTCCTTGAGCGCAACAGGCTGCCGATTGCGGCCAGGCCGGTTTCACGTTCCCGTTGGCCGGTTCTTGAGACGAGTTTCATGGCAAGACCCCCCGCTGCGCAGGCGTTGGTCGCCGGCGCCACACCCAGAAAACACTGCACACAACAGGGCTTGCGAGACGGTCCTGAAGATCACGATTGCCGCGCCGGCCGCCCCCGACCGCGCGACCGAGTGAACGCCCCGGCAAAGCTTAACGACGTTCTAACGTCCTACGGCCAAGCTTGACAATTGGCAAAACGCCGATCGACCAGATATCCGCGAATCGGATCGCGCGTGTGGCTCAGCGTCCCCGCGTAAGGCTGCGGTATTCGACCAGGCGCTCCTTATCGCGGCGCGACTGGTCGCCGACCACGTCGTCGACGTTCAGCGTGGCGTAACGGATCCAGCTCTCCGAGCCGAACTTGTCGCGCACCAGGTTCACCGGCGTCTGCCATTTGAAATAGGACGCCCAGGAGACGAACAGGCCGAGCACCAGGGCCACGCCCTGTAGGATCCGGAACAGGGTCTGGTCGCCGGCGGCGGGCGCCGAGAGCACCAGGGGCAGCACCCCTCCGACGGTGCAAAGGATGGCCAGGATCGCGCCGCCCCAGTTCATCCAGTAGCGCTCACGGCCGACGCGCCACATTTCGACCTGGGTGAATTTCTCAAGATATTCAAGGCGTGCGGCGACCCAGAGCAGAAGCCGCATCAGCAGGGCCGAACGGCGGCCCCAGCCGGGACCGTCCATCTGGAACAGGGTTTCGGCCTGGTCGGGCAGGGCGCGGACGGTGGTGAACAGGTTCTGCAGTTCGCGCGTCCGCTGCACGATCTCGCGCGACAGCTCATAGGACCGGTTCTCCAGCGCCGTGCGGTACTGGGTGAAGACGATCGTCATCACGCCGACAAACAGCAGGGTCTGGCCGACCATGGCGCCGATGGTGGCGAGCATGCGCAGCATCGGATCGGGGGTCAGGCCCGAGAAGAAGGACGTACCCTGGAGCGCAAGGAAGGTCAGGACGGCCAGGGTCGCCAGCTGGAACAGCCGCTTGCCGATCATGTAGGCCATGAGCGAGCTGAAGATGTTGCGGCCGTAGGCGACGATCCGGTCGCGCGTGTCCGCGTCGTCGGGGAAGCGCTCGGCGATCTGCTTCTCGAACATGACGTGGAAGCGATCAGGCTTCAGCATCTGGGCGTCGAACGGGAAGATGTCCAACGGGTTGTTGTAGTAGAGATCGATGCGATCGGAGAGGCTCTGCTGAACCTCGGGATCCAGCGACAGGTAGTCGCTTTCCTTCAGGGGCGGCAGCGGGGCGTCGCCGGCTGCGTACCGTGTCCGCTTGGGGCTGGCGTGTGGGTCCGCCGCCGGGGCCGCATGGCCGCTGTCGGCCGGTGCGGGCGCATGCCCATGGGTGTCGCCGTGACCGTCACGCCTGTGGGCGTCTAGCCCGTGGGCGTCGTGGCCATGCTCGTCGTGACCTGACATGCCAATTCCCCGACAACGCCGTTAACTGAAACCTATACATAGGGGCATTGTCCCACCGCCACCATACGGCTCGCGGACTGGGCGAAACCGTGTGGCTAGAAGGGCACGCGGGCCATGGCGGCGGCGAATACGAGCAACACCACCAGCACCAGCGACTGATAGCGCATCCACTTGCGGACCGACGAAGCCTCGGTGTCGGTCGGCACGAAGGCGGGATCGACCTTTCGGGTCGCGCGCCAGCGCAGGAACTGAAGCGTCGGGGGAACCGACAGGCCCGCGATGGCCAGGAAGCAGGCGATCTTGCCCCAGAAGAAGAAGTTGTTGGCGTAGAAGTGATAGCCCTTGGCCCCGAAGAACACCCGCAGCAGGCCCACGATGATGATCAGGATCGCGGTCGCGCCATAGCCCATGTCGATGCGCACCACGCGATCGACGTCCATGGCCCGCATGCCCGGGCGGACCAGCATGGACTCGGCCACCAGCATGGCCACGAGGCCGAAAACCAGCAGATGGTGGATGATCGCCAGGATGAGATCGGTCATGGCTTCCGCTCTAGCCTCTACGAATCCGTCGGGCCAGCGTTATAACCCGCCCATGATGAACTGGCTTTGGGTGGCGCTAGGCGGCGCGGCGGGTGCTGTGGCCCGGTACGGACTGGGCGTCCAGGCTGGCCGCTGGCTTGGCCACGACTGGCCGTGGGGCACTTTCATCGCCAACCTGGTCGGCGGTTTGCTGATGGGATTGCTGGTCGGCTGGTTGGGCTTGCGCGGGGGCGCGGACCAGGAACGGATGCGCCTGCTGCTCGGCGTCGGCGTGCTCGGCGGCTTCACGACCTTTTCGGCTTATTCCCTTGAAACCGTCCTGATGATTGAGCGGCGCGAGTGGGGCGGCGCTATTGGATATGCAGGCCTCTCGGCCGTGCTGGCGATCACGGCGGTGTTCGCAGGCCTTTGGCTGTCGCGCAGGGCCTTCTCATGAGCCGTGAGGTGAAGACCCTGTTCGTGGCCTCCGGCGAAGAGGGCGTGCGGCTGGACCGCTGGTTCAAGCGCCGCTGGCCGCATCTGAACCATGTGCAGCTGCAGAAGCTGTTCAGATCCGGCCAGGTCCGCGTCGACGGCGCCCGCGCCAAAGGCGACACGCGGCTGGCCGCCGGAGCGCAGGTGCGCGTCCCGCCCCTGCCGGACGCCTCCGAGAAGCGGGAAGGGCCGCCGCCGCTGTCCCAGCGCGACATGGCCTACGCCCGCTCCCTGGTGATCTACGAGGACGAGGACGTCATCGCGATCAACAAGCCCGCCGGCCTGGCGGTGCAGGGCGGCACCAAGACCCTCAAGCACGTCGACCGTCTGCTGTCGGCCTGGGGCGAGGGGATGGAGCGCCCCCGCCTGGTCCACCGGTTGGACCGCGACACCTCCGGCGTGCTGCTGCTGGGGCGCGGGCCTGCCGCGGCGGCCAAGCTGTCGGGCGCCTTCGCGCGCCGGCGGGCCAAGAAGACCTACTGGGCCATCGTTGTCGGCAATCCCAAGCCCGACCAGGGCATCATCGACCTGCACCTGGTCAAGAAGGGTGTTGGCGATCGCGAGATGGTGGTGCCCGCCGACCCCAAGGAGTTCGGGGCCGACCCGGCCGAGACCGAATACGTCACGGTATCCCGCGCCGCCCACCGGGCCGCCTGGATGGCGCTGCGGCCGCATACCGGCAGGACCCACCAGTTGCGCGCCCACATGAAGGCGATCGGCCATCCGATCGTCGGCGACCCGAAATACAACGACGAGGCCTCGCTCTCGATTTCGGAAGGGCTGGGGCTGCAGCTGCATGCGCGCCGGGTCGAGCTCGAACATCCCTCGGGCGGAACCCTGATTGTCGAGGCGCCGATCTCCAAGGAGCTGCGCGCCGGCTTCGAGCGCTTCGGCTTCGACGAGCATGAGGCGGACCCCGAACCCTTCCGGACAGGAAAGAAACGCAGGTGACGACACCCGCTCTCTTCGAGACCGCCAGGGCGCTCATGAACGCGGGGCGAGCGCAGGAGGCGCTGGCGCTCACGACCCCGGCGGTCGCTTCGCCGACTGTCGATGCCCTCACCCTGGACGCCCACGCCGCGATCCTGAAGGCGTTGGAGCGGCACATCGAGGCGCGGCCGTTCCAGAAGCGGGCCACCCTCAAGGACCCGCAGAACCGGATCATCTGGCACAACTACGCCGCCCTGTTGAACGATCTGGGCGAGCACGGCGAGGCGCGAAAGGCGGTCGACCACGCCATGCGCCTCGGGCTGGACGCGCCCGAAACCTGGCTGGTCAGCGGGCGCAACTACGTCGGGCTGGAACAGTTCGACCGGGCGGAGGCCAGCTATCGCGAAGCCCTGCGTCGCAGGCCCGACTACTACGAGGCCCATCGCGACATCGCCCAGCTGATCTGGATGCGCACCGGCGATCCGGACCAGGCCATCGCGCCGCTGAATGCCGCGGGCCAGTCCCCGGCGCTCGCGAACGTACGCGCCATGGTGCTGGAGAAGATCGGCCGGCCCGAGGAAGGCTATGCCCTGCTCAGGCAGGCGGCGGCCCAGATGCCACAGGATCTGCGCCTGCAACAGGCGCTGGCCATCGCGGCGTCCGAGGCCGGCGATATCGCCGTCGCCCTGCCGGCGGTCGACCGCCTGGTGGCGGCAGCTCCGGATCACCCGTCCGTCATCGAAACCGCCTGCATGGCGTGGCTTGGCGCCGGTCGGGCGGCCGACGCCCTCGCCCTGGCCCGGCGCAGGCTCGCCGCGGACCCTATCGACCAGATCGCCATCGGCATGGCCGCCACGGCCGCCCGCATCACCGGCGATGCAGAGTACGCACGCTTCTATGACTACGAAGCCTTTGTCCGTCCCAAGGGCATCGAAACGCCGAAGGGCTGGAAGACGACCGAGGCCTTCCTCGCCGACCTAACCCAGACGCTTATCCGCCTCCACAAGCTCAAGGGGCATCCGTTCGACAACTCTTTGCGTGGCGGGAGCCAGACGTCGCGGGACCTGCGCTCCTACCCGGACCCGGCCATCGTCGCCTTCTTTCAGGCCATCGATGGTCCGATCCGCGCCTACATGGCCCGGGTGGGTCAGGGTGACGATCCGATCCGCTCGCGCAACACCGGCGAATACGCCATTCGCGGCGCCTGGTCGGTGCGGCTGCGGCCGGGCGGCCACCACGTCGACCACATCCATCCCCAGGGCTGGCTGTCGTCGGCGTTTTACGTCGAGACTCCGGGCGAGGCGCTGGACCGAGACAGCCGCGAGGGCTGGATCAAGTTCGGCCAGCCGCGCTTCCGCACCAACCCGCCACTCGAACCCGCCCACTACGTGCGGCCGGTCCCGGGCAGCCTCTGCCTGTTCCCTTCTTACATGTGGCACGGGACTGTGCCGTTCACGACTGACGAGAGCCGCATGACGATCGCCTTCGACATCGTCCCGGCATGACCCTGCTGGCGGTGTTCGACGGCGACGGCACCCTGGTCGACAGCCGCGAGGTGATCTTCCGGGTGGCGCGCGAGGCGTCCGCCGCCGCAGGCCTGCCCGATCCCACCTATGACCGCGTCCGCCGGATGGTGGGGCTGTCCCTGCCGCAGGCGCTTCACACCCTGGCGCCCGAACTGACGGACGCGGAGCTGGCGGATTTCGTACGGCTCTATCAGCAGGCTTTCATCGCCGTGCACGAGCAGCCCGGATACGCCGAGCCGCTTTACGACGGCGCCGAGGAGACCCTGCGCCGACTCAAGCGCGAGGGCTGGACCCTGGCCATCGCCACCGGCAAGTCGCGGCGCGGCGTCGAGCGCTGGATGAAGCGCGAGGGCTGGTCGGACCTGTTCGCCTCCACCCACTGCGCCGACGACGGGCCCGGCAAGCCGGACCCGGCCATGCTGCTGGCCGCCATCGCCGCCGCCGGGACCACGCCCGCGCTGACCGTCATGATCGGCGACGCCGAGCACGACATGCGCATGGCGGTCTCCGCCAGGGCGCGGCCCCAGGGGGTGTCCTGGGGCTTCCAGACGGCCGAGGAGATTCTCGAGGCCGGAGCGATCCACGTCGCTCACGACTTCGCCGAGCTGGAGGCCGAACTGGACCGGTTCGCCACGTTCGCGTGACGGCGCTCGCGATCCCGAGGTTCAGCGCCTAAGCTCCCGGCTCGCCAGGAGCGCCCCATGAAGGTCATGTCCATCGTCCTGCTCGCCGTCGGGGCCCTGCTCACCCTCGGCGCGATCGTTGCGGGCGGCTCTGCGATGCTGGTTCCACCGGCGCTGCCTGGCGCGATCCTGGCGACGGTGCTGCCGCTGATCATCTCCGGCCCCATCCTGCTGGCGGTCGGCTTCTACATGGGCAAGCTGGACATGGGCGACGTGCTGAAGGGCGGCGTCGCCGGCACGGCCCAGATCCAGTCGGTCCAGGACACCGGGGTCACCATCAACAACGTCAACATGGTGGTGAAGCTGGACCTGATCGTCACCATCCCGGGCGCGCCGGCCTATACCGCCCAGACCCGCGCCATGCTGGGCCGGATGAACTGGGGCGCGCTGCGGCCCGGCATGACCGTGAACGTCAAGGTCGATTCCAAGAACCCGTCGCGCGTGGCGATCGACAGCCTTGGGTCGGGGGCAGCCGCGCCGCTGGCGGCGGGCGAGGCGCCCTCGGGCCAGGCGATCGCCCAGGCGATTTCGGCCGCGGTTGCCGCCGCCGGCCCTGCCGCCTTCGTCCAGGCCACGGGCATCCCGTCGCTGAAGGCCGCCGACGTCATCCGCGACGGCGCCCGCGGCGAGGGCGTGATCGTCAGCGTCACGCCCAGCGGCTTGAACGCCGGGCAGGTGGCGAGCGGCCTGGCGCCGGAGGAGTCCGACGATCCCATGGTGGTGCTGGTCTTCACCTATGAGGACGATGGGCGCAGCGTCAGCTCGCAGGGGCTGGTGCGGGTGCCGGACGGCAAGGCGGGCTTCCTGGCGCCCGGCGCGAAGGTCCCGGTCGCCTATCTGCCGGGGCGCAACATCGCCACCATCGACTGGCCTGCGCTGACCTAGGTGGTATGACCGCGCCTTCGCCAGCCCGAGACGCCCCATGTCCTTCAATCGCGCCAAACCCGAGAACGCCGAACGCCTGCGCCGCTTCTGGAAGGAAGCCGCCGCCGGTCCGGAAGGCGAGGGCGGTTGGCCGGTGCTGCTGGACGGGCGCCAGGCCAAGACGCCGGGCGGCAGGCCGCTGGTGTTGCCGACGCAATCCCTGGCGCAACAGGCCGCGGAGGAATGGGCCGCCCAGGGCGAGCACCTGGAGCTGGCCTCCATGCCGGCGACCCGCCTGGCGCACACCGCCATCGAACACGTCCACGACAAACGCGACGCCATCGCCGACGAGGTCGCGCGCTACGTCGGTACGGACCTGCTCTGCTACCACGCCGACCAGCCAGTCGAGCTGGCGCGCGAACATGCCGAAAAGTGGGGCCCGATGCTGGCCTGGGCCGATGAAACGCTGGACCTCAAACTGACCCCCACGGCCGGGATCGTTCACATTCCCCAGTCGCCCGAGACCATCGCGCGAGCCAAGGTCCTGGCGCTGGAGCTGGACGATTTCGCCCTGACCGCGCTGGCGGCCGCCACGCCGCTGTTCGGATCCGCCATCCTGGCGTTCGCCTTGCAGCGCGGGCGGTTAGGCGGTGGGGAGGCCTTCGACCTGTCGCGGATCGACGAGGCCTTCCAGGAGCGGCAGTGGGGCGTGGACGAGGAGGCGGCGAACCGGACCGCCAAGCTCAGGATCGAGGCCCTTGCGCTGGAGCGCTGGTTTCGCGGTTCTTAGAGTGTAAGTGATTGTATTTATTGCGGTAAATGCATTATCGCCGCTGACAACCCATCACCCGGGGCGTACATTGGCGGTTCAACCCCGCTGAATCACGCGCAATCAGAGCGAATGGGCGACGGCGTGGCGGGGCTGATAGAGGCCGATCTTGCGGCCGCCGGGCGCCTCCAGCGTCGTCAGTTCGCCCCAGCCGACGCTCTGGACCGGACTGCAGGTTACGCCCTTCACCGCCAGCATGGCCATGGTGGCGCGCAGGTCGTCGCACATCAGGTAGAGCTCGGCGGAGCCTTCGGCGCTCTCGGTCGGGTGAACCCCGACCTCGGCCGGCGGCAGCTTCATGATCAGCCAGCCATTACCGGCGTCCACCGCCGGAAACTCCAGCACATCGCGGAAGAACAACCGCAGGGCGTCGGCGTTCTGGTCGTACAGCATCACGTGGGCGCCGGTGATCATAGGTGAACTCCTGAGGACGCTTCACCATAGCGCCGGGTTGTGTTGCGCGGCGAGCGCTTCTATCCCCGGGGGGACGACAGGGTTCGGGAACGGTCTCCATGCAGAATATCCTCGAGGAACTCGAGAAGCGCCGCGAGCAGGCCCGCCAGGGCGGCGGCGAGAAGCGCATCGCCTCCCAGCACGGCAAGGGCAAACTGACCGCGCGCGAACGGGTCGAGGTGCTGCTGGACGAGGGCTCGTTCGAAGAGACCGACATGTTCGTCGAGCACCGCTGCACCGACTTCGGCATGGAGAACAACCGCATCCCGGGCGACGGGGTAGTCACCGGCTGGGGCACGATCTCGGGCCGCTTGGTCTATGTCTTCTCCAAGGATTTCACCGTCTTCGGCGGATCCCTTTCGGGCGCGCATGCGGCCAAGATCGTCAAGCTGCAGAAGATGGCCCTGCAGAACGGCGCCCCGATCATCGGCCTGTTCGATGCCGGCGGCGCGCGCATCCAGGAGGGTGTCGAGAGCCTGGCGGGTTACGCCGACATCTTCCTGCAGAACGTCCTGGCGTCGGGCGTGGTGCCCCAGATCAGCGTGATCATGGGCCCCTGCGCAGGCGGCGATGTGTATTCGCCGGCCATGACCGACTTCATCTTCATGGTCCGCGACACCTCCTACATGTACGTGACCGGGCCCGAGGTGGTGAAGACCGTCACCAACGAGGTGGTCACCCATGAGGACCTGGGCGGCGCCCGCGTCCACGCCCAGAAATCCGGCGTCGCCGACGGCGCCTTCGACAATGACCTGGAGGCCCTGACCCAGGTGCGCCGCCTGGTCGAGTTCCTGCCGCTGTCCAACCGCGACAAGCCGCCGGAGTGGGAGACCTTTGACGAGCCCCTGCGCGACGAGCCCTCGCTGGACTCACTCGTGCCGTCGAATCCGAACAAGCCCTACGACATGAAGGAGCTGATTCTGAAGGTCGTGGACGAGAGCGACTTCTTCGAGATTTCAGCCGACTACGCCAAGAACATCATTTGCGGATTTGGGCGGCTCGAGGGCAAGACCGTCGGCGTCGTCGCCAACCAGCCCCAGGTCCTGGCGGGCGTGCTCGATATCGACTCGTCCAAGAAGGCCGCGCGCTTTGTTCGCTTCTGCGACGCCTTCAACATCCCGATCCTGACCTTCGTCGACGTCCCGGGCTTCATGCCGGGGACCAAGCAGGAGTACGGCGGCCTGATCAAGCACGGCGCCAAGCTGCTGTTCGCCTACGCTGAGGCGACCGTCCCGAAGGTGACGGTGATCACCCGCAAGGCCTACGGCGGCGCCTATGACGTGATGAGCTCCAAGCACATCCGGGGCGACGTGAACTATGCCTGGCCTACCGCCGAGATCGCGGTCATGGGCGCCAAGGGGGCGGTGGAGATCATCTTCCGCGCCGAGGCCAAGTCCGACCCCGCCGCGCTCGCCGCGCGCGAGGCCGAGTACAAGCAGCGCTTCGCCAACCCCTTCGTCGCCGCCCAGCGCGGCTTCATCGACGACGTCATCATGCCCCACGGCACGCGCCGCCGTGTGGTCAAGGCATTCCGGACGCTCGAGAACAAACAGGCCGAAAACCCCTGGAAGAAGCACGACAACATTCCGCTCTAGGCTCAGCCTCCAAGGAGATGCCGATGTACCGCCGCGTCACGCCGATCGCCTTCGCCGTCTCCCTCGCCGCCGCCTCGCTCTCCGGCTGCCTGAAGCCGACCCCGGAACAGCGCTTCGACGCCGGCGTGCTGGCGCCCACCTCAGAGGGCGAAGCCTTCCGGCAGTTCAAGAAGGACTTCCCAGAGGACTTCGCCCAGCTGCGCGCCCAGATGTCGGGCCCGGACGCGGCCAACCTGACCGACGAGCAGCTCGGCCAGAGGGCGGGCCTGGCGCTACGCGCCTTCGTCGCCCGTAACGCCGTCCACACCGCCGCGGCGCCCGACGCCGAGCTGGTCGCCCTGGGGCAGCGCAACCGCGATTTCATCAAGGCCCTGCAACGGTCGAACCCGGCCCTGTGCGCCAAGTTCGGCATGCGCGGGCTCGATCCCGGCGACACCCTGGACGCCCAGGCCAACGAAGCGGCGTCGAAGGTCTTCCTGGTCCAGCTGCGCGCCACCAGCGCCGGCAAGGCCCGGCCTACGCCCCATGCCGACATCAGCAACGCCGACGGCGCGCGCCTGGCGGCGGCGATCAAGGCCAACGGCGTGGACGACCGGCTGCTGAACATCATCGCCGGCGGCATGAACACCGCCTCGCCGGCCGACCAGTGCGCCGGCTCGGTGGCCATGTACGAAGCGGTCGCAGGCCTGCCCGCGCCCGAAAGCGCGCGATGGACCAGCTTCATCCTGAAGCAGGCTGCCCAGTCGATGCGATAGGCCCGGCCCCGGGGGCATCCGGGCCCCCTGGCGCCTAGAACCCGCCGTGCTCGTGCAGGTACCGCATGGCGCGGTCCAGGGTGAAGCCGGACAGCTGGTCTTTCGACAGCTGGTGCTCAGACGGTTCGACGTACAGCATCGGTCGCATGGCCTGACCCACCGGGTGGATGCCGACCTTGACGTTGTAGGTGTCCTCGTAGCCGGGCAGGCCGTTGGCCAGCCAGCCGTAGATCACGCCGATGCTGGTGGCGTTGAAGTCCATGTAGACCGTCCGGTACTTCCACCAGTTGGCCTTGCTGATCGCCACCCAGACGCCGAATTCGAGCGGCTGGTCCGGCGCGTCGGTGACGGGGATCTGCAGCCGCGCCCGGATCAGGAAGTGCTCGTCCTTGTAGCGGCACAGGTCGGGGCCGATCTCGAAGTCGCGGGCGCGCTCCTCGGGCGAGGCGGCTTTCCAGATGGCGGGGCCTTCGAAGGTGTAGGCCGGCAGGTCGTCGTGCTGGTTGCCGCAGACGGGGCAGGTAAGCTTGCTCATGGGGCCGATCTAGCGAGCCAGCGCGCGCGGGTCCACTGGACGCCTGCGCACAGGTGAAGAATTCCCGACCGAGGCGCTAGCGCCGCGCCGCCGCCTCGGCCCCCGCGCGGGCGCACTGGGCGTCCTGGGCGCCGGTCGCGCCGGACACGCCGATGGCGCCGACGATCTTGCCGTCGACCACGATCAGCACCCCGCCCTCGGCGGCGATGACGCCGTCGAAGCTGAGCGCGCCCAGCCGGCCGTCGGCCAGCGCGTCGGCGAAGGCCTTGGAGTCGCGCCGGAAGCGGGCGGCGGTCCAGGCCTTCTGCTGGGCGATGGCGTTGGAGCCATAGTGAGCGCCGTCGTTGCGGGCGAAGGCCACCAGCTCGCCGTTCGGCTCCACCACCGCGACGGCCACCTCCCAGCCGTTGCGCGCGGCCTCGGCCAGGGCGGCGTCAACCGCCCGGCGGGCGGCGGACTGCCGGATCGGCTCGCCGTAGGGCAGGGGCGGCGGGGCCGGGGGCGGCGTGGCCGCGTCCGCTGCCGGGGCAGGGGCAGGGGCAGGGGCAGGGGCCGGGGCCGGTTGGGCGTGGGCGGCCGCCGCGAGCGTCAGCACAGCAGCGGTCAGGATGGTCAGGCGCATGGCGATCTCCCCCCGGGGTCAGCGGTGCGCACCGTCCAGCGCGCGGGCGGCGGGGTCAAGCGGCGCGCCGGTGGTTTGCCCAAAGCGGGAGTCTGGAATAACCATGTTCTTCCCGGAGGACGTGTGCATGAGACTTCGCGCCCTATTGCTTGCAGCAGCGGTGTTCCTTGGGCCGGGATCGGTCCAGGCCCAGCAACCCAGCGAACTGATCGGCGAGTACCACCTGACCGTGACCTCGAGAGCCGGCACGGACTGCACCGATGACAGCGAGCTCGACGTCAATGTGAAGAGCATCCAGGGCAACGTCCTGGAATTCGGCGCACGCGACGAGGAGGAAGCCGCGGAATTCGACCCCGCCTCGATGCGTTTCCGTTTCGTCCAGCCGTCCCACGGCGCGAACGGCGGCTCCCAGGACGTCGTCACGGGCCAATTCCAGCGTGAGCCGGACGCCGTGCGCCTGAACGTGAAGGTCGAAGTCGAAAACTGCACGGTCGAGCTGACCGGGTCGCGGCCCGCGCCCCATCTGACCGCGACGCCACCCCCATCGACGGCGACCCCACCAGCGCCGGCCCAGGCCGCGCCGCCTGCCGATGCAAAGGGGATGGGCGGGCTGATCTTCTGGGCTCCGCTCGCCGTCCTGCTGGTCGTGGCCGGCGCGGCGGCGGGGTTCCTGCTCGGCCGCAAGAAGTCCGGGCGCGATGACACGGGAGATCGAGATGCGTGAGTTGATGCGCCTGGCGGGCCTGGCCTTGGGGCTCTTTCTGCTTGCCGCGCCGGCGCTGGCCACGCCCACACCGTCGGAGCAGGACGAGATGGCGCGACAGGCCATGAAGGCGCTGGGCCGAACCCAGGAGGAATGGAGCCAACTGGGAGACCTGGACCACGCGCGCTACTGCCAGAAGATGTACGGCTATGCGGAGGCCGGCTTCGACTATGCGACGCAGGCCTTTTACTGCCGGGCGGCGGATCGCTGGATCAAGATCAACCCCGACGCCGCCTGCGTCAGCCTCTTCGGTTCGCCGGCTTACGCCGACAGCGGCAAGGAGCATTGTTCCCGGCCCGGGCCGGGGGGAACCCCCGTTCCGAAAACCGCCGGCAACCCGCCGGTGATCGTCATTCCCCGCGGCACGGTCGACAAGCCGTTCGACACCAGCGTCCCGCGTCCGCCGCTGACGGCCGTGGCTGAAGGCGGTATGGCCGCGGCGGCCAATGCGACCGCCGCCGAAGTGGCGCGGCCGGGTGTGGCGGACCAGCCCGTGGCCGGCGGACCCGTGGGCGCGTTCAACAAGCTGCCGGTGTTCCTGCGGGTCCTGATCGCGGGCGGCGGCGCCCTGATCGTCGGCCTGTGGGCGGGCGGCTTCGCTATCCGGATGACGCCATGAGGATCGCCGTGTTCCGGGCCGGACTGGCCGCCGCCCTGCTGATCGCCGCGGCGCCGGCGGCCGCCCAGACCGAAGCCGAGATGGTCGGGACCTACCGGGTCACGGTCGCGCCGTCGCCGGGCTCGGTGTGTCCGCCGGGCCAGGCCGACTTCGAGGTGCTGCGTTTCGGTGGCGACCTCGTCGAGATCAGCCTCGACCATACCAGGACAGTCGCCGACTGGGATCCCGTGCGCAAGACATTCCACGGCACGATCCCGTTCCCGGACGGCGACCACCTGGTCACCCTGGACGGGTCCTTTGCGCGCGCACCGGATCAGGTGACCCTGGCGGTGCGGGTGCGGTTTCCGCCGGACCGACCCTGCGAAGCCTTGCTGACCGGATCCATCCCCGCCAGCGCCAGCGCGCCTCCGCCGCCGGCTCCGTCGCTCGGGGCGACATCGACCCCGGCAAGTCCGCCTGCGGCGACCCCGCCGGTGTTCGGCGTGTCGGCCAACGGCCAGCCCGTAGACCTGTCCGCCTACGCCCGCCCGGCGACCCCGGCGGGTCCCTTCGGTCTGAAGGACGCCAAGCTGCTGGGGTGGGTCTTCGGGGTCATGCTGGTGGCGGGCCTGCTGGTGCGCATCCTGCGGCGCAAATCGGCCGCGCCGCCGCCCGGGACCGAGACGCCAGCGTCCGCGCCGCCCCCCGAGCCTCCGGCGCCGCCCAAGCCGGCCCGCAAGCCGAGGGCCAGGCCCAAGACTGCCCGGACCGAGGAAGAGGACGAACTGGGCGAAGGCTGATCGCTGCCTTGGCGGTTGGGTCGAGCCGGGCCTAGCGTCGGCGGTGGAGGTCGCCATGGTCGTTCGTCCCCTGTGCCTGGGCCTGCTGGCCGCGGCCTGCTTTGCGGCGGCGCTGGCGCGCGCCCAGACGCCCGCCGAACTGGTGGGGACCTATCCGATGACGGTCTCGACGGTCGGATCGGACTGTCCCCGCGACGGCCAGACCGGCTTCCAGGTGGTGTCCATCACCGGCAAGACCCTGGTGTTCCGCCTCGACGGCAAGGAGTCGACGGCGGACTACCATTCGCCCTCGCTCAGCTTCCGCAAGGAGCTGCACGGCCCCGGCGACCCCCGCGCCATCAACGGCCGCTTCACCCGAGGGCCCGAGACCGTGGGCCTGGAGCTCGACTGGAACAGCGGGGCCTGCCAGATCCACATGGCCGGGGAACGGTCCGCCGGGCTACTGGCCGGGACGACGCCGGCGGACGAGACGGCGGCGGCCGCGCCGGCCGCCACGCCGCCATGGATGCGGGAGCTGGGATTCTACGGCCTGCTCTTCGGCGTCGGGGCCGGGATCGTGCTGCTGTTCCGCATCGGACGAAAGAAGCGCTGAGGCCTCGCCTTGATCGCCTGACCAAATTTTAACTGGCGGACGGTCCCCAATCTGTTCAAGTTTGAGCCGTGATTTTTACAGTGGGGGCGGGATGGACTGCACGGTGAATAGGCGGAGGGGTGTGAGGCGATCCGGGATCGGCGCCGTCGCGGCGGCGGTCCTGCTGGCGGCCATGACCTCGGTGCAGGGCGTGCAGGCCCAGGCCCCTGCGGCGCCCGAGACGCCTCGGCCGCCGCCCTACGTCCCGCCGGCGGACGGTCCGGTCGAGGCGGACGGCTACTACGAGATCATCGAGGCCGTCGCGCCGGGGATCTGGGTGATCTGCCAGGCCAAGCCCTTTCATTTGCAACCGATCGGGAATGTCACGGTCATCGAACAGGCCGACGGCCTGGTGCTGGTCGACGGCGGCGGCTCGCCGGGCTCGGCGCGGCGCATCGCCGCCCTGATCGCCACGGTCAGCCGCAAGCCGGTGAAGGCGCTGATCCTGACCCACTGGCACGGCGACCACTCCCTGGGGTTCGGGACCCTGCAGACGATGTGGCCCGACATGGCGGTGATCGCGACCGAGAAGACCCGCGACCGCCTCGTCACCTCGATGGACGCGTACGCCCAGGGCGCGCCGGACCCGGCCAAGACCGCAGAATTCCGGGGCCGGCTGGACGGCGCCGACGGCTACCTGCGCGGCGCCGCGGTCAGCCCGAACCTGTCGCAGGCGGACCGGGACGGCTTCGCCCAGGCCGCGCGCGAGTTTGTCCGCTATCGCGCCGACACCGACGGCCTGTTCGTGGGCCGGGTGACCCGCGCCTTCACCGGTTCGCTGGTGCTCGATGACGCGAAGCACCCGATCCAGGTTTTCCAGCCCGGCCGCGCCAACACAGACGGCGATGCGGTGGTCTGGGTGCGCGGCGCTCGGGTTCTGATCACCGGCGACCTGGTGGTCGCGCCCCTGCCGTTCGGCTTCAACAGCTATCCGGCGGAGTGGAGCCAGTCCCTGGCGCTGCTGGGCAGCTACGACTTCAAGGTGCTGGTCCCCGGCCACGGCGCGCCACAGCGCGACCGGACCTATCTGAACCGCCTGTCGGGCTCGATCGCCACCCTGCGTACGACGGTCGGCAACCTGGCGCGCGCGGGCGCCAAGATGGAGGACGCCCAGAAGCAGGTCGCGAGCCTGGGCGCCGAAGCCTTCACCGGCGGCGATCCGTGGCTGCGGCGCTGGTACGAGAGTTACTGGACCGAACCCTTCGCCGAGGCGGTTTGGAAGGAAGCCAAGGGTCAGCCGATCGAGCAGGGCCACGGCTAGCCCCTGCCGGGCCGGCTAGGCGATGTGGTCGCCGCGCTCCAGCGGGTCGGGCAGGTCCTCGCCATCCGGCACGAACATCAAGGCTACGGAGTTGATGCAGTAGCGTTCCCCGGACGGCGGCGGGCCGTCGGGGAAGACGTGGCCCTGGTGGCTGCCGCAGCGGGCGCAGACCGTCTCGGTGCGCACCATGCCGTAGCTGGTGTCTCGGATCAGGCGCAGGTGGGTCTCGTCGTAGGGGTCGGTGAAGCTGGGCCAGCCGGTGCCGCTCTCGAACTTGGTCCCTCCGCCGAACAGGGGCAGACCGCAGAGGCGGCAGCAGAAGACGCCCGAGCGCTTCTCGCCCAGCAACACGCCGCAGAACGGCGCCTCGGTGCCGTGCTGGAGCAGGACGTTCCGCTCTTCGGGGGTCAGGCCCGCCTCCAGGCGGCGTCGGTCTTCGGTGGAGGGCGGAGTGAGGTCGAAGCCTGAGGGGGATTGGGTCACGGGTGTATCCGTCATGGCGCGGTGCGCGGTTCGATGGCCTATTCGCTATCAAGCCCCAAACGGTTACGGCCCGCCATCCGTTTCCGGAGGCGGGCCGCAAGAGGCTTACGGATTGACCTGACGGCCTAGGCGGCCGGGGCGGCGCCGTTGGCCAGGCCCTGGACGAAGGCGCGCACGGCGTTCTCGTCGGCAGGGTCGCCCGTGTAGGGCGCGGTCGGGGTGAAGCCCTGGCCCGACGGACGCGGACGGTCCAGCCAGGCCTTGTTGCCGAAGCTGATCGAGCCTTCGCCCGAGGGCAGGGCCGCCACGGTCTGGCCGACGAAGATCGAGTCGCCCGAGGTGGTCACGCCGGCGTGGACCACGCCCGGCAGGCGGGTGAACAGGTCCATCAGCGACAGGCACTGGGCGGCGCAGTAGGCGTCGGTCAGCACGATCACCTTGCCGCGCAGGGCGGCGGGCGGGGCGGCCGTGGTCGGGGCCTTGCTCTCGTTGCGGTTCAACAGCGGCTGTCCGGCGGCCAGCGCGGCGTCGAACTCACCCAGCATGCGCTCCCAGATCGGCACCTGGTAGAAGCTGAGCGGGTCGGCGCGCATGCGGTTGACGGCGTCGGCGTAGACGGCGCGGTTGGCGGGCGAAACGCGATAGGCGGCGTTGCCGACCTGGGGCTGGTTGGACAGGATGAAGTCCGGGCCCCACAGGCGGTTGGCCAGCTTGTAGCCGTTACGGCTGGTCGGGGCGTCGTTGGCGCCGCGCATGTCGAGCACCACCACCGGAGCGGCCTGGACCGCAGCCAGCTGGCTGTCCAGCTGGGCCAGGAAGGCGTCCCACTCGGCGCCTTCGGTGAAGGTCGGCAGGCGGACCCAGAAGCCGCCGTTCCAAGCTTCCATGGTCGGTCCGCCCTGGGGCTTGCCCAGGCCCGCCATGTAGGCCGTGCGCCGCTCGGCCTCGGCCGAGGGCTGGTAGTTCATGGTGTAGGTCTTGTTGGAGGTCCCGACGCGGAACACGCACTTCTGCGGCAGGGCGGCGGTGTAAGGATTGCCGCGATCCCAGAACAGGAAGGGCGCGGTGCGGGCGCGATCGACCGCCTGGGTCATGTCGCCCTCGTAACGGTCGAGGCGCTCCTTGGCGATCTGGTCGGCGGGCTTGCGGTCACAGGAGACCAGCCGGGCGCCGACCGGCGGCAGCTTGGCGTCTCCGGCGCGGGCCCAGGCGACGGTGTAGCCGCCGTTGCTCCAGCGGGTGGAGAAGCCCGGCCAGAAGGCCGCGAAATAGCCCGGCAACTCGGCGTAGCCCGGGATGAAGGTGATGTTGGTGTCGCGGAATCCGGTCAGGTACGAGCGCATGATGTTCTCGTAGGCCAGTTCGCCCTGCACGCGGGGCAGTCCCGCCAGCGCTTCGTTCAGCCCGGCGTCAAGCCAGGTGCGGAACTGGGCGGAGTCCTTGTCGACATAGGCCGCGGGGTGGTTGTCGCGGAGCAGGTCGTGGGCGGCGCGCAGGTCGCGCTCGGCGGCGGCCCGATAATCCTGGGCCTGGGACTGTCCGGCTAACAGGGTGGCAGTCGCTACGGCGGCAACGACGGCGAGCGTCTTTTTCATGACGTTTTCCTCCAACGGACACAGCTAAGCCCGAAAACCCGATTGGCGTAAACACGCCGTTTGGGGATCGCAAGCCCTTGCACCCGAATTGCAATACCTCTTCGCCCGCCCTAATCAGCACCCCATGAAGAAGGTTCCGATCGGCCCGCGCGATGTTCTCTAAGATATTGATTGCAAACCGGGGCGAGATTGCGGTCCGCATCCAGAAGACCTGCCGCCGCATGGGCATCAAGACCGTGCAGGTTTTCTCTGAGGCCGATGCCGACATGCTGGCCGTCGAAATGGCGGATGAGACCGTGTTCATCGGCCCGTCCGCGGCGTCCGAAAGCTACCTTGTCCAGGACAAGATCATCGACGCCGTGCGCAAGACCGGCGCCGAGGCTGTCCATCCCGGGTTCGGCTTCCTGTCCGAGAACCCCGTGTTCGCGCGGCGGCTGGAAAAGGAGGGGATCACCTTCATCGGCCCCAACCCCGGCGCCATCGAAGGGATGGGCGACAAGATCGCGTCGAAGAAGCTGGCGATCTCGGCCGGCGTCTCGACCGTCCCCGGCTCGCTGGACGTGGTCAAGGACGGCAAGGACGCCGTGCGCATCGCCGAGGAGATCGGCTATCCGGTGATCCTGAAGGCCTCGGCCGGCGGCGGCGGCAAGGGCATCCGGATCGCCTACACGGCCGCCGAGGTCGAGGAGGGCTTCGGCTCGGTCCAGGACGAGGCCCAGGGCGCCTTCGGCGACGACCGCATCTTCATCGAGAAGTTCATCGAGAGCCCGCGCCACGTCGAGATCCAGGTGCTGGGCGACAAGCACGGTAACGTCGTGCACCTGTTCGAGCGCGAGTGCTCGATCCAGCGCCGCAACCAGAAGGTTATCGAGGAAGCGCCATCCCCGCTGCTCGACGAGAAGACCCGCATGGCCATGGGCGCCCAGGCCGTCGCCCTGGCCCAGGCCGTCGGCTATGACAGCGCCGGCACGGTCGAATTTGTCGCAGGTCAGGACCGCAGCTTCTACTTCCTGGAGATGAACACACGGCTTCAGGTCGAGCATCCGGTGACCGAGCTGATCACCGGGGTGGACCTGGTCGAGCAGATGATCCGCTCGGCCTACGGCGAGAAGCTGCCCTTCGCGCAGAAGGACCTGAAGATCGACGGCTGGGCGGTGGAGAGCCGCGTCTACGCCGAGGACCCCTACCGCAAGTTCCTGCCCTCCATCGGCCGCCTGTCGCGCTACCAGCCGCCGGCTGAAGGTCCGCAGGAGGGCCCGGGAGGCGCCTATGTCGTTCGCAACGACGCCGGCGTCATCGAGGGCGACGAGATCTCGATGTTCTACGACCCCATGATCGCCAAGCTGTGCGCCTGGGGCAAAACCCGCGAGATCGCCGTGGCCGGGATGGCCCGCGCGCTCGAGGAGTTCCACATCGAGGGCGTCGGCCACAACCTGCCCTTCCTGTCCGCCGTCATGGACCAGGAGCGGTTCCAGAAGGGGCCGCTGTCGACCAGCTACATCAAGGACCAGTTCCCCGACGGCTTCCACGGCCTGGCCCCGACGCCGTTCCAGCGCGACCTGATGACCGCGGTCGCCGTCTACGCCCAGCGCATGGTGGCGGCCCGCTCAAGCGTCGATCACAACGCGCGGGACGAATGGGTGGTGACCATTGATCGTCAGGCCCATCCGGTGCGCGTCATCCCCACCGAGTCCGGCGTCGAGATCGAGCTGACCGGCGAGCACCGGTCCCTGCGCATGGACGGCTGCGACTGGAAGCCGGGCAGGGCGGTGTTCCGTGGGACCCTGGACGGCCAGGAGTTCACCGCCGAGATCAAGCCGGCCGCCCAGGGCTTCCAGATCCGCCACCGCGCCGCCGCCGCCCGGGTGCTGGTGCTGGCCCCGCGCATGGCCGAGCTGATGGCCCGCTTGCCCGAGCGCCAGGCCGCTGACACCTCACGCCTGATCGTCTCGCCGATGCCCGGCCTGGTCGTCTCGCTGGACGTCGTGGTCGGCCAGGAGGTCAAGACCGGCGAGACCGTGGCGGTGATCGAGGCCATGAAGATGCAGAACATCATCAAGGCCGAGCGCGACGGCGTCGTGAAGGCCGTCGGCCCCAAGGCCGGCGACAGCGTCGCAGCGGATGAAGTGCTGGTCGAGTTCGGCTGATGTCTGGGGTTGGGGCCGAGATCAGCGGCAAGCTGTTCGGCTTTCACGGGCGCCTGAGCCGTCGGGATTGGTGGATCTTCAGCGCGGGCCTACTGGGGCTTAGCTTCCTCATTTACCAATTGCTCGGCTTCGCCGGCATCTACTCTGTACTTGGTCGGATGAACCCGACCGGTGAGCTGGATTCCGAATGGGAGAACGGGGTCATCTGGCTCGTCATCGGGGTGCTACTGCTCTGGCCAAACCTCGCGATAAACGTGAAGCGCGCGCACGATATTGGCGCTTCAGGTTGGGTTGCCGTCACGGTGATCTGCGTCGCCCAGTTTAATGATCTGCTCCTGACCCAACTTGTCCTCGGCGACGGCCTCGGCTGGATAGCTGAATGGCTCTTCGTTGGCTCAAACCTAGTGTTGATAATCCTGTTCGGCGGATTGAAGGGCCAAACGGGTCCCAATCGCTTCGGCCCCTCGCCGAATGGCGTCGCTGTCCCCAACGCCAGCGCCGCAGAGGAGCTCAACTAGGGTTTCACCGCTTGAACCCCGCGCTCAAACTGGGTGAGTTGCTCTCTGGATTCGGCAACGCGAACCGAGGGCGCGATCATGAGCTTCATGGACAGGCTGTTCAGCTTCGAGGGCCGGTTGCGGCGGCGCGACTGGTGGCTGATCAACATCGGCCTCGGGGTGGTGAATTACATCGTCACCCAGGTCATTGCGCCCTTGGTGCTTGGCGCCGAAGGCCGGGTCCAGATCACGCCGGGCAGCTTCATGCCGGCCTATCCCATGCCGCTATTGACCGTCATGCTGGTGATGGCCGCGATCCTGTTCTGGCCCTACCTGGCCTTGGCGGTGAAGCGGACCCACGACCGCGACCAGTCCGCGCGGCTCAACATCGGGCTCATCGCCGTCAGCACGGCGCTCAGCTGGGGCGGCATCCTGATGATGAGCCTGACCGGCGCAATGACCCTGTTCTGGGTGTCGGCGGCCGTGGGCACCATCATCGGCCTCTACCTGCTGATCACCCTCGGCTTCCTTGACGGCACGCAGGGCCCCAACCGCTTCGGCCCTTCGCCCAAGGGTATCGCCGGAAGCACGGCGGCGACGGCCGAGACGTTTTCCTAGGATGATCGGGAGCGGGGTCCCTTGAACCGCCGCCTCAATCAGGGTGTTCTGTCGTCATGAACGGACTGGCAGACTGGAGCGGCCTCTTCTTCAGCGCCGACGGGCGCGTCGCGCGGCTGCCGTTCCTGGTCTGCGCCTCCCTGCTGATCGTCCTGGCGGCCTTCTACGAGGCGGTGGTCGAGCCTGACAGCATGGCGGCCCTGCACTGGGTCTCGGGCGTCTTCGTCTACGGCGCGTTGTTCTATTGCGGCGCCTGCCTGCTTTCGAAGCGGATGCACGACCGGGGCAAGAGCGGCTGGTGGGCGGCGCTGGTGCTGTTCGCCATCGTCATGGTCTGGCCGACGCCGTCGGGGGTGCTCGATTTCCTGGGCGTGATCGTGCTGCTCTGGGCGACGGTCGAGCTGGCGGTCCTGCCAGGAGAGCAGGGCGCCAACCGCTTCGGTCCCAATCCGCAGAAGCACCCGGCGCCGGCCGCGGCCTAGGTCGGCGCTTCAGTCTCGACCACTTC
>CAZRKY010000001.1:0-49728 GCA_964600375.1 uncultured Caulobacteraceae bacterium | reverse complement strand
CTCGCTTTACCCAGGTCACCAGAGCTCCACCCGTCCGCGTTAACGGGTTCCGGGCATAATTGGGCACCTCATCGAAGTCCGCCCCGAGGTCGGCCCCCAGCGTTGCTCCTGGGGTCACCAGGACTGCGGCGGCCGGGTCGGCGGCCGTGCTGACCCCGAGATACCGATCGATCGCCGTCAATTGGAGCCCGATCTGCAGCGCCGAGAGGTCGATGATCAAGCCGTCACCGCTGCGGGCACTGATCTTGATCTGCATCCCGCTGGCCGCCCGCCGGCGGAGGGTTTCATCGGTCAGGGCCACCCCGACGGTTTCGGACAGCGAACACCCGAAGGAGCAGGACGAGACGTTTGAGCCGACCCGCGTCACCGGCAGGTCTTGGGCCGTATCGTCGGCCGCGGTGGAGTACCAGCGCCAACTCCCGGTGTAGCTGATCTCGACATAGAGCTGATGCTCGACCGCCTTGGTCTCCTTGTTCACCCAACTGCGCAGGCGGTAGTCCCGGATCGTCCCGCCAAACGGATTGATGATTTGCCGGGGTCCAAGGAAGATCACGTCCTTGGAGAACTGGTCCGTGGTTACCTGGACCTCCGGAGCGCGAGGAGCGGCGGCAGCGGGTTCCCCCGATGCGGTCAGAAGCGC
Source organism: uncultured Caulobacteraceae bacterium (assembly GCA_964600375.1). Taxonomy (GTDB): domain Bacteria; phylum Pseudomonadota; class Alphaproteobacteria; order Caulobacterales; family Caulobacteraceae; genus JAEZEZ01. The sequence continues at coordinate 49,088 of CAZRKY010000001.1, read as the reverse complement.
CGCAACCAACAGACCTGCCAATACCCGCATGGGTCACTCCCCGGTCGCCTACATATTATAGTGGATAAACTCGGTTCGCCGAGACAGTCAAACCCGACCGCATGGATATGCGGCGACTGGTAGGGCGAAACGTCCGGAAGCTTCGGCAAGAGGCGGGGCTGACCCAGGAGCAGCTGTCGGCGCGCTCAGGGTTTGGCCAGCAGTACATCAGCGACCTTGAGCGCGGTCGGCGCAACCCGACCATCGTCAGCCTCTACGAGCTCGCCCAGGCCCTGGGATCGACCCCGGTAGCCCTTTTGACGCCGGACGAATGATCCGCATCGACTAGCCCCGCAAATCGGCCCGTGTGTCGCCTTCGAGGAGGCCGCGAGATGATCGATCGGGAAACCGCAAGCGCGGGCCTCAGTGCGCTGGGGACGGCCATCGGCGAGATAATGGAAGACACCGTCGGCCTGGCCCTCTCCAGGGCTGTGGAGGGCGCCTCAGCAAACCGCGCCGACGTCCTTGTCGCAGCGGGGCGCGACATCGAGGTGCTCGCCCGCGCCATGTCGGTTCTTGCGGCTCGGGCTGAGGGGTCAGTCACCAATCGCTAGGCTGATCGATGAGCGTCCAGCCCATCCTGCCGGAGTGCATGATGGCGTGGTCCTTGCGCATATGGAAATACCCGTCCGGCTGCGGGCGGTAGTCGAAGCCTTCCCCGTAGGACTGGCCCACACCTTCCGGACCTTGGATCCGCAGGATCTCGTCGGGCCCGGATCCTCTGCCAAGAATGCGTTCGCTCTCTTGCCGGTAGTACTCTCGGACATTCCAGCCGGGGATATGCCGGTAGTTCAGTTGGGCTAGGCCTTGGGACGTAGAGTCGACCTGGTCGTCGTAGCGCCCATTCGGGAACATCACGAGTTCATGCAGGAACTCCGCCAGCCAGGGCGCCTCTTCGGGGATCAGGACTCGGCCGGATTCGATCAGGGCCGTCTGGTTGGCCATACGGGTCTGCTTGTCGCCTACGGGCTTGACGCCGCGGGCGAGATGGAAACCCGTTTGAGCAAGGTCCTGGAGTATCTGTTGGCCCGAGGCGGCATCCTCGATGATGACCTCCGTCGCCTGCCATTTCTCGGCGAGGCGGCAGATTTCGCGCCTGAGGTCAGGGAAAAGGAGACGCTCACGATAAACATCGAGGAGGTAGATGTCCTGGCCATCAACGCCCCAGGTCGTGCACACGCTGTAGCAGGACCATTGTGCGATGCTGGATGCGGTGTCCCAAGATTGGATGATCTGCGTGAACCTGAGGGGCGCATCCCGGTAGCGTCGGAACCAGGCGAGCTTGATCAACCCGCCGCCAGCCGGCGTCGGGCGCTGTTGGTATTGCGCCGCCCAGACCGCCTCGCCTGAAGCGGACTGGATGTTGGCCAACTCCTCGAGCGAAATGCGCGACGGGTTCAGCGGCTCGCCTTCGGCCCGCTGATAGACCTTTTCACCCAGAGCCGACGTGTACGTTACCTCTTCATCGTCCTCGGCGATGGCGGGCAGCCGGACGAACTCCCAGCCGGTCTCAAGAGCCATCACGTGGCCGATGAAATCCTCCTCGTGCAGCCGCTGCATGATGACCAGGACGCCACAGCTGTTCGGGTCGTTGCGCCGGCTCAGGAAGGTATTCTCGTAGGCGTGGTTGGTGTTGTTGCGGACCGCTTCGGAGAGGATCTCGCCCGGCTTCTGGGGATCGTCGAAGATCAGCAGATCCGCACCTACACCGGTTGCAGTCCCATCGATCGAAGTGGCGCGCCGTACTCCGCCCGCTGTGGTCCGAAGGGCGCTCGCCGGCGCACGCACGGAAGCCAGACGGGTGTCGAACGCCTTTCGATACCAGTCGCTCAGCATGACCTTGCGGACATCCTCGCCAAAGCCCTTGGCGAGGTCGCCTGAGTAGCTGACCGACATGATGTCCTTCTGCGGAAAATGACCGAGGAAGAAGGCCGTGAGCGCGACGTTGGCGCAGCAGGACTTCAGGTGCCGCGGCGGCATCATGATGATGAGACGCTTGATGCGACCCATGGCGAGGTCGTGAAGCTTGGCGCAGAGGTAGTCGAGGTAGGGCGACCAGTGCAGCCGCACACCCGGGTTCAGCGTCTCGAACGTCTTGCGCACAAAGGTCGCAAAGTCGCTGCGGATCAGGATCTCGAGCATGTCGTCGGGCAGGTACTCTGCAAGGCGCGCGGGCAGATCAGACTCAGCGCTCATTGGTCTGCTTCCTTCTTCTGAGTGAGGAGGTGGGCCAGCGAGGTCATCACCTCGCGGTCGCGTGCACGGCGGGCCTCCACGTCGACCTCAGGGGCATCGCCTGACGCCTTGTCCTCAGCCTGCAGCAACATCCCCATGACCAGCTTAGCCGCCCTCTGGTCGCCGCCGGCCGCCTGGTTGGCGAGCTGCTTGGCGGCGGCCTCCAGCTTGCTGATCTCGCGGCGCTGGCCCTGCTCGGTGACGACCACCTTCTCGGCCAGCGCCTTGGCGATGATGGCGCTCACGCCGCGCGAGCCTTTCGGGCGCCCAGACGGATTACCGGAGTGTCCGCGTTTGAACTGACTGGCTTTGGGCGGACGAGCGAAGCCGACCTTGTAGTCTCTAGATTTCGGCATCGGACGGCTCCTCCAGGCGCTGGCTGAAGGTTTCGCCGGTGGCGCCCAGGATCGCGGCTTCACCGGTCAGTCGTTCCCACCTGCGGATCGCGAGATCGATGTAGGCGGGATCGAGGTCCATGCCGCAGCAGACACGCCCGACCCGCTCCGCGGCGACCAAGGTCGAGCCGGAGCCGACGAAGGGATCGAGAACGACGTCTGCGCGAGCCGACACGTCCAGCAAGGCGTCCGCGACCATCTGCACGGGCTTGGGCGTCGGATGTTGGGCGAGGAGATCCCCCTCCTCCGAGGAACGCACGAAGCTATTGGCTCCCGGGTAGGCCCAGACGTTGGTTCGATTGCGGCCGTGGCGTCCCAGTTCGACGTTGTTCCGGTGGGGCCCGGGACCCTTGCGGAACACCGCCACGAACTCGTGGGCCGAACGGTAAAGAGACCCCATCCCGCCGTTGTTCTTGGTCCAGACGCAGAGGTTCAGCAGGTCGTCGTATGCCGCCCTCCCCGCGGAGATCAGGGTGAAGAGGTGGCGCCAGTCGATGCAGAGGAAATGGACTGAGCCGTCGCGGCTGTGAGCCGCCATCAGTTGCGCCGCCTGGGTCAGGAAGGTCGCGAACTCCGCGTCCGACATCTCACCTGACGCCATTGCAAACTCTCGGTGTCGCCTGCGACCCTTGCCGCTGACGTGACCTTGAATCCGGACGTTGTAGGGCGGGTCGCTGAACACGACGTCGGCGAGGCGTCCATCGAGCAGGGTGAGGTAGCTTTCACGCTGCAGCGCGTTGCCGCACAGCAGCCGATGGCGGCCAAGAGTCCACAAGTCACCTGGGCGCGTGACCGTCTTCAACGCCGGCTCCAGCATCTCATCGTCCGGGTCAGCGCCAGAGCCGTCGAGGTCCAGGCCTTCGATCATCAGGTCGATCTCTGGCGTCGAGAAGCCGGTAACCTCCAGACTGAAATCAAGGTCGACCGCGCAGAGCGCCTTGAAATGGTTGGCCAGGACGCGCTTGTCCCACTCGCCAGCTTCAACGAGCCGGTTCTCGGCGATCGAGAAAGCCCGCGCCTGTTCCGGCGTGAGATGCTCCAATCTGATCGCGGGGATTTCGGTAAGGCCGAGCAGCAGACACGCCTTCACACGACCGTGGCCAGAGAGAACCTTGCCGTCCCGATCAATCAGGATCGGCGCATTGTATCCGGTGACCCGGATGCTCTCGGCGATCTGCCGGACGTGCGCCGGGCGATGGATGCGAGGATTGAGCTCGTCGAGCGTCAGTTGGTTGATCGGGACGCTCTCTACGCTGAGCGTACGGATCGGGCTGGGGTGGGTCTTCTGTGCCATGGCGGCCTCCGCTGCTGCGGGGCATCAGGCCAGAAGATCCACCCCGGATCGGGGGTCACTTTTTGCCAATCAGGCGGCGATTGCGAACTGAACGTCCCTAAGCGGGTTGTGCGCCACGTGCCTGGACCACAGGCGTTCAATCACCGGCTTCAAGGCAGCGGCAGCCTTCAGCCAAGCGTCGAAGAACACTCGGCTTGAAGCTAACCCAATGATCCCGTCGTGAGGCATGTTGCCTTCATCCAGGATGCGCTTGGAGAGCATGGCGAAAGCCAAGGCGTAGTGAAGCATCGGGAAGGATGGGTTCCAGATGCGGCCTTTGAAATTGTCATCGTCGTTGCCTTCGCGATCGACCAAGGCTTGGTCGATGGACTCGCCAAGAGAGGTGGGCGCGTTCTTCGGCAGCTCTAGCCCAAGTTCGCGAGCGATGAGTGGCCCGGCGACCTGTGCGGCAAACATTCGATGATTGAGGCGCTCGACAAACCGATCTTTGGGTGGCCGGCGGCCAATGCAGAGGATCTGTGAGATTTCCTGCGGTGCATCGCGCCAGTCGAAATCCGCCGGCCGGCGTCGCGCCAGTTGATGCGCAGCGAGAATACCGGCGGCCCGCTCCGCGCGCAGGATCTCCGAAGGAGCCGGATAGGCCATGCGGCCCACCAGGTACGCAGTGGCGTGACGGAAATCTGCCACTTCAACCGTTTCCATTGAGCCGCCCCCTCAAGCGTAGCAATGCCAGAACATATTGCGAACATTCTGCCCGATTCGCAGACTAGGATCGCGCACAAAAGTGAATGCCAATTTCTGCACTCGACTTCGGCGCTGAAGGGAGCGTTGGTCACGTCGTCCTCAAGCCCGGTCCGCCCGGGCTCGTCTCAGTAGGGGCGCGGCAGTCGCGCCTCACGCAAAGACGAGGACACCATGACCAAGCCCAAGACTGCGCCGTGCGCCAAGCAAGCCAAGGCCACCCCCAAGAAGGCCGCACCTCGTACGCCCGACGACCAACCCCAGCCCTCTGCCGCCGCGACCCCGACGGTGACTGAGCGCCCCAAGAGCAAGCTCGCGATCCTGATCGATCTGCTCCAGCGCGCCGAAGGCATGACCATCGCTCAGGCGATCGAAGCGACCTCGTGGCAAGCCCACTCGGTGCGCGGCGCCCTGGCCGGGTCCATCAAGAAGAAGCTCGGCCACGACGTCGCCTCGGAGAAGGTCGACGGCCAACGCATCTACCGGATCGCCCCGAAGGCCGACTGATGGCTGATGCGATCACAACGGAGGTCCAGGCGCTCGAACGCCTGGACCTCGAGGGCCTGCGCAGGGTCTGGCGCGAACGCATTGGTGAGCCACCTCGGCTCCGCTCCAAAGAGCTTCTCTGCCTCCTGCTGGCCTGGCGCATCCAGTCTGACGCCTGGGGCGATATCCCCTCGTCGGTGCGACGCGTCCTTCGGCAGCCCAGGCCCGCGGCGGGCCCCTCGCGGCTGTCTGTCGGGTTGAAGATCACCAGGGAATGGCAGGGCCGGTGCCACGACGTGGAGACGACCGCCGACGGGTTCGTCTGGGAGGGCGAGACCTACCCGAGCCTATCCGCCGTCGCCCGCGCGATCACTGGGACCAAGTGGAACGGACCCCGGTTCTTCGGGCTTCGGGAGGAGCAGCCATGAAGGCTCCCGGCCGCGTGCGGTGCGCGATCTACACTCGCAAGAGCTCTGAGGAAGGCCTCGAGCAGGGGTTCAACAGCCTGCACGCCCAGCGAGAAGCCTGCGAGGCCTACGTCCTGTCGCAGGCTGGGGAAGGGTGGGTGGCGCTCTCGACCATCTACGATGACGGGGGGTTCTCAGGGGGGAGTATGGACCGCCCCGCCCTGACCCAGTTGATGGCTGACGTGAGCAAGGGTCTGATCGACGTCATCGTGGTCTACAAGGTCGACCGCCTGACCCGCTCGCTCACCGACTTCGCCCGCATCGTCGATATCCTCGACAAGGCCGGTTCAAGCTTTGTGTCGGTCACACAGGCGTTCAACACGACCACCTCGATGGGGCGCCTGACCCTCAATGTGCTGCTGTCCTTTGCCCAGTTCGAGCGCGAGGTCACCGGAGAGCGGATCCGCGACAAGATCGCAGCCTCCAAGGCGAGAGGCATGTGGATGGGGGGCAACCTACCCCTCGGCTACGACCCTCCGAACGATCCGCAGACCCGGGCTCTGGTCATCAATCCCGCCGAGGCGGAGACCGTCCGGCTCATCTTCGATCAGTACCTGATCATGGGGTCGGTCCACGCCTTGAGGGCCTGGCTTGAGGAGCGGGGTATTCGATCCAAGTCCTGGACGTCGACCCGCGGCCGACAAATGGGGGGCGCCACCTTCAGCAGGGGCGCCCTGTTCCACCTCCTGAAGAACCGGGTCTACTTGGGTCACATCCCCCACAAGACCCTCAGCTACCCGGGTGCCCATCCCCCCATCATCGACCCAGATACGTTCGAACGGGTGCAGCAGGGAATTCGCGACAGGACCCGGGAGCGAAAGGGACGCACGACCACCGTCAGACCCATGATCCTCAAGGGACTCCTGTTTGATGACAGGGGTCAACCGATGTCCCCCTGCTTCACCCGCAAGGGTCCCAGCAAGATCTATCGATACTACGTCAGCACCTCCCTCCTGAGGGGTGAACCCCTCCCCCCTGACCCTGAGACGATCCGGAGGGTCCCTTCCGACGCCATCGAGGATCTGGTCATCGCAAGTCTCCAGAGGCTTACGGGACAAGCGTCCGGGACGATTGCGAGACTGATCGGGCGGGTCGATATCCTGCCCCAGCAAATCACCCTGCTGATCAAGCGGGAAGCGTTGTCCCGCAAGGGTCCGGGACGCGAAGCTGCCCTGGAGATGCTGCGTCCCAACCTGCAGTCGGGGGAGACCCTTAGGCTGGCGGATGACGCGGGACTCCTGATCTTCACCCTGCCCATCCGCCTGAAGGTCCGGGGGGGGCGCGTTTGGCTCTCGGACCCCTTCGGGAAAAGGGACTGCGCTAAGCCAGACCCCACCCTGATCGCAGGCCTCAAAGCTGCCCATGCCCTTCTGCGCGGGGGGCGGTCCGGGCCCCGAGGGGGGATGGGTGAAGCCCCCCAGAGCGCCTACGACCGGATCCTGATCCGGATAGCCTTCCTGGCCCCCGATATCCAGTCCGCGATCCTTGAGGGTCGCCAACCCCGGGGGCTCACCCTGCATGGGCTCCTCAACCAACCCCTGCCGGCGGCTTGGAGCGACCAGCGCGCAGTGCTGGGATTTCCCTGATCTGATTTCGGCCGTTCCCTGATCCACCGAACACAATTCCCTGTTCCGTCTGGAACAGGGTATTGGGGGTTAGAGGTCCGGGGACCCTTGCGGGACAAGGGTCTGCGAGGGACGTCGGGGGTCGATACCCCTCGAAAAGCGACCTTTCTGGCGACTCTTCCCTGTAGATTCCCTGATAGCAGGGAAACTCCACTACATCCGGGACGGGCGGAGACCAGGCAGGGATATTGCCCCCAGAACTGGGGTTGAAACGCACATCAATCGGGGAGCTACGGCGGTTGTCCGGGTTGAAGTCCCGGGAATTTCGGGGGGTTTCTGGGACGCCCTCAGCCCGGAGAAAATCTCGACGGGTGGGTGGCGGAGAGAGTGGGATTCGAACCCACGATAGAGTTTCCCCTATACACGCTTTCCAAGCGTGCGCCATCGACCACTCGGCCACCTCTCCAGCACGTCGGTGGAACCGGGATTCCGACCGCGAACGGGGCGCAATAAAGCAAGGCGCGCGGGGCGGCAAGGCGGCTTGAGGGCCAGATGTAACCTTCGGGCCAATTCGCCCGTAATTCGAGGTCGACGGCGCGGGATGCAAGCCCGCGCAAAATCCCCATATCCTGTGCCAACGCGCTCCCCCGGAGGACCTCCATGTTCGGCAAGCCCAAAGACCTGCCCACCCGCGAAACCGCCCTGCCCGGCCGCGACGCCCCCATCCCCACCGACGGCGACCACTTCGTCCTGGGCCAACCGCTCAAGGGGCCCTATCCCGACGGCTTCGAGACCGCCTATTTCGGTATGGGCTGTTTCTGGGGGGTCGAGCGGATCTTCTGGCAACTGCCGGGCGTCTGGGTCACCGCCGTCGGCTACCAGGGCGGCATCACCCCCAACCCGACCTATGAGGAAGCCTGCACCGGCCGCACCGGCCACACCGAGGCGGTGAAGGTCGTCTTCGATCCGAAGGTCATCACCTACGACCAACTTCTAAAGGCCTTCTGGGAAAACCACGACCCCACCCAGGGCATGCGCCAGGGCGGCGACCACGGCACCCAGTACCGCTCGGCCATCTACTGGGTGGACGACGCCCAGCGCGCCGCAGCCGAGGCGTCCAGCGACGCCTACCAGCAGGCGCTGACGGCGCGCGGCCTGGGCACGATCACCACCGAGATCGCCGAGGCACCCGAGTTCTACTACGCCGAGGGCTACCACCAGGGCTACCTGGCCAAGAACCCGGCCGGCTACTGCGGCATCGGCGGGACGGGCGTTGTGTGTCCCATCGGGCTGAAGGTGAGCGCCGGGGCGTAGGCGTCTTGAGTGACTGAGGTTGGAAGGGCCCGCGCATCGTGCGGGCCCTTTTGCTTTGGGGAAGACCGCGTTTGCGGCGCTGCTCCCGGCTCCCTTGCCTCCCCCTTCCCCCTCCGCCATACCGGTGCCCAGGCGGTTCCCCCTTTAACGGGGGGCCAAGATGGGAATGCGGTGCGGGGCCCTGCCCCTAATCCGCGGCTGTGCCCGCAACTGTGAGCGGCGAGGCCCTCGTCCGTCCGCCCCCGCTTGGGGCGGCGCCACTGGCCAGGATTTCGGGCCGGGAAGGCGAGGACGAACGGCTGTTGACCCGCGAAGCCAGGAGACCTGCCGCCGCCGTCGCTCGACCCGTGGTCCGGGACCAGACCTTGGGCGCGTGAGGATCCCTGTCTCGACGGGGCGTCCTCCGTCGAGGCGACCGCCGGGCGGCGCGCCGGCGTTGTCGCCTCAATCCTCATCGCCACGCGGCGCCGCGCGGGTATTCCGAAAGGACCCTGCGCCATGCGCTTTCGACCACCGGCTTCAGCCTGCCCCCACGCCCTGTTAGCCGCCCTGACGGCGGCGATGCTGCTGCCCGCCGGCGCGGCCCTGGCCGACGACCCGACGGAGGTCGAGGAGGCGGTGATCACCGTCGGCCGCCTGCCCACCACCCCCGCCGACGCGCCGGGCCTGCGGGTGATCTCCGCCGACCAGATCGAGGCGCTGCAGGCGAGCTTCGCCGCTGACGTGCTCAACACCGTGCCGGGCCTGGGGCTCTATTCCGAAGGTGCGTTCGGGGGCCTTACCTCGGTGCGGATCCGCGGCGCCTCGACCGACAAGACCCTGGTGCTGATCGACGGCGTGCCCATGAACGACCCCGCCACGCCATCGGGGGCCTATGACTTCTCCAGCCTGGACCTGGCCCAGGTCGAGCGCATCGAGATCCTGTCGGGACCCCAGGGCTCGCTGTGGGGCTCGGCCGCCATCGGCGGGGTGATCAGCTTCACCACCCGCGAGGCCGAGGGGCTGTCGGCGACCGTCGAGGGCGGATCGTTCGCCACCCTGCGCGGGTTCGTCTCGGTTGGGGCCCGGGGGCCCGATCACGCGGTTTCGGCCTTTGTCTCGGCCTTCCGCACCGATGGCGTCTCCCAGGCCGACGAGGCCGACGGCGCCCGCGAGGAGGACGGCTTCGAGACCTGGACGGCGGGCGTGGCCGGGCGGGCGCGCCTGTCCCCGGCGATCGAAATGGACGGTCGCCTGCGCTACAGCGCCGCCGGGATCGAGACCGACGGCTTCCCGCCGCCGCTCTATGTGCTGGTCGACACCGCCGACCGGGCGGAGACGCGGACCTGGTCGGGCTTCGCCCGCGCCCGCATCGACGGTCCCTGGGGCCTGACCCACAGTCTCAGCGTCAGCCTCTACGACATCGCGCGCGAGAGCTTCGGCAGCTTCCCGGGCGCCTTCACCGGCGATCGGCAGGTCTGGCGCTGGACGGCCGAGCATGATCAGGCCGGCGAGGCGTGGGGCCTGGTGGCCGGGGTCGAGCACGAGCGCATCCGGGGCGACGCCAGCTTCACCGACGCGGCCCTGGCCACGACCTCGGTGTTCGCCGTCGGCCGCTTCAGCCCCAACGACCGGCTGAGCGCGACGCTGGGCCTGCGCCATGACGCGCCCGAAGACTTCGACGGCGAGACGACCGTGCGGCTGTCGCTGATGGCCGACCTGGGCAGGGGCTGGCGCGCCACCGCCTCGTTCGGCCAGGGGTTCAAGACCCCGACCATCAGCCAGATCGTCTGCGATTTCTGCTTCACGCCCGCGGTCGCCCTGTCGCCGGAAACCGCCGAAGGCTGGGACGCGACCCTGGGCTGGCGCTCGGCCGGGCGCCGCTTCGAGGCCTCGGTCACCGGCTACCACCTCGATGTCAGCGACCAGATTTCCTACGTCGGGGGCCACTACGAGAACATCGCCTCGACCTCGACCGACGGGGTCGAGGCCGACCTGCGGGCGGACCTGGGGGCGGGGTTCAGCGTCAAGGCCGGCTACGCCTTCACCGACGCGGTCGATAATTCCACCGGCCTGCGCCTGTTGCGCGCGCCCGAGCACAGCGGGTCGGTCAGCCTGTTCTGGGCGGGCGAGCGTCTGGACGGGGCGCTCACCCTCCGCGCCGAGAGCGAACAGCGCGACGTGATCGGGTTCGGGACCGGCGAGCGGCCGGGCTTCGCCACCGTAGACCTGGCGGCGGGCTATGCCCTGACAGCGCGGGTGAAGCTGACGGCGCGGATCGAGAACCTGACCGACGCCCACTACCAGGAGGCGGCCGGCTACGGCCAGCCGGGGCGCTCGGCCTACGCCGGGATCAGGCTGCGCTACTGAGCCGGGTAACGTTGGACCGGGGCGCCGGCGCCTCGGTCCAGCGCCGGGGATCCAGCGCAACCGGGTGATCGAGCGCCAGGGCCGCCCAGTCGAGGTCGGGCACGGGCGTGGCCGCGGCGGCCAGGATGGCGCGCAGCTCGGCCGCCGAGGTTACGCCCAGGATCACGGCAGCGGCCCCGGGCCGGGTCTGGGCGTAGGCCAGCGCCGCCTGCAACGGATCGGCGCCCGCTTCGGCGAGCGCCCGGCGAATGCGCGACAGGCGCGGGCCGGCGTCGGAGAGGGCCGGGGGCAGCTGGTCGCGGTCGAGGAACAGCAGGCCCTGCAGGAAGATCGAGCGCAGGTGGATCTCGACCCCCAGGTCCGCGAGCGACCGCAGGGTCCCGTCCCGATCCGGGCGCTGGTCGAGCAGCGAACAGGGCAGCTGGATCAGGTCCGGCCGGAAACGTCGGGCCAGGTGCACCGGCTCGTCCGATCCGTAGCAGGAGACGCCGATCTTCTGGAACAGGCCCTCGTCCTTCAGCCCCTGAAGGCGGTCCCATAGCGCCGGACCGTCGGGACCCAGCAGGTCCTCGGCGGAATGCACCAGCAGGGCGTGGCCGCGCGACAGGCCCATCTTCTCCAGCGAGCGGCGGGCGCGGGTCTCGACCCGGTCCAGGCCCTCGCCGATCGCCACCGTCTTGGTGACCACCCGGAAGGGGCTCGGGAAAGGCCAGCTCTGGCCCAGGACCCGCTCGGAATCGCCATAGGCCGGAGCGGTGTCGACGAAACCGACCTGGTTGGCCGCGGCGGTGTCGAGGATGAGGCGGACCTCGTCCTCCGGAACGCGGCCGCGGGCGTTTGACACGCCGTAGTCGAGTCCGAACTGGGCCGCACCCAGTCCAAGGTCTGCGGTGCGGATCATCGCGCCAGCGCGCTCCTGCGCAGACGGCGGTCGAAGTCCCCGGCGGCAGCGCGCTCGACCAAGGGCGGCAACACCGCGTCATAGGCGGCCAGCAGGCGCGACATGGCGGCCTCGTTCAGCGCCATGGAGGCGACATGGGCGCCGAAGCTGAGCACGCCCTTTTCGTAGAGGGCCAGGGCCAGGGCGGCTTCCATCGCCTCACCGTCGAAACCGGCGCGGGGATTGGCGGCCATCAGGCTCCAGGTCGGGTCCCCGTAAAGGCCCAGCCAGCGAGCCGCGCCGGTGCGATCCAGGCGGGCGGACACCTCGGCTTCGATCTCGGCCCCGCGCAGGGTCAGGGTCTCGGGCACGTCGTCCCGGGCGACGCGGTCCAGGGTGGCGCAGGCGGCGGCGAGCGCCGATCCCGGGACCCGGTCACCGCTGGCGCTGAGCAAGCGCATGGGCTCGACGCGGCCGGCGATGGCGGCGATTGGCCGGCCATTGGCGATGGACGGGCCGAGCAAGGCGATGTCGGGGACCACCCCGTGAAGCCCTTGGGACCCGCCCTTGTGGACGCGAAGCGCGGTGCGGCTTTCGTCGAAGATCAGCAGCACGCCGTCGCGGCGGGTCAGCTTGCGCGCCGTCACCAGGAAATCGCGGGTCGCCTCCATCGGGCGGATGACCAGGGCGGCGACCTGCCCGGCGTGGCGCTGCAGCGCGGCGGTGACCGCCTCGCCATCGCCGCGGGCGGTAGTCTCGTCGTCGCAGAAGAAGGCGCCGTCGCGGCCGGTCAGGGTCTTGGCCGCCGACAGGGCGTCGGCCAGAGCGTGATTGAGGTGCGAACGGAAGGCAACAGCCTCGGCGCAGGGCAGCAGCATGCCGATGCGCTCGGCGGCCTCCGCCTGGCAGTGGTGGTCAGGCCGGATGCCGGCGACCGCGTTCTCGACCCGGGCGTCGGCCCAGCCCAGCAGCACCGCGCCCTCGGCGTTGCAGAGGTCAAGGCGCGTGACGCCGTTGCGATCGGTGATGGTCGCGCCCACGGCCATCCGGGCCGATTTGAGGGCGGCGGCGTAGGTGGGAACCGCGGCCGCGCGGACGCGGCCCGAACCCGGGGCGGCCTTGGCGGCGACTTGAGCTGCGGCCCGCGACATGGCGCGCCTCCGACGGTTCCTGGTCTCCCCAAACGTGGGGCGTAAACCTTAAGGAACCGCTGAGCCGTCCGATTTCGGGACGCTCAAGCTGTCCAAACCCCTAGCAGGGCTGGTTTTCGAAGTGGCGCTGGAAATCGTCCGGCCCGCCGACCGTGACGTTCAGATCGTGGACCAGACCGTCGGCGAGGGAATAGACCCAGCCGTGCACGCACAGCTTGCGGCCGTCCTTCCACGCCTTGGTGACGAAGGGGTTGGAGGCGACGTTGCGGACCTGGCGCATCACGTTCAGCTCGCAAAGCCGGTCCAGCCGCGCGTCCCCGCCGATGGCCGCCAATTCGTCGCGGTGGTCATGGGCGGTCTCGCGCACGGGCGAGAGCCAGTGATCGATGAGCCCGTGGTCGGTGCTCTCCACCGCCGCCCGCACGCCCCCGCAGCCGTAGTGCCCCACCACCAGCACATGCTCGATGCCGAGCACCTCGAGCGCGTACTGCAGCACCGAGAGGTAGTTCGCGTCCTGGGGCGGGGCCAGGTTGGCGACGTTGCGGTGGACGAACATCTCGCCGGGATCCAGCCCGACGATCTCGTTGGCCGGAACCCGGCTGTCGGAACAGCCGATCCAGAGGTAGTCGGGGGCCTGCTGGCTGACCAGGCGGGCGAAGAACTCAGGGTCGACCAGGGTCTTGGAGGCGGCCCAGTCGCGATTGCGGCGTTTCAGCTCATCCAGCATCAGTCGGCGTCCGGCTGCAGGTCAGGGTGGGCCGCCGCGATGGCGGAGTGTTCGGCGGCGCGCCGGTCTATGGCGCCGATCAGCGGCCAGGGGGAGAGGTCGACGGCAAAGCGGCGCGCCGAATAGACCTGCGGGATCAGGTAGCATTCCACCAGCCCCGGCGCGGCCCCATGGGCCCAGCCGTCGCCGTGGCGGGCGATCATCGCCTCCAGCGCGTCGAATCCCGCGGCGATCCAGCGGCCCGCCCAGGCATTGGTCCCGGGCTCGTCGGCGCCCAGTTCGCGGATCGCCTTGAGGACCCGCAGGTTGTTCAGGGGGTGGATGTCACAGCCGATGATCGCCGCCATGGCGCGCACCGTGGCGCGGGCGTCGGGATCGCGGGGCAGCAGCGGCGGCTCGGGCCACCGCTCGTCCAGCCATTCGATTATGGCCGGGCTCTGGGTCAGCACACCGCCGTCGTGTTCGAGGGCGGGGACCAGGCCTTGAGGATTGAGCGCCAGGAAGGCGTCGGACCGCTGGTCGCCGGCGCGCAGGTCGACGCCCAGCTGGTCGTAGTCGAGGCCCTTGAGGTTCAGCGCGATGCGGGTGCGGTAGGAGGTCCCGGAGCGCCAGTAGCCGTGCAGGAGGAGGCTCATGGCCGACTCATAAGCCCAGGTCCGCGCCGAGGCCAGCGTCGCGGCGAGGGAATGCCCTTGCGTCATTTATGTAAGCGCTTACGGAAATCTTTGGAGACTTGAAACCGGTTTGGGCGTAGGAGGTCTCGGAACGGTGGCGGTCGCGGCGCGTTGACGCGTCGGGGCTGCCTTCGCACCCAATTCCAGGAGAAGCTACCATGGCCGCCCAATCCAAAGCCGCCGCTGACCGCGCCAACGGCCTGAGCGAAGAAGAACGCCGCGTCCGCGAGTTCGCCCTGCGCGCCGAACAGGCCGTGCGCGAACGCGCCGGCGAATTCCGCGAGCGGGCCCGCGAGTACTACGACGAAGCCTCCGACCAGCTCGAGACCGCCCAGCGCTACGTCACCGAGCGCGTCCAGGAGAAGCCCATCGTCTCGACCCTGACCGCCGTCGGAATCGGCGTGGTCATCGGCATGCTGCTGGCGGGCGGCCGCCGTTGATCGGAGGTCGCATCGCGGCGAAGGTCGCAGCCATCGCGGCGATCGCGACGGCTGTGATCCTCTGCGTCACGGCCCTGGGCAGCGCCGCCTGGTACGGCCTTGTCCAGGTCCTGCCGAACTGGGGAGCGGCGCTCGTGCTCGCCGCGATCATGGCGGTCGGGGCCGGCATCGTAGGCCTGCTGGCCTTCGGCAAGCCGATGTTCCGCTCGGCGCCGGAGCCGGAGCCTGAGAGCCTGACCCACCGGTTGATCGGCTTCGCCAAGGAGCGCCCCATCGCGGCGACCGCGGCGGGGCTGGCCGCGGGCTTCATCTTCCTGCGCAACCCGGCGCTCGCCACCATCGTCGCCGCCGCCCTCAGCGGCGCGCCCTCGGACGAAGGTCCCAAGCGCCGTCGCTAGGCCGGAACGCAGGGCCTCCGCCAACGTTGTTATCTCCGAACGGCCCGCCGCAGGGCCGTAACTTTCAGGAGATACGACATGCTTCGCTGGGCCTTGGGTTTCTTGATTGTCGCGCTGATCGCCGCCTTCCTCGGCTTCGGCGGCGTGGCCGGCGTGTCCATGGACATCGCCAAGATCCTGTTCTTCGTCTTTATCGTGCTGTTCGTGGTTTCGCTGATCGCGGGCGCGTTCAGGGGTCGCGGCACCCGGGTCTAGCGGCCCGCGTCGCCTAGGACGGAATGGAAGCCGCGGCTCGCAACGCCGCGGCTTTCGTCGTTGTCCGCCGCTCCAGATGCCAGGTTCTCTGGGACTCGAAGTGCGACCCGGCCCAGCCCAGCGCGGTGACCGTCACCGTGGCGTCATCCCATTCGACGCAGTTGAAGCCGGGCGGCATGCCGCGCTCACGCATGGAGAGGGTCCCGGCGCCCACGCCGTAGGAGCACTTGTCGCCCATGGTGATCGGCAGGGCGAACGGGACATGGACGTGACCGGTCATGATCAGATCCACGCCGCAATCGGTGAAGATCTTCGCCGCCGCTTGACCACGGATCACCTCGCCGCTCATCGGCGCGCCGATCATCTCGATCAGCGGATGGTGGCAGGCCAGGATCTTGAGCGCCCCCTCGGGCGCATTGGCCAGGGCGTAGGCGGCGCGGCGGGTCTGGTCGAGGTCGATGACGCCCTTGGACCAGTTGGTGCGCATCTGCCAGCCGCGGGCGGTGTTGACCCCCCGCACCGATAGCCCCGGCGCGTCGAACTGGTGGTCGAAGGCGGGGACCCCCACGTAGTGCTCGAACCGCTTCCAGGGCGCGAAGACGCGCGCGAACGGATCCCAGTAGGGCACGTCGTGGTTGCCGGTGACCACGAACACCGGCTCGGGCATGGCGGCGATCCACTCTGCCGCGGCGGCGAACTCCCGGCGGTAGCCCTGCTGCGTGATGTCGCCAGTGATCAGGACCAGATCGCGCTCATTGGCATGGGCATGGGCCAGGGCCGCGGCGACCGCGGCCTTGTGTTCGGCCCCGAAGTGGACGTCCGAGAAGTGAAAGATTCGACCCATCAGCCCTGGGCCTCAGGGGCGAGGGAAATGGCGGAGTTGGCGACCTTCGGCGCCAGGGTGCGGAACGCGCAGGGGACGAAGGTCACGGTCGCGCGCTTGCCCAGGTGGACGCTCTCCCCGTCGAGGATGGCCGGCATCTCGTGGTGGGCCCAGGCGACGGCGTGGCGCACCACCTTGGTCTCGACAGACGGGTCGCTGCGCCAGTCCGAGAACAGCGCGGTGGCCGCCAGACGGAAGGCCTCGCTGGCGCCCGACAGGTTCATCACCGCCGATTCCAGGCCCGACGGGGTTTCCAGCGCCCGGGAGATCAGGGGGGTGATGAGCGCCAGCGCCTCGCCCTTGCAGACCACCCCGTTGTCGAGCTGGAAACGGATATGGCCGGCGAAGGCGCGGCGCAGCGCCCGCTTGGCGTAGAGCCAGGCCAGACGGGGAGCGCCGGAGCGAACGGCCTCCCGCGCCGGGGCCCACAGGGCGGGCGCGCCCAGGATGGCGGCGCAGAAGAAGCTGATGCCGTCGACCTCGCCGCCCGCTACCGGGCGCTCGACGCCCTCCGTCAGGGCGAGGTTCAGGGCCGCCTTCCAGTCGGCGGTCCCGTAGAGGGCCTTGGGCAGCATGTTCATGGTGCCGCCGGGCAGCGGCGCGACCATGGGGCCGTGCGGACCGGCCAGGGTGGCGGCGGCGCGAGCCGTGCCGTCGCCGGCCAGGATGATCACAAGGTCGGGCTTGGCGTCCACGGCGTCCTGGACGGCCTTGTCCACACCGCCGGGCTGGACCTCGACCAGGTTCCAGTCGGCGCCGTCGAAGGCCTTGCACAGGGCCTCACATTCGGCCGCAGCCGTCGGGCCCACGCCGCCGGACGCAGGATTGATGACGACCTCCACGCGCTCGAGTCGCGCGTGCGGCGTCAGTTTCAAGGTTGGAAGGGCCCCGCCCGCATCAGTCATCACGACCGAACGTGCGCGCGGGGCGCCGGTTCCTGTCAAGCTTGCAGACGGCCAAAAAGGCCGGCCGAAGCCCTATTTCTTGGCCGGAGCGGCAGGCGCGGCGGCCGGGGCCGTGGCTTCCTGGGCGGCGTCGCCGGCAGATTCCGCGGCGTCGCCGGCGGCTTCGGCCGCGTCGCCCGCGGCGGCGGCGGCGTCACCGGCGGCGTCCTCGGCCTTGGCGCCGGCCTTGCCGGTCATCTTGGCGATCTGGTCAACGGCCGGCTTGATCCAGCCATCGATACGGGCGCCGCCCGCGGCGAACGACTTGTCCATGACCGCTAGCGCGATCGACAGGATGCCGAAGATGGCCAGGAGGAAGAACAGGATGCCGAAAATGCCGGCGCCCCCGCCGCTGCGGCCTTGGCGACGCGCCCAGACCGGCGCATCCACGGCGCTTGAGCTGGTGGCGGCTGCAGGCGCGCTGTGGCCGTGATCGTCATGGCCGTGGCCGTGTCCGTGGCCGTCGTCCGGCATGTGCGCCGCTTGTGGAAAACGCATGGTGACCCTCTCCTTGAACCCCTGCCGGCCGCCCCACCTCCAGGGCGAGCGCCGGTCCCGTACTCATCATCAAGATTAACGCACGGTTAAGGATTGGCATAGGTCCCGAAAGCCACAGGGCTTTCCAGCGCTCTCGCCCGTCACGCGAATGCGGGTTCCACAGAAAATGAACAAAATTCGCCGCCACGCGCTATCAGGGGGCAAGCAAGCTTTGCCATGGAGGGTGCGATGAGCAAGTCGGCGGTAGCGGTTCTGGCGGTCGTGGTGGTGGGTTTCGGCGTGTCGGCGGCCGGGTGCGGACACCTGGTGCGGACGCGTTCAGACCTGGTCCGCACCGAAAGCGCCTGTGTGGACACCCAGTTCACGGTCTATTTCAGCGAGAATTCCAATCGCCTCACCCGGCCGGCCGGACAATTGATCCAGGAGACCGGGCGCGCGCTCAGGGACTGCAACATCACCCGGGCCAGGGTGGTGGGGCTTTCCGACGCCACCGGCGGCTCCCAGGCCAACCTGACCCTGTCGCAGCAACGCGCCGTCGCCGTGGCCGGCGCCCTTCGGCAACAGGGCCTTCCCGCGCCGTCCTTCGAAATCGACGCAAACGGCGAAGCCGGGGCCACGACGGCCCAGGGCCAGGACGACCCCGTCCGTCGCCGCGCGGAAGTGTTCCTGACCGTCACGCCGCGCTGACAGCCCACGCGAACAACGAAAAGGCGGGCTCCCTGGGGAGCCCGCCGAAGTCGCATCATCGAGAATAAGGTGCGGAGACGGTAGACTGGCTAGGCCAGTCTCAAGTCGGGGGGGGCGTCACCGCCTCCGCATCATGTAAACGGCAGCCGGGCGCATGGGTTCCGGAAAAGTCGCAATTTTTTTCTGTCGGCGCGAACCCCTTGTTCCACAAGGGTTCGGCGGGAACGGCCCCGCCCCACGTTCGTTCCCCTCTTCGCACGAAGAGGAGAAAAGCGATGACCCAGGCTCTCGATCCCCATTCCCAGGCCGCCGACGCCGTGCATGAAGGCCGGCCCGTCGAGGCCCAGTACGTGCGTCAGGGCCGCCGTGGCACCCACGTCGTCTGGATCCTGGCCACCTCCCTGGTCCTGGTGGTCGCCGCCTTCCTGGTCGTGTGGGGCCTGCACATGGGCCCGTTCGCCGCCACCGAGGACAGTCCGCAGGCCCAGGCCGCCGAGGCGTCTGACTTCAACACCCCGGCCGATCCGCCGATCCGGCAGCGGTCCGGCTCCTAGCGCGCAAAAGAAAGTCCTCCGGCTCACGAGAGCCGGAGGACCAAGGGTCGGGGCCGTTCAGGGTCGCTAGGCCGCTTCGCGGGTGCGGACCGGGTGGAAGAAGAGCGCCTGGCCGATCGCCGCCTTCACCGTTTCGGGCTGGAAGGGCTTGGTGATCAAGAAGGTCGGCTCGGGACGCTCGCCGGTCAGCAGGCGCTCGGGGAAGGCCGTGATGAAGATCACCGGCACGTCGAACTTGGTCAGGATGTCCTTCACCGCGTCGATGCCCGAGGAGCCGTCGGCCAGCTGGATATCCGCCAGCACAAGGCCGGGCCGCTTGCGCGCGACCGAGTCGATGGCCTCGTTGTGGGTGGCGGCCACATCGATGACCGTGTGGCCGAGCTCGCGGACCAGGGCCTCGATATCGGAGGCGATGACCGGTTCGTCCTCGATGATCAGCACGTCGGTCGCCAGTTCGGCATCGATTTCGGCCTGGGCCTCGCCGATCAGCTGCTCGACTTCGGTGACGTCGCCGCCGAGGATCTGGGCGGCCTCAGAGGGGGTGAAGCCCTCAAGCGCGGTGAGCAGGAAGGCCTGGCGCGACCGGGGGGCGATCCGCATCAAGCGGCGGGCCGCCTCGTCGGGGGCGCCGAGCCCAGTGTCTTCGCTTTCCAGCTGGGCGCCGGTGGAGCACCAGATGGCGTGGAACACGTGGTAGAGCGACACCCGCGGCGAAAGGCCCTCGTCCAGGCTGCGCTCGCCGGCGGCCAGGGCCTCCAGCGCCACGCGGACGTAGTTGTCGCCGGTTTTCTGATCACCGGTGAGCGCCCGCGCATAGCGGCGGACGTAAGGCAGATGCGGCGCCAGTCTGGCCAGAAGACCCATGTTCATTTCCCCGACACGCAAGTTGCAGTGCTGACTAAAAATCATGGCGGGGCGCATGCGCGTGCGCGCCCCTGCCGAACATCATAATGAGGTCAGAGCGTTATGGTTCCGCTCGAATCCGGGCAAGCTTCACTTTATTTTGGCTTGCCGGGGAACCGTAAGGACGGGGACTGCGTTAGTCGCGGGTCAAGCAAGCCAGGGGGCGGCGCGTAATATTATGAAATCACACGCTTTCGGAAAGACGGCGCGCGTCCCATGCGCCGTAAAGTCATGATTGATCACAGCGAATCCCCACGCCCCGCGCCGGAGCGAGACGATCAGGCGCTCGACGAGGCTCGGCTTCGGCAGCAGGCCATCGGCGTGAAGCTGCGCCAGATGTTCGATCAGGTGGTGAACGAACCAGTGCCTGACGACTTCCTCGACATCCTCCGCCGCGCCGACGACAAGTCGAAGGGCGGGTCCTGATGGCAGGCCAGGCCTCCACAGACGACGAACGCTTCCGCAAGGAGCTGGTGACCCTGATCCCGCACCTGCGCGCCTTTGCGCGCACGCTGTGCGGCAACGCCACCGCGGCCGACGACCTGGCCCAGGACGCGATGCTGAAGGCCTGGGACGCGCGGGCCAGCTACCAGATGGGCACCAACATGAAGGCCTGGACCTTCATGATCCTGCGCAACCAGTTCTACTCGGAGAAGCGCCGGTCCTGGCGCCAGACCCAACTCGATCAGGAGGCCGCCGAACGCACCCTGATGGCCATCGACGACCCGTCCGCCCCACTCGCCCTGGACGAACTGCGCCAGGCGCTGAAGACCCTGCCCGACGAACAGCGGGAAGCCCTGGTCCTGGTCGGCGCCGGCGGATTTGCCTACGAGGAAGCCGCCGAAATCTGCGGGTGCGCCGTGGGCACTGTGAAATCGCGAGTCAGTCGCGCCCGGCGGGCCGTGCAGGCCTCGCTGGAAGCCGGCGCCTATGAGCGCGACGGAACCCCGGCCGGGGAGGCGATGGGCTCGATCCTCGCCGATGCGGACCGTCTAAGCGGCGCGAGGTGATCCGGCCGTGAGGCTGCTCGGACCGCGACCGGCGCGCGGACGCAGGCTCCAGACCATTCGATTCCGCCTGTTCATGGCGCTGTCGCTGGCTCTCTTGCCGGTGCTGGCGCTGAGCGGACTCCAGTCGGCTGAAGCGTTCAAGCGGGAGGCCCAGCACCAGCGATCGGACCTGCTGCTGGGCGCCGAGCGCAGCGCGGCCAGCGCTCGCGCGCGCATCGACGGCGCGGTGGTGCTGCTCGACGCCCTGGGGCCGGAATCGACCGGTCCCACCTGTCAGGATCGCCTCGGCGGCCTCGCCGGACGCGTCGCCGGACTGGATGCGCTGGTGCGCTTCGGTGCGAACGGCAAGCTTCTCTGCTCCAGCGCGCCGGTGGCCTATAGCCGGGTCGGGGCGGCCGGGGATTGGTTCGATCGTCTGAAGGACGGCGCCGGCCTGACCGTCACCCGCGCGCCCAGCGGCGTGTTCGGTCCCGAGCCCGCGCTCATCGCCGCCATTCGCTCGGAGCGGGCGAACGGGGCCTTTGACGGCGCCTTCCTGGCGGTCATTCCCCTGTCAGCCCTGCGCCCGGTGGCCGGCGACAGGGACATGCCGGACAATTCAGAGGTCGCGATCATCGACGCCTCCGGCTCGATCCTGACCGCAACGGATATGGAAGCTTTCCGCGGCGTGCCTCGGCACTGGACCGCCCAGGCCGACGACGATGGATCGGCGCTCTTCTACGGGCGTGACACGTCCGGCCGGACGCACGTCTATGCCGGCGCGCCGCTGGTAGGCCAGGACGTCTTCGTGTTGCTGTCCGCGCCGGCCCAGGGCCTGTTCAGCTGGGCGCGACTGAACCCGTTCGTCAGCCTGATCCTGCCCATCCTGGCCTGGTTGTTCGCGGTCGTCGCGGTGCTGGTGGTGACCGAGCGGGTGGTGATCCGCTGGCTGGGCTATCTGGACCGGATCGCGCGGGTCTACGCCAAGGGCCGTTTCACCGTCCGTCCGGTGCAGGCGCGCAATGCCCCGCTTGAGATCCGCACCCTGGCCATCACGCTCGACCAGATGGCCGACGCCATCGACGCGCGCGACCACTCCCTGCACGAGAGCATCGCCCACAAGGACGCGCTGATGCGCGAGATCCACCACCGGGTGAAGAACAACCTGCAGGTCATCTCCAGCCTGCTCAACATGCAGCAGCGGTCTCTGACCGATCCGGCCGCCCGGGCGGCGATGAGCGACACGCGCCAGCGGATAACCGCCCTGGCCCTCATCTACCGGGCGCTCTACCAGAGCCCTGACCTGCGCCGCGCCGACGTGCGCCAATTCCTCGAAGAGCTCATCGCCCAGCTGCTGCAGGGGGACCTGGGCCGGGGGCCGCTGGTGCGCACCGAGCTGGATGTGGATGACCTGGTCATTGACCCGGACAAGCTGGCGCCCCTGGCGCTCTGGGCCGTCGAGGCCATCACCAACGCCCAGAAACACGCCTTCAACGACCGGGGCGGCACACTGAGGGTTCGCTTCAAGGTGGCCGAGGCCGACACGACCCTGGAAGTCGAGGACGACGGGCCCGGCATCCTGATGGAGCAGGATGACGTGCGCGGCGGCGTTGGCCGCACGCTGATGACGGCCTTCGCGCGCCAGCTGAGGGGCCACTCCGAGGTGGTGAAGGGGCCGAACGGCGGCCTTGTCGCGCGCCTCACCTTCCCGACGCCGGATCTCAGCGCGCAAGAGGCCGTGGAGAACGGGAACTCCGAGGCGGCCTGATCGTTTGGGTCGTACAACTGGAGGCAAAATCCCAATGCGTACGTTTTTCGTCATTCTCGCCGCCGCCGCCGCGCTCACCACCGCCGCCTGCAACACCATGCGGGGCGTTGGTGAAGACGTCTCCGCCACCGGCGACGCCGTCTCCGACGTCGCCACCGAGGCGACGCCGCACAACTAGGCCCACGACCCGGACTTTCGAAGGCCCCGCGGCCCTGCTGCGGGGCCTTTGGCTTGCCCGATTGCCAAGCCCGGGCGGCGTGGTAGACCCTTGCGGAAAACGGGGGAAACCATGAGCGATCAGGGCAAGGCGGCCGACAAGGAACCCGGCCTGACGACCGTCGTCGCGGCCTCGGCCGCCGGCACGGCCTTCGAATGGTACGACTTCTTCGTCTTCGGATCGCTCGCCACCATCATCGCCAAGCACTTCTATGCCGGGGTCAGCGAGGCGACCGGCTTCATTCTGGCGCTGGCGACTTTCGCGGTCGGCTTCTTCGTGCGCCCGCTGGGGGCCCTGGTGTTCGGCGTCTTCGGCGACATGAAGGGGCGCAAGGGCGCCTTCCTGGTGACCATCACCGCCATGGGCCTGGCCACCGTGGGGATCGGCCTCCTGCCCGACTACAACGCCATAGGCATGGCGGCGCCCATCGGTCTGATCATCCTGCGCATGATCCAGGGCTTCGCGCTGGGCGGAGAGTACGGCGGGGCCGCCATCTACGTCGCCGAACACGCCCCGGCGAAGAAGCGCGGCCTGATGACCAGCTTCATCCAGACGTCCGCCGCGCTCGGCCTGATCGGCGCCCTGCTGGTCATCTGGGCCTGCCGCGAGATCATGGGCAAGGAGGCCTTCGAGGACGGCTGGGGCTGGCGCATTCCGTTCGTGCTGTCGTCGCTCCTGCTGCTGATCTCGCTATGGATCCGCATGAAGCTGGGCGAGAGCCCCGCCTTCAGGAAGATGGAGGAGGAGAGCGCCCACCACCCCCGCGCGCCGGTCAGCGAGACCTTCTTCAAGTGGGTAAACCTCAGGAAGGTGCTGCTGGTCCTGTTCGGGGTCATGATCGCCCAGGGCGCGGTCTGGTACTGCGCCTTCTTCTACAGCCAGTTCTTCATGCAGAAGATCATCAAGCTGGACGACAGCGTGGTGCTGCAGCTGATGGTCGGCTCGACCGCCGTCTCGGCCTTCCTCTACGTCTTCTTCGGCTGGCTCTCGGACAAGATCGGACGCAAGCCGGTGATGCTGTTCGGCATGATCCTGGCCGCCGCCGCCTTCGTGCCCAGCTTCGGCACCTCGGCCTTCCACTACATGACCCGCGCCGGCAATCCCGCCCTGGCCGATGCCCAGCGCGCCGCCCCGGTGGTGGTGACCGCCGATCCGGCCAGTTGCTCCCTGCAGTTCGACCCCGTCGGCAAGGCGACCTTCGCCTCCTCCTGCGACATCGCCAAGGGCTACCTGACCAACGCCGGCGTCTCCTACGAGAACCGCGCCGGCCCGGCGGGCTCGATCGCCACGGTCACCGTCGGCGACCAGACCATCGCCTCACGCGACGGACGGGGCCTGGACAAGGACGCGCTGAAGGCGCTCAGGACCTCGGTCGAGGCCGAGGTCTCGGCCGCCCTGCGCGCCCACGGCTATCCAGAGAAGGCCGACCCAGCCCAGACCGACATGAAGACCCTGTTCGCCATCATGCTGGTCTTCGTCGTCGCCGCCACGGCGCTCTACGGGCCGCAGGCCTCGGCCCTGGTCGAGCTGTTTCCGACGCGGGTGCGCTACACCGGCATGGGCGTGCCCTACAACATCGGCACCGGCTGGGTCGGCGGCTTCCTGCCGGCGGCGGCCTTCGCCATGATGGCGGGCTCGGGCGATATCTACTTCGGGCTCTGGTACCCGGTGGGCTTCACCCTGCTGGCCATCATCGTGGCGGTCCTGTTCCTGCCCGAGACCAAGGGCAGGGATCTCGACAACATCCCGGACTAGGGCGTCCGCACCCGTACCTTCGACGACGCCTCGCGGCCCTGGGCGTCGACTACCGCCAGGCGATAGAAGCCAGGCGTGCGCGGTCGCCACACCACCCGGCCCGAGATCGGATCGGCCTCCAGCGGCAGGCCGTCGACGTACCAGGTCAGGTTCTCGCCGCGGGCGGCCAGCACCAGGCCGCGACTGGCGTCCCCGGCGGCCTCGACCTGCACCACGGCGCCATCGGGCGGGAAGATCATCACCGGCCCTTCAGCCTGGTCTCGCAGAGTGGTGAGCGCCGAGGGCGCGCCGCGCGGGGCCACCGGCGGGGGCGCCCGGGTCGGCGCATCCAACACGTCGAAGACATCGAACAGCATGGGCGCGGCCGCATCGCGCCCGGTCAGGCCGCCCCGGGCCCCGCCGTCGGCGCGGCCGGTCCAGACGACCACCACCTTGCCCCCGCCGACGCCCGCCGCCAGCGCGTCGCGAAAACCGTAGGAGGTGCCGGTCTTCCAGGCGATGCGCGGCCCGCGCGACATCAGGGCGCCCGGCGCGCGGCCCCGCGGCGGCGGGGTGTCGCGCAGGATGTCGAGCACCTGCGACGCCGCCTCGGCGCGCACCAGCCGCACCCCGTGCGCGCGCTGGCGCTTCTCGGCCTCCGCCAGGGTCCAGGCCAGCGGCTTGGCCAACCCTTCGTCCCCCAGCGCCGCATAGAGCACCGCCAGATCCTGGATCGTGATCCCCGCCCCGCCCAGCGCCAGCGCCAGGCCCGCGGCCCGGTCGCGGATGCGCGGGCGCACCAGCCGAATCCCCGTCGATTCCAGCCGCGCGGCGAAGGCCTCCGGCCCGATGCGGGCCAGCATGGCCACCGCCGGCACGTTCAGCGAGTGCATCAACGCCTCGCGGGCCGTCACCTGCCCGTGGAACATGTGGTCGAAGTTCTCCGGCTGGTAGTCGCCGAAGCGCATGGCGGCGTCCTGCACCAGGGTGTCGGGCGCGGCGATGCCCTGATCGAAGGCCATGGCGTAGACAAAGGGCTTCAGCGCCGACCCGGGCGAGCGCAGCGCCCGCGTCATGTCCACCCAGCCGCCCGGCCGGTCCAGCCCGCCGGAGCCCACCGAGGCCAGTACGCCGCGCGTCTTCAGGTCAACCACCACGATGGCCACGGTCGATTCCGGTCCCTGGGTGCGGGCGGCGTCGCGGGCGAACTCCTCCAGCCGCGCCTGCAGGCCGGCGTCGAGGGTGGTGTGCACCGTGGCCTGGCTCAGGGGCGCGGCTGCGGCCAGCCTTCCGGCCGCGTGCCAGGCCAGGCGCGGGAACGCTGCGCGCGCGGTCGGTAGCGGCTCGCTGGAGGCCTCGGCGACGATGAAGTCATCGATCAGGCCGGCTCGCCGCATGCGTTCCAGCACCGCATCGCGGGCGGCGGCGGCGATCTTCGGGCGGCGGTCCGGGCGGCGGGACTCGGGCGACTGCGGCAAGGCGATGAGCAGCGCCTGCTCGCCGGTGGTCAGGCTTTCCGGCTCATGGCCGAACCAGCTGAGGGAGGCCGCCCGCACCCCTTCCAGATTGCCGCCGTAGGGGGCCAGCGTCAGGTACAGCGCCAGGATCTCGCGCTTGCTGAGGCGCGCCTCCAGCTGGGCGGCGCGGATGATCTCGATGAGCTTGGAGCCGAGGTTGCGGGGCCGCGGCTCCAGCAGGCGCACCGTCTGCATGGTGATGGTCGAGCCGCCCGAGGTGATCTCGCCGGCCCGCGCATTGCCGACCAGCGCGCGGATCATCGAGACCGGGTCGACCCCGAAGTGCCAGTAGAACCGCTCGTCCTCGACCGCGACGAGCCGCTTCAGGAACGTCCGGTCGGTGCGCGCCAGGTCGGCCCGGATCCGCCAGCGGCCGTTCTCCACCGGCAGGGCGCGCAGCCAGGCGCCGTGCCGGTCCAGCGCCACGGGCGAGGACCGCTCGGCCCGGCCCATGTCCGGCGGCAGGGCGAGGTCGACCGCCGCCAGCAGCACCTGACAGGCCAGCAGGCCGCCGGCGGCGAAGGTTATCCTGCGCACAAGGATCGAGCTGTCGCGAAGTCTGCGCAGAAGCCTCCCCTCTCCCCTTGAGGGAGAGGGTGGGCCGGCTTGCCTGGTCGGGTGAGGGGTGTCGGCGCGACGCTTGCCAGCCATGCGTCAGCACCCCTCATCCGGGTCTCTTCGAGACCCACCTTCTCCCGCAAGGGGAGAAGGCACACGCCCACACAAGTCGTTCACGCCGTCGTCAATTCCCCGCCGCGATCGTGGTGCGGCCGCCCGTGGTCCGGGCGAAGACGCCCGGCCGGTACATGTCGCGCGCCTCGGGTCCGGGCAGGTAGAAGCTGCCCGGCGTCACCGCCCGCACCACATAGGCCACCGCATAGGGCTGACCGCCCGCCAGGTCGAAGGCCGCGACATAGCGGTCGTCGCGCATCTCCTGGGCGTCGGTCTGCGACAGCTCGCCCAGGAACTTGAACGGCCCGTCCTTGGCGTCCTCGGGGCTCAGCACGGTCTCGATCTCGAACCCGGCCGGCAGGGCGTCGTCGATCACCAGCGGCGTGGTCCGGCCCTGGTTGGACCGCCCCGACACCCGGATGACCATGCGGTCGCCCTGCTGCAGGGTGGCGGGGTTCACCATCCCGCCCTGCATGGTGAAGAACGACTTCTGCACCGTCAGGCCGTTCGACGCCGAGCCCGGCTGGGCCGCGGGCGACCCCAGCACGGTGACGGTCCGCCACAGCGCCCCGCTGCCGCGGTTGGTGAAGCGGGCGTCCGCCAGCTGGCCGACGCCCCAGCGGCGCGCGCCGCCGGAATCGGCCAGCAGGGTCGCGCCGGTGGCGTCGATGCGGATGGTCCCGGCCGCGCGCAGCATCCAGTGGGCGGCCTGCAGCAGGCGCGCCTGTTCCTGGGTGTTGAGCTGGTCCGGATCGCGCACCGAGTCCTCGAGACGCTTCTGCAGGGCGCGGGCGAGGTTGGTCTCGCCGGCCTCGTAGGCCAGCGCGATGACTCCGGACAGGTCGCGGAGCGGCGACTGGTACCAGCTGGTCTCCTCGCGGTAGCCCAGGGTCTCGACCGCCTGGCGGAAGGCCGAGTGGGCCCGGGCGCGGTCGCCCATCATGGCCAGCGCCGCCCCGATCTGGGCGCGGGCCAGCGGCGACTTCTCGGTGCGGAACTGCACGTCGTGCCACCAGCGCAGGCGGGCCAGGTCGCCCTTGCCGCCCTTGGCCAGGACGTAGAGCGCGTAGGCTGAAGCCTGGGAGCGCATGCGCTCGGTGGCGGCCTTGGACTTGTCCTTGTCGCCCGCCCACCACTCCGGATACTCGGTCCGGTAGCCGACCGAGGCCCAGCCGTCCGGACGCGAGATCAGGCGCATGGCGTTCAGCGCCTTGTCGAGCGCGGACTGCGGCACCGGGGCGCCGTGGGCGCGAGCCTCGATCAGGAAGTCTGTGGCGTAGGCGCCCAGCCAGGCGTCCGCCTCGCCGTCGCCGACGCGCCAGAGGCCGAAGGCGCCGTCCGCCGCCTGGCGATCCAGCAGCCGCCCGACCGCCTGGGAAAGCAACGGGTGGGCGCGGCGCACCGACCGCTGGTTCGCAGTCCCAGTGGAAACGTAGAGCCACGGATAGGCGCCCGAAACGAGCTGCTCGGTGCAGCCGTAGGGATAGCGCGACAAGGCCGCGGCGATGGGCGCCGGGTCGAAGCCGCGGAACGGCGAGTAGCTGACGTGGAGACTGGCCGAACCGGGCTGGAAGCCGCTCAGCAGCGACGCCGGCGGGGTCCAGGCCGTGCCCGGCCTTTGCAGCTCATTGGTCACCCGGGTCTCGGGTCCCCAGCCGACGCGGGTCTGCAGACCGTAGGAGCGGGTCTGGTTGAAGCCCGGGCCGTTCAGCGTGAAGTTCACCTTGCCGATGCCGGCGCGCGCGGGCGCGCTGATGGGCAGGCGTTCGGCGATGCGCTGACCGACCACCAGCTGGAACAGCTTGCGGAAGGTGGACGCGATCCCGCCCTCGCCGGCAACTGCGGCGGTGTAGCCGCCGGGCTTGCCCTCGAGGTTGTGCAGTTCAAGTGTCGCGAAGGCCTGGTCGCCCGGCGCCAGGAAGCGCGGCAGGGCCAGGTCGGCGACCACGGGTTCGCGCACCACGACCTTTTCGGATTGCGCGCCGACGGCGTCCTCGGTCCAGGCCACCGCCATGATCCGCATCTCGCCGTTGAAGTCGGGCGCCGGCAGGACGATGCGCGCCTTGCCGTCCAGGCCCGTCTCGACCACGCCGGACCACAGGGCCACGGACTTGATCGGCGTGACCGTCAGCCCCTCGCCGCCGATCTCGTCGGCGCCGTAGTTGAGGGCGGCGGGCGCGCCCAGGTTGGGATCGAGCAGGCGGCCGTAGTCGTCACGATAGTCGACGCCCAGCGCACGCTTGCCGAAGTACCACTTCACCGGATCGGGGGAGTCGAACTTGGTCAGGTTCAGGATGCCCTGGTCGACCGCCGAAATGGTCACCCGGGCGCGGCGCCCGAACGGCAGGCCGTTGATCTGGACCGGCACGACCAGCTGCTCTCGCCCGCGCACCTGCTCGGGCGTGCCGATATCGATGCCGAGCTTTCGTCCCTTGGGATCGAGGGGCACATAGACCAGCCCCACGGCCCGGCGGGGCTTGGGCGTGGTCACGGGGTTTCGCGGCTGGACCAGCGAGACCATGACGTAGGCCCCGCCGCCCCAGGACGGGTCGGACTTGATGCGCACGGTCGTCCCGCCGGCGGGCACGCTGATGTTGCGCAGCGCCAGAACCCGGTCGGTGGCGACCGCGATCTGGGCCTCACCGGCGTAAGGGCCCTTGATCGTCACCTCGATGGTGTCGCCCTGGGCGTAGTGGGCCGATCCGGCGGAGACACGCACGAAATCGGGCGCCTCGGCGTCCTTGGCCGGCGCACCCCAGCCCGCGGCGAAGCGGATGACGGTCCTGGCCCCGGTCTTCGGGTCCTCGAGCACGAGGCGGTAGTCTCCCCAGCCCAGGCGCCGGGCCAGCTTGGCCGGACCGCCGGCGCCGACGTTCACCTCGCCGCGCGCGACGACGGCGTCACGCGAAGACCGCCGCCATTGCCAGCGGCCGTCCTGCTGGAACCAGTCGTAGTCCCAGTTCTCGGAAATGATGGTCCAGTTGACCCCGGGCGCGGCGATGCGCGCGCCGTTAGCGTCCACCCCGATGATGTCGAAGCCGACGGTCGGGTCCTGGCGGCCGGAATCGTTGCCCGGATCGACCTTCACGCCCAGGAACAGCGGGCGGCGGTGGATCTTGATCTCGGTTCCCTCGGCGACCGGACGGCCGCCCGGTTCGAACACCGAGGCGGTGAACAGCGCCTTCAGAGGCTGGGGCGAGTCCGCCGCCTCGGCCGAGTTGAACACCAGGGTGGCGTGGCCGTCGCCGTCGGTGACGGTCTCGGCCAGGGTGACGAGCTTCTCCTCGAAGGGGGTCTGCTCGTCGCCCCAGCGGTAGTCCTTGAAGCGGGGGAAGGGGTCGTAGTCGACCTTCACCCGCGCCTCGCCCTGCACCTGCAGGCCCGAGCCGGGCGCGCCGTAGAGGAAGCGGGCGTCGACAGCGACCGGCCGGCTCTCGTCGGCGCGGATGGGGGTGGCGGACGCCGCGCGGGCGATCTCGACCGCCAGGCGCTGAGGCGCGAAGTCCTCGACCCCGAAGGTGACCTTGCCGACCGGTTCATCCACCCCGTCGGCCTGGACGATCGCCGTCCAGCGGCCGCGCGGCGCCGAGGCCGGGAGCACGATGTTGGCGGCGGCGTAGCCCTGGGCGGGCTTGTCGAAGCGATAGCGGAAGGCCTCCACGCCCGAGGGACGCTTGATGATGAGGAAGCCGGAGCGGTTGGTGACCGCGCGGGCCTGGTTGTCGCGCAGCAGGGCGACCAGCCGCACGGTCTCGCCGGGGCGATAGACCCCGCGATCGACATAGACATAGCTGTCCATGATCCCGGCCGCCGCGCGGCCGGCCGTGATGGCCTCTCCCTCGGCCTGACGGCCGCCGATACCCTGGTTGGACAGGTCCACCGGCGGACGTTCGATGTCCATGGTGGTGAAGTCCTGGCCCGGGCCGTAGGCCATGACCATCTTGGCGTCTGCCGGACCTTCGCCGTCGAGCAGCGCACGGGCGAAACGGACATGGCCCTGGCTGTCGGAAATGGCGGTGGCCAGGTCATCGCCGTCACGGGCCACCAGGGCCACGCGCACGCCGGCCATCGGCTTGGCGGACTTCAGCGAGCGGACGGTGACGTCCAGGCCGTCGGCGCCGGTGTAGGAAACCAGCGCCATGTCGGTGAACAGGATCCAGCGGCGCGCCTGGGCCGGCTGGTTCTCGTCGGAATCGGGGTCGCCGAGGTCGCGGCCGCCGGTGCCGTCGCGCACCTTGATGACATAGGCGCCGGGACGCATGTCGCGCAGCACGGCGCCCAGCGGGAAGACGGTGGTGGTGCGCTGGCCGGCCTGGCCGCGCACGGCGACCTCGCCCTTCCAGACGCGGCGGCCGTCGTCGCCGACGGCGTCCTCGCCCCAGTCGCCGGCGTACTCGTCTTCGCCCGTGGCGTCCGGCGCGGAGATCGACTTGCGGACCAGGTTGCGGTCCGGGACGCGCCAGACCTCGATGTTGATCTTCTGGACGTTGACCGTCTCGATGCCGACGCCATCGGAATCCTGGCGCGGCAGGATCACGCCGTCGCCGGCGAAACCGACGTAGGGGGGCTTCTCGCCGAACACGAAGTCGACGTCGGCGTTGGCGCGCAGCACCTCGCCGCCGCGGGCCGGCAGGCCCTTCAGGAAGGTGACGCGGCGGTCGTAGAAGCCCAGGCCGGTCAGGCACAGCTCCGAGCCCTTGACCGTCACCGCCGGCGGCGTGCCGGGGTCGGGCGAGACCAGGACGTAGTCGGCGTAGGGCTTGGACGGATCCAGCGGGCGGGAGAACTCGACGCAGGCGCGCGGGTTGGGGCCGGTCGTCTCGATGCGCTGGCGCCAGACGGCGAAACCGGCGGGCTTGAGGATCGGCGCGCGCGGCGCGTTCGACGCGCGCGGATGACCGAAGCCGGACAGCCAGCCGTCGAACATGCCCTTCTGCGGGATGGGGTTGCCGCGAGCGTCGACGGTGGCGCGCTGGCCCCCGCCGTCAACCGCCTTGGCGACCAGAAAACCGCCCCCGAAACCCAGCAACAGAACAACAGCGGCGGCCAGCGCCAGAACCTTGTTCGTACGCCAGTCCATCGTCGTCTCTCCCACCGAATGGCTGAGAGAAGCGTAACCCTGTTATCCGGTCAATCGGTCGGGCGGCCCTGGGAAAAATATAGTTACGCCTGCAGGTTTCCGCCCGAGGCCGGCGGCCCGCGAGGCGGTTGCGCGCGGCCGCGTCACGGCTTAGCCATTGCCCCTCGCAAGGGGACTGTCATGAGCGAAATCGGACCCGGCCCGGCCCGTCAGGGCGAGACCTATCTGCGGGGCCTGCAGGGCAGCAAGCCGGAGCTTCCCTTCGACGTCGCCGCCCTGGAGCGGATGGCGCGCGAGGCCCTGTCGGAGGAGGCCTGGGCCTATATCGCCGGAGGCGCCGGACGCGAGACCACCGACCATGCCAATCGCGCCTCGCTGGACGCCCTGCGGATCGTGCCGCGCATGGCCATCGACTGTTCCAGCCGCGACCTGTCCACCACCCTGTTCGGCCGCAAGCTGGCGGCGCCGTTCCTGACCTGCCCGATCGGCGTCATGTCGCTCGCCCACCCCGACGCCGACCTGGCCGTGGCCCGCGGCGCGGCCGCGGCTGGCGTGCCGATGATCATCTCCAACCAGGCCTCGTTCCCGATGGAGGAGATCGCCGCGGCTTCTCCAGGTCCGAAGTGGTTCCAGCTCTACTGGGGCCGGTCGGACGCGCTGGTGGCGTCGCTGGTCAAGCGCGCCGAGACGGCCGGCTGCGAGGCCATCGTCATCACGCTCGACACCACCATCCTGGGCTGGCGCTGCCGCGACCTCGACCAAGCCCACCTGCCCTTCCTCAAGGGCGAGGGCATCGCCCAGTACACCTCCGACCCGGTCTTCCGCTCGCTGCTGGCCGAGCCGCCGGAGAAGAACCCCCTGGCCGCCGCGGCCCTGTTCACCCAGATCTTCTCGGACCCCAGCCTCAGCTGGGACAAGCTCAAGACCATCCGCCGCCACACCGACCTGCCGGTGCTGCTGAAAGGCATCCAGCACCCGGACGACGCGCGCCTGGCGGTCGAGCACGGCTTTGACGGCATCATCGTCTCCAACCACGGTGGGCGGCAGGTCGACGGCGCCGTCGGCTCCTTCGCCCAGTTGGACGCCTGCGCCGAGCATGTGGCCGGGCGCATCCCGGTGCTGTTCGATTCCGGCATCCGCACCGGCGCCGACGCCTTCAAGGCCCTGGCGCGCGGCGCCGACGCGGTCTGCGTCGGCCGGCCCTGGGTCTACGGGCTGGCGGCGAAGGGGCAGGCCGGAGTCGAGGGGGTGCTGAGGAACCTGATCGCCGAGCTGGACCTGACCCTCGCCCTGTCAGGCTGCTCCAGTCTGGCAGACGCGCGCGGCGCCCTGCTGGTCTGAACGGTGTCCTGTTCGGCGCCGATTGCTGGACCTGTTCAAGCCTGTTCCCGGGCCTGTTGCTGACCCTGTTCCCCGCCACGACAGAACCGGTCGTGTTTCACGTGAAACACCCAGGCCCCTTTTCCTGCAAGGGTTTCCGGCGCGCCAGCCGGCCCTTGACTGCCCTCTGCCGCCCCGTCAGCCGCTCAGCAGCCAAAACAGGTCGCTCGCCGTTTCGGGGCTAGGCTTCCGTAGCGTGAAGGGCTAAACGGCGCGCCAACCGAACAACCAGAAACTGAACTCAGGGAGACGACCCCATGCGCGTGGGTGTGCCGAAGGAAATCAAGCCGAACGAACACCGCATCGGGCTGACGCCCACCGCCGTCCGCGAGTACGTCGCCAACGGTCACGAGGTCTTCATCGAGAAGGGCGCCGGCGGCGGCGCCGGCTTCCCCGATCAGGTCTACGTCAAGGCCGGCGCCCAGATCCTGCCGGACGCCGACGCGATCTTCAAAGAAGCCCAGATGATCGTGAAGGTGAAGGAGCCGCAGCCCGTCGAGTGGGCGCGCCTGACCAAGGACCACATCCTCTTCACCTACCTGCACCTGGCGCCCGATCCCGAGCAGACCAAGGGCCTCCTGGCCTCGGGCTGCGCCGCCATCGCCTATGAGACGGTCACCGACGCCCGCGGCGGCCTGCCGCTGCTGGCGCCCATGTCCGAAGTCGCCGGCCGCATCGCGGTCTTCTCGGCCGCCGAGACCCTGCTCAAGCACAACGGCGGCATGGGCCTCTTGCTCTGCGGCGTGCCCGGCGTGCAGCCCGCCCGCGTGGTCGTCCTGGGCGGCGGCGTCGTCGGCATCAACGCCGCGCGCATGGCCATGGGCCTGAACGCCGAAGTGGTGGTGATGGAGCGTTCCATCCCCCGCATGCGCGAGATCGACGACATCTTCCTGGGCCGCGTGCTCACCCGCTATTCGGCCATCGATTCCATCGAGGAGGAGATCATGAAGGCCGACGTGGTCATCGGCGCCGTGCTCACGGCCGGGGCCGCCGCGCCCAAGCTGGTCAAGAAGGAACACCTCAAGCGCATGAAGCCCGGCAGCGTGCTGGTGGACGTTTCCATCGACCAGGGCGGCTGCTTCGAAACCAGCCACGCCACCACCCACGCCGACCCCACCTACGTCGTCGACGGCGTCGTCCACTACTGCGTGGCCAACATGCCGGGCGCCGCGCCGCGCACCTCGTCCGAGGCGCTCAACAACGCCACCCTGCCCTTCGGCCTGGCCCTGGCCAACAACGGCCTGGACGCCCTGAAAAAGGACCCGCACCTGGCGCGCGGCCTCAACGTACTGGGCGGCAAGATCACCCACCCGGCCGTCGCCGAAGCCCTGGGGATGGCCTTCGAAGACCCCTACAAGGCCTGGAAGCAGTAGGCGCTCCCAGACCCGACGCCATTGACCGCCCGCGGCCTGCCGCGGGCGGTCTTTTTATGCTGCGCCGCACCCGCTGGCGGAGTAGAACCGCGCCCATGACCGGCGAAGCCAAATCCACCTTTGGATTCCGTGATGTCGACGCGACCGAGAAGGTCGCGCTGGTGCGCGGCGTGTTCGAACGCGTAGCGGACCGCTACGACCTGATGAACGACCTGATGAGCGCGGGCGTGCACCGGGTCTGGAAAGACATGGCGATCGCGCGGCTGAACCCGCGGCCCGGCGAGACCATCATCGACTGCGCCGGCGGCACCGGCGATATGGCCCGGCGCATGGTCAAGCGCGCCCGCGCCGTCCAGAAGCGCCGCGGCGGGCCGGACCTGCGGGTCTGCCTTCTCGACTACAACGCCGAGATGGTCCGCGCCGGACGTCAGAGGGGCGGCGAGCCCGAGATCAGCTGGGGCGTCGGCGACGCCATGGCCCTGCCGCTCCCGGACGGCTTCGCCGACGCCTATGTCATCTCCTTCGGCCTGCGCAACGTGGCCGACGTGCAGCAGGCGCTGGGCGAGGCGCGCCGGGTGCTGAAGCCCGGCGGCCGGTTCCTCTGCCTGGAGTTCTCCCGCCCCATCGCCGACGCCATGCGCAAGGCCTACGACGCCTACTCCTTCAAGGTGATCCCGGCCCTGGGGGGCCTGGTCGCCGGCGACCGCGATTCCTACCAATACTTGGTCGAGTCCATCCGCCGTTTCCCCGACCAGAAGGCCCTGGTCGGCATGATGGACAAGGCGGGTTTCTCACAGACCGGCTTCACCAACTACTCCGGCGGCGTGGTCGCCCTGCACCACGGCTGGGCCGTCTAGGACGCGCCATGGCCAATCCCATCGCCTCGGGCGCGCGACTGATGGCGGCGGGCTGGGTGCTGATCCGCCACGACGCCCTGGCGCCGCGCGAACTCGACCCCTACCTGCCCCCCGCCGCCCGCTGGCTGGCCGGGTTTCTGCGCCTGTTCGCCGGCCGCGCCGCCAGCGAAGGCCGGCCCGGCGAGCGCGTGGCCCGTGCCCTGCAAAAGCTGGGGCCCGTGGCCATCAAGCTTGGCCAGGTCCTGGCCACTCGCGCCGACGTCTTCGGCCTGCAGTTCGCCAACGACCTCGGCCACCTGAAGGACCGCCTGCCGCCCTTCCCCGCCGCCATCGCCCGCGCCGAGATCGAAGCGACGCTCGGCCAGCCGATCGACGCCCTGTTCCTGGAGTTCGACGACGTGCCCCGCGGGGCCGCATCCCTCGCCCAGGCCCATGCCGCGACGTTCAGGGACGGTCGCCGCGTGGCGGTGAAGATCCTGCGGCCGAAGATCGAGAAGCGGGTGGTCGACGACATCGCCGTCATGCGCTTGGGCGCCGACATCGTCCACGCCATGGCCCCGGTCGCCCGCCGCCTCGAACCCCAGGCCTTCGTCGAGACGGTGGCGACCTCGCTGTTGCTCGAGCTGGACATGCGCATGGAGGCCGGCGCCGCCGACGAGCTGGGCGCGGTCATGGCCAAGGACGACTACATGCGCGCGCCGGCTGTGGTCTGGGAAGGCGTCGGCCGCCGCTGCCTGACGCTGGAGTGGGCGACCGGCATGAAGCTGTCGGACGCCGCGGCCTCCGGTCAGCCCGGCATGGACCGCCGCAACCTCGCCGACAACGTCGTGCGCGCCTTCCTGTCCCAGGCCCTGGACCACGGGGTCTTCCACGCCGACCTGCATGAGGGGAACCTGTTCGTCACCCCGCCGGACAAGCTGGTGGCGGTGGACTTCGGAATCATCGGGCGGCTGTCAAAGGACGAGCGGCGCTATCTCGCCGAGATCCTGTGGGGCTTCATCAATCGCGACTACGTCCAGGTCGCCAAGGCCCACTTCGACGCCGGTTACGTGCCCGCCGGCCAGTCTATGGAGCTGTTCGCCCAGGCCCTGCGCTCGGTCGGCGAGCCGGTGATCGGCCGCCCCGCGTCCGAGGTGTCCATGGGCCGCCTGCTGGGTCAGCTGTTCGAGATCACCGCCCTGTTCGACATGCACCTGCGCCCGGAACTGGTGCTGCTGCAAAAGACCATGGTGACGGTCGAGGGCGTCGCCCGCCGCATCGATCCGGACAATGACCTGTGGGCCGCGGCCAAGCCGGTGGTCGAACGCTGGATGACGCGCGAGCTGTCCCCGATCAACAAGGCGAAGGACGCGATCGACCAGATCATCAACGCGGCCCGCGCCATCGTTCGGCTGGCCGAGACCCCGCAGGCCCCGGTGGTCGTGCAGCAGCCGCGCGATCCCCTGATCGGATGGGCGCTGGGCGCCGGCATCCTGGCGGTGCTGCTGGCGGCGGGCGCCCTGGCCCAGCAGGTCCTCTAGCGCGCGGAGGCCGCGGCCTGGGTCTCGTACTCCGCCAGCCTGGCCAGCACGCGCGTGCGTTCGTCTTCGCTCAGGGCCCCGCGCATCATCTGGGCCTGCACCTGGCCTTCGGGAATCGAGAGTAGCAGCACCCGCTGGCCCTCCACGATGAACAGGGGAAGGCCATGCTGCACCAGCAGCCGGATGTCGCCCGCCGCCGGCACGATGTCGGACCGGATGCACTCGATCCCCGAGATCGTGGCGCCCACGTCCGGCAGCACCAGGGTGAGCGGTCCGTTCAGCAGGGTGAAGCGCGGCGTCTCGACCAGCCGGACATTGTCGCCCTCGGCGACCATGGCCATGCAGCGTTCGGCGGGAGCAGGCGTCGCCGCCGCAGCAGGGGCGCCAAGGCCAAGGGCGAGGAGGAGAGCGATCATCCCACAACCCTGACCCGCGCCCCGGCGGCACACAAGCTCAAGATCGCATCAGGCGACGAGCGCGCTGGAGATTTCGCCGGTGGGGCCTATTTCGGCGCGCGATAGGCCAGGATCCGCTGCAGCGTCCGTCGGTGCATGTTCAGGCGCCGCGCGGTCTCGGAGACATTGTGGCCGCAGAGTTCGTAGACCCGCTGGATGTGCTCCCAGCGCACGCGGTCAGCGGACATGGGGTTTTCCGGCGGCGCCGGGGTCTCGTCTTTCAGCGCCAGCAACGCCTTCACCACATCGTCGGCGTCAGCCGGTTTGGACAGGTAGTCGGCGGCGCCGGCCTTCACGGCCGCAACGGCGGTGGCGATGGCGCCGTAGCCGGTGAGCATTACCGCCCGGCTGTCCGGGCGCTGTTCACGCAGCGCCTCAACGACCTTCAGCCCGTTGCCGTCCTCAAGCCGCATGTCGAGTACGGCGAAGGCGGGGGGGGACGAGCGAAGGGCCTCGATGGCTTCCGCTATCGAGCCCACCAGCGTGACGACGAAGCCCCGGGCCTCCAGCGCGCGGCCCAGTCGTGTCCGCAGCGGCGCGTCATCGTCCATCACCATGAGGCTCTTGTCGGGCAAGGCGGCGATGGCCTCATCGGCGATCGAGGCGAAGGCGGCGCTGTCGGTCATTTGGTGTTCCCTGAACGCGTTCAGCCGAGTTGTATAATCGCCTGTGCCGTGTTCGGTTCAAGTTATGATTGTCAAACGCTTGGCGCTTCGATGATCTCCCTCGGCCAGGAAACCGTCACCACCGCTCCGCCGTAGGCCTCATCGTTGCCGAATGACACCTTCGCGCCGGCGCGTTCCAGCAGCGTCTTGGCGATGAAGACGCCGAGACCCATGCCCTGATGGTGGGAGGGGGAGTCTTCGCCCGCGGGCCGCGAGGTGACGTAGGGCTCTCCCAGCTTGGCGATGATCTCGGGCGCAAACCCGGGTCCGTCGTCCCGCGTTTCAATGACGATGGACTTCTCGTCGAAGCGGGCGCTGACCCGGACCTCGTCGAGCGCGAAGTCGGCCGCGTTCTCGGCGAAGGCGGCGAAGGCGTGCACCATCTCGGGGAGGCGCCGCACGTCGGGGACAAAGTCGCCCGGCGGGCCTTCGACCGCCGTGACAAACCGCGGCCCCAGTTTGCGGTAGGGCTCGACAATCTCGTTCAGCAACTGGGCAAGGCCAAGTCGGGCGTAGACCGCGTCGCCGTCCTCGCTCCGCTCGGAGAGGCTCTTGAGGATGTCACGACAGCGCTGGGCCTGCTGCAGCAGCAATCGCGCGTCCTCCCCAACCGGGTCGTCCGGAGGGGAAGAACGCAGCAACTCCTTGGCCACGACCTGGATGGTGGCGAGCGGCGTTCCCAGTTCGTGGGCCGCCGCGGCCGCGAGGCCACCCAGGGCCGACAGCCGCTGTTCCCGCGCGAGCACCGCTTCGGTGACCGCCAGCGCCAACTCCATCCGCGCCGCCTCCGCCGCGGCATGCCACGCGTATCCGG
Organism: uncultured Caulobacteraceae bacterium; assembly: GCA_964600375.1. Classification (GTDB taxonomy): domain Bacteria; phylum Pseudomonadota; class Alphaproteobacteria; order Caulobacterales; family Caulobacteraceae; genus JAEZEZ01. Next base: position 10,168 of record CAZRKY010000001.1, on the reverse strand, counting down.
TCGTGAAGACGATTCCCAGGATCAGCGCGATGGCGCGTCCGGCCTTGTAGGAGGCCGGCAGGAACGGCGCTGCCTCCGTGCCCGCCCACGGCAGCGGCGTGGGTGACGCCCACAGCACCAGGGCGGTGACGATCGCCAGTGAAGCCACTACCAGCATGCGCCGCGTCGACAGGGTTGCAGCCGCCACCGCCGGGGGCGCGATGAGCAGCACAGTGAACGGGTTGTTCAGCCCGCCCAGGGCGAAGAGCAGCGCCCCATACTGGACCACGTCGAAGCTGAGCTGGGCGGCGGCCTCGGAATCGCCGGCCAGATTGCGGCCCCGGTTCGCGAACCCGATCGCCAGGTTGAAGGCCGCGCCCGCGACGATGACCGGCATGCAAAGCAGCCAGGGCATGGGCACATCGAGGACAAACCCCTCGAAGAGCACGATGGTCAGCTGGCCGATAAGGGCGATCCAGCGCAACAGCAGCAGGGTCTGCAGCCGCAGCCGCCCGCGGCGCTCGAGCGGCGCGTCCCATTCCAGGGCCGGCGGGGCCCGGGGCCCGATCTGGAGCTTTTCGCTTTCTGACGGTTGGGACGGCGTCATAGCTCGCCTATACAGGCCCCGCGCCCGGCAAGCGACGGCGCGCGTCCACTTCCGCGGAGTTTCCAGTGAGCCGTCTTCCCGTCATCGTCTCAGCCCTTTGTCTTCTGGCCGCAGTCGTCATCGGCGGCATCGCCTGGAAGATAACGCAGGACCGGCCGCTGGGCGCCGTCAGCGACGCCGGCGTTTCCGGCGCCGTCCGCTCGACCGGCCGTCCGGACATCGGCGGACCCTTCTCGCTGGTCGACCAGAACGGCGTGGCCCGCGACCAACGCATTCTGTCCGGGAAGTGGAGCGTGGTCTTCTTCGGCTACACCTACTGCCCCGACGTCTGCCCCACCACGCTCCAGACCCTAGCGGCCACCCGGCAGCTGCTGGGTCCGCAAGGCGAGGCGCTGCAGGTCGTCTTCATCACCGTCGATCCGGCCCGCGACACGCCGGCGTCGATGAAGGCCTACCTCGACAGCGTCGGCTTGCGAGGGGCCGTGGGTCTGACGGGAACCGAGGCCCAGGTTTCGGCGGCCGCGAAGGCCTACAAGGTTTTCTACGCCCGCAAGGGCGAAGGCGACGACTATCTGATGGATCACTCCACCGTCGCCTATCTCATGAGACCGGACGGCGCCTTCGCCGCACCATTGCCTTACGGGCTTTCGCCGGAGCAGACGGCCAAGCTTATCCGCGACGCCATGCAGCAGGGACGCTGATCGATAATTCCCCTTAATACGCCCTTGGCGATAATGTTTTTGCAGCGCATCCCTATCTATGGTGCGCTGCACCTTAGTCAGAACCGCGAGTCGGGTCGTTCATGCTCTATTCCCTCCACGAATACGCCTACCACGCCGCGTCACCCCTGAGGTTGGCGGCGCAGCTGGCGAGGTCGTTCTGGGGATCGTCCGCCAATCCGGCCAGCGACACGGCCGTAGGCCGCACGATGTACGCTTCGGCCGAGATGTTCTCCAACATGACCCGGCGCTACGGCAAGCCGGACTGGGGCATCCACAAGGTCGAGATCGAAGGCGTCGACGTCCGCGTCCGCCAGGTCACCGCCTGGTCCTCGCCCTGGTGCCGGATGATCCACTTCGCCCGCGACCGCAATGACCTGCGCCGCGCCGGCCGCGCCGCCTTCGAGCCCGCCGTCCTGATCGTGGCGCCCCTGTCGGGCCACTACGCCACCCTGCTGCGCGGGACGGTGAAGCAGTTCCTCAAGGACCACGAGGTCTACGTGGCCGACTGGTCCAACGCCCGCAACGTGCCGGTGCTGGAAGGCCGCTTCGACTTCTACGACTACATCGACCACGTCCGCGAGATGATGCGCGCGCTCGGGTCGCGGCCGCACGTCGTCGCGGTATGCCAGCCCGGCCCGCCCGTGCTCGCCGCCGCCGCCCTGATGGCGGCCGATGACGAGGCGTCGCGCCCGGCGTCGATGACATTCATGGGCTCGCCGATCGACGCGCGCCTGTCGCCGACGGTGACCAACCAGCTGGCCGAGGAAAAGCCCTTCGCCTGGTTCAAGTCCAACATGATCCACACCGTGCCGCCGCCCTACCCGGGCGTCGGCCGGCGCGTCTATCCCGGGTTCGTACAGCTCTACAGCTTCATGTCGATGAACGAGGAGCGCCACGTCGATGCTCACCGCGAGTACTTCGACAACCTGGTGAAGGGCGACGGCGACAAGGCCGACAAGCACATGGAGTTCTACAACGAGTACCTGTCGGTGCTCGACCTGACCGAGGAATTCTACCTCCAGACCATCGACGTGGTGTTCCAGCAGCACCTCCTTCCCAAGGGCGAGCTCGTCCACAAGGACGGCCGCAAGATTGACCTGTCGGCGATCCGCGACATCGCCCTGATGACCGTCGAGGGCGCCGAGGACGACATCTCCGGCGTCGGCCAGACCCAGGCCGCCCACGCCATCTGCACCAACATCCCGGCCGACAAGCGCGAGATCCTCGTGCAGCCCGGCATCGGCCACTACGGCGTCTTCAACGGCCGCCGCTTCCGCGAGGAAATCTACCCGCGCATCTGCGAGTTCATCCGCCTCAACGACGATATCCAGTCCCTGGCGGCAGCCGCGGAATGAACCTGTTCCGGCCCCGCTACGCCGACGGGGACGTGATCGACATCAACGGCACGCGCGTGCGGCTCAAGGTGAACCGCCGGGCGCGACGCATTTCCCTCCGCATCGACGCCGCCCGCGGCGAGGCCGTGGCGGTGGCGCCCTCGCAGCGCCGCCTTTCGGAGGCCGCCGGCTTCGCCAAGGAGCGGGCCGACTGGGCCGCCGAGCGCCTGGCCGCCCGTGCGCCCTCCAGGCCCTTCGCGCCGGGGACCTACGCGCCGCTGCGGGGGGTTCCGACCCTCCTGGCCGCCGTTCCCAACGCCTCGGCCGCCCGCCTGGTGGTCGACGAGGGCGAGACGGTGATCGTCTCGGGCGGCGAGGGCGCGGCCTTTGCGCGCCGGGTCGAGAACCTGCTGCGCCGGGAGGCGCTGAAGGACCTCACCGAGCGGACCGCGCATCATGCCCGGACGCTGGGCCTGAAGATCCCTACTACCGGCCTCGGGGACCCGAAGAGCCGCTGGGGATCGTGCACGCCGGGGCGCGGGTCGATCCGCTACAGCTGGCGACTGATCCTGGCCCCGCCCGTGGTGCTCGACTACGTCGCCGCCCACGAGGTCGCCCACCTGGTCCACGCCGACCACTCGCCCCGCTTCTGGGCGGTGGTGAAATCCCTGGTCGGACCGCGGCTGGAAGGCCGCGCCTGGCTCAAGACGCACGGAACAGACCTGCACGCCATCGGTCGCTAGGCGCCTGATCCTGTAAAGCGTCCCTTGATCCGCGCTCGATGGTCAAGCGGCCCTAGAAGAAGAGCGGCTCTTCCTTCTTTTTCTTAGGGTCCGGCGGCGGCGGAGCTGCGCGGTCGGGCACGGCCTCCGGATCGTCGCGCTCGTCAGGCTGGATGACGCGGGGCTCGGGATTGGGGATCGGGGCCATGGTGCCGGGGTCATCGACGCCGGGCGCGGCGCCCTCGACCGGCGGCGTGTCGGCGCCGGACCCCTGGAACCACTCGCCCATGCCTTCCAGCAGGTCGCCGATCGGATCGCCCATGTTGGCGGGCGGGTTGGGGCCGGCGGGGATGGCGCCCACCGAGAGCCGCGGTAGGGCGGCCGACATGAAGGCCTTCCAGATCGCGGCCGGAGACTGGCCGCCCGAGACGCCCTTCATCGGCTTGTTGTCGTCCTTGCCGACCCAGACGGCGGTCACGAAGCCGCCGGTGTAGCCGACGAACCAGGCGTCCTTGTAGTCGGAGGTCGTGCCGGTCTTGCCGGCCAGGTCGTAGCCGGCGATGGCGGCGCCGCGGCCGGTGCCCTGGCTCATCACCGAGCGCATCATGTAGTTCATGTAGCTGAGCGACGGGTTGGCGATGACCGAGACGCGGCCGCCGTCCTGGGCGCCCTCGCGCCACTGGTAGAGAACCCGGCCCGTGCGGGTGCGGATGCGGTTGATGCCGTGGGCCTGGACGCGCAGGCCGCCATTGGCGAAGGCGGCGTAGGCCTGGGCCATCTCCAGCGGCGAGACTTCGACAGCGCCGAGGGCCATGGACGGCTGCAGGCCGATCGGCGAGGTGATGCCGAGGCGCCGGGCGGCGCGCGCGACGTTGTCGCGGCCCACCGTATCGGCGATGCGCGCCGCGACGGTGTTGACCGACTGGGCCAGCGCCACCTGCAGGTTCATCGGCCCGGCGTAGCCGCCCGAATAGTTGCGGGGCTGCCAGTTGCCGATGCTGATCGGCTCGTCGACCACCGGCGTCATGGGGGTCATGCCCGCTTCCATCGCGGCGAGGTAGACGAAGGGCTTGAAGGCCGAGCCCGCCTGGCGGCGGGCGTCGACGGCGCGGTTGAACTGGCTGTCGGCGTAGTTGCCGCCGCCGATCATGGCCCGCACGCGGCCCTCGCCGTCCAGCGCCACCAGGGCGGCCTGTTCGACGCGGCGCGACTTGTCGCGCTTGAGGATGGCCTGGACCGAGCGTTCGGCGGCCGTCTGGATCGGCAGGTCCAGGGTGGTCTCGACCACCAGGTCCTCGGTCGGCTCGCCGACCAGGGCGCGGATCTCGGTGTCGAGCCAGTCGACGAAGTAGGAGGCGTGGGCGGTGGCCAGGGTGCGCGACACGCGCACCGGGTGGGACACGGCCTCGGCGCGTTGTTCGGGCGTGATGACCCGGGCGCGCTCCATTTCGTTGAGCACGATGGTGGCGCGAACGGCGGCGCGTTCGGATTCGGAGACCGGGCTGTAGCGCGACGGCGCCTTCAGCAGGCCCGCCAGCAGGGCGGCCTCGCCCACGGTCAGGTCCTTGGCGGGCTTGTCGAAATAGCGCTGGGCCGCGGCCTCGATGCCGTACGCGCCGGCGCCGAAGTAGACCCGGTTGAGGTAGAGCGCCAGGATCTCCTTCTTGGTGAACTTGGCCTCCAGCCAGACCGCCAGCATGATCTCCTGGATCTTGCGCTTCATGTTCTGGTCGGGCGTCAGGAAGAGATTCTTGGCCAGCTGCTGGGTCAGGGTCGAGCCGCCTTCGACGGTGCGGCCGGCGCGGGTGTTGCGCGCCAGCGCCCGGGCCATGCCGATCGGGTCGAACCCGGGGTGGTGATAGAAGCGCCGATCCTCCACCGCGATGAAGGCCGCAGGCACGTAGGCCGGGAGCTCGTCGACATTGACCGGCGAACCCGACTGGCTGCCGCGCACGGCCAGGACGGCGCCGGACCGGTCCAGGTAGGTGACCGAATGCTGCACCTCGGGCTGGTCGAGCTTGGAGGTGTCGGGCAGGCCGCGGGCGAAGAAGGCCAGGAAGGCCACCAGGAATATGAGCCCCCAGACGCCGACCACGGCGGTCCAGTAGGCTAGCGCCTCCAAAGGCTTGCGTTTCCGCTTGGCGGGCGCGCCGCTGGACATGCTGGTCTTGCTCCCTGGACCCCAGGCTGGAGGTTCCGCCCCGATGCTTAGCCCAGTCGCCTACCATCGGCTACGGGCGAAACCATGGCGGGGAATTCGCCGTTCCGTCCTCGCGTCATGCAGGCGCCGTGCAGGCGTCGCGGGCTTGGGCGGCACGTTTCGTCGCAAGCGGTTAACGCCGTCTTCGCAAGCCCACAGGGATCGGGCACAACCGCGCCATGCTCCCCGACTCGACCCTCGTCCGTGAAGACCCCCTGGAGGCCGCGCGCGGCCTGCTGGAGCGCGTCTGGGGCCACCGGTCGTTCCGGGGGCTGCAGGCCGAGGTGATCGCCGAGATTCTGGCCGGCCGCGACGCCCTGGCGGTGCTGCCGACGGGCGGCGGCAAGAGCGTCTGCTACCAGATCCCCGCCATGATGCGGCAAGGCGTCGGCCTCGTCGTCTCGCCCCTGATCGCCCTGATGGCCGACCAGGTCGCGGCCATGCGCCAGCAGGGGGTGGCGGCGGCGCGGCTGGATTCCAACGTCTCGATGGACGAGCGCTCGGCCATCTGGCGCCAGGCCGAGGCGGGCGAGCTGGACCTCCTCTACGTCTCGCCCGAAGGCCTGGCCCAGCCGCACCTGATCGACCGGCTGGGGCGGCTGAACCTGGCGCTCATCGCCATCGACGAGGCCCACTGCGTCTCCCAGTGGGGCCACGACTTCCGGCCCGACTACCGCGACCTCGGCCGGCTGGCCGAGCTCTTCCCGGGCGTGCCGCGCCTGGCGGTGACCGCCACCGCCGACGCCCGCACGCGGGAGGACATCGTCCGCTCCCTTCGCCTGGGCGGGGCCAAGGTCTTCGTCGACAGCTTCGCGCGCCCCAACCTGCAGCTCTCGGCGCTGCGCAAGGAGAGCGCCAGCCGCGCCCGCACCGACGAGGCGGTGGCCCAGCTGGTGGCCCGGCGGCCGGGCCAGTCGGGCGTCGTCTACTGCGGCTCGCGTGACGGCGCCGACCGGCTGGCGTCCGACCTGCTCGGCCGGGGATTCCCCGCCATCGCCTACCACGCAGGCCTCGACGGCCGCGAGCGCGACCGGCGCCTGGCCCGCTTCCTCGGCGAGGACGGCGCGGTCATGGTGGCCACCATCGCGTTTGGCATGGGCGTCGACAAACCCGACGTCCGCTTCGTCATCCACGCCGATCCGCCCTCCTCGATCGAGGCCTACTGGCAGGAGATCGGCCGCGCCGGGCGCGACGGCGAGCCCGCCGACGGCATCACCCTCTACGGCCCCTCCGACATCGCCTGGGCGCTGCGCCGCATCGACGGCCGGCCTATGGAGCCGGAGGTCAAGGCCGCCCAGATCCTCAAGGCCCGCCAGCTGTTCCGCATGCTGGACGGGGCCTCTTGCCGGGCCATGGCGGTGCGCCACTACTTCGGCGAGGCCGAGGCGGCCCCCTGCGGCGTCTGCGACCTGTGCCTCAGCCCCCCGACCGTCATCGACGCGAGCCAGTCGGCCCAGAAGGCCATCAGCGCCGTCCACCGCCTGGGCGGCCGCTTCGGCAAGACCCGGGTGGTCGACCACCTGCTGGGCAAGACCAGGGACGTCGCCCCCTGGGAAGCCGAGCTCACCACCTTCGGCATCGGCGGCGAGCTGTCCGCCCAGGGCTGGAAGGACCTGATCGACCACCTGCTCTACGAGGGCCTGCTGGCCGAGGATCCCAACGACGGCAAGCCCTTGCTGGGTCTGGGCGACCCGGCCCTGGTCAAGGCCGTCTACCGCGGCGACCTGAAGGTCGAGACCCGCCGCGACCTGGAGACCGCCGACGCCGCCCGCCCGCGCCGCGGCCGCAAGACCCGCGAGCCCATGACCCCCGTGCCCGAGGCCGACAAGCCCCTGTTCGAGGCCCTGCGCGCCTGGCGCAAGGACGTGGCGACCGACCAGGGCGTGCCGCCCTACGTCATCTTCCACGACAAGACCCTGCTCGACATCGCCCGCGCCCGGCCGGAGTCGGCGGCCCGGCTGGCCAAGGTCGCCGGCGTCGGCGAGGGCAAGCTGGCGCGCTACGGCGCGGCGGTCCTCAAGCTGGTGCGGGACAACTGAGCCGCCGCTCCCTGTTTCTCCCTGTTTTCTCCCTGTTCCTCCCTGTTCCTCCCTGTTCCTGACCGCGCGAAAACAGGGACGGACGGAGGGGTGGGCCGGTATCCTCCTGTTTCCAATCGCTTTTCCTGCCCGCGCCCAGGCCGAAACCCGCCACAGCGCGCCGATTAACAGGGAGAACGCATCACCCTGAACAGGGAGCGGCGGTCCCGGAACAGGGAGACGGCGCCCGGCAGGCCGGTCGTCGCGACGCCGCCGCGAGGGTCACAGCGACGGCGGCGAGAAGCGTCCGTTGATCCGGGGTTGGGGGTCAAGCGCCCCCGGGCGGCCTCAGGCGCGGTCGGCCCGGCCCTTGGCCCCGGGTTCGGCCGGCGGAGCCGCGGCGTTGGCGTTGGCGGGCGCCAGCCATTCGGGCTCTGGCATGGCGCGGTGGGCGGCGGCGAGCGCCTCGGACCACCTGCGGCTCAGTTCGTGGAAGTAGGGATCGTCCTGCTCGATGCGGCGCTGCACGCCGCGCAGGGTTCCCTTGCGCAGGACCAGGGTGTCGAGCGGGAAGCCGACCGAGATGTTCGAGCGCAGGGTGGAGTCCACCGACAGCAGGCCCAGCTTCACCGCCTCGGTCAGGGGCGTGTCGTGGCGCAGGGCGCGTTCGAGGATGGGCTTGCCGTACTTGAACTCGCCGATCTGCAGGTAGGGGGTCTCGGCCCCGCAGGCGATGAAGTTGCCCTGGCTGTAGATCAGGTAGAGCTGCATCGGCCCGTCGCCGATCTGGCCGCCCAGCAGGATGTTGCCGTCGACCTTCAGCGTGTCGGCCGACAGCGACGGCGAGATGTTCTTGCGCGCCAGCAGCATGGCGTGGCCGACCAGTTCCGCGGCCCGGAACATGGTGGGGGCGTTGGACAGGGTCTGGGGATCGGTCTCGCCGTGCAGGACGATGCCCTGTTCGACCAGGGCCAGGGCCATCTGGGTCATGGACAGGTTGCCCGAGGTGGCCACCGCGATCACCCGCTCGCCGGGCTTGTCAAGTACGTTGAGCTTTCGGTAGGAGGCGATGTTGTCGACCCCCGCGTTGGTGCGGGTGTCGGCCATGATGGCCAGACCTTCATTCACCAGCATTCCGATGCAGTAGGTCATCCGGCCCGCAAGCTCCGTCCCTGACTGCCCACCGGCATAACTGATTCGAGGTTAACGAGGCCTCGCACCGGCGGGGGTTGGTTGAACATTCAGGCCTGCTGCTGGCTTTGCTGGCCGGCCTGCAGTTGCCGCACCGTCAGACGCACGGAAAGGTGCTCGGCGCCGCCGCCGTAGGCCGCGCCCCGCACCGGCGCCGCGCCCAGATAGTCGAGCCCCGTGGCGACCCGCACATAGGCGTCGGTCGGCGACACGCCGTTGGCCGGATCGAAGCCCACCCAGCCGAGGCTTTCGACCCAGGCCTCGGCCCAGGCGTGGGCGGCGTCCTGGTGGGTCTCGCCGTCGGATCGCAGCAGATGGCCGGAGACGTAGCGCGCCGGGAAGCCCAGCTTGCGTGCGCAGGCGATGAACAGGTGGGCGTGGTCCTGGCAGACGCCGCGGCGCAGGGCCAGGACCTCGGCGGCGGTATGGGTCGCCGTGGTCGCCCCGACCTCGAAGGCGATTTCCTGGTGGATCAGGTGGTTGAGGCGGTGGAGCGTGTCCAGCGGCTCGGCCATGGCCGCCATGCCGGCGAAGGCGATCAGCTTGGGCGTAGCGTGGGTAAGGGCGGTCTCGCGCTGGTAGACCAGGGGCGAGAGCTTCTCCGCGACGGGGGGCAGCACCCCGGCGGTGTCGGTGGTGTCGACCTCGCCGCTGACCCGGATGGTCAGGCGCTCGGTGGGGGCGTCGGTATAGAGGGTGTGGACGATGTTGCCGTAGGCGTCCTCGCCCTGGCGCAGGCGGGCGTCGACATCGAGATCGATGCGCCAGTCGTGGACGTGCTGGGTCGGGCTGTTGCGCGGCGTCAGGCGCAGCGTCTGGACGATGAAGCGGGCCGCACGGTCGTACCCGTAGCTGGTCTCGTGATCGATGCGGATGCGCATGTCAGATCAGATACTGCTCGCTGATGGTCTCGCCCAGCAGGTTATTCTGGAACAGGAAGGCGGTGATGTACTCGTGCAGGCCCGACTGGAAGATCTGGGCCATGTCCGCCTCGTTGAACTGCTGCAGGCGGGCCGCCGCCAGGCGCTGGGCCGGACCGCGCCGGCCGTAGTCGTCGGCCAGGCGCTCGAGGTTGCGCACGATCGAGGCCTGGCAGCTGGCCAGCGAGCGGGGCATCTGCCGGTTCAGCACCAGCAGGTCCGCCACCAGCCACGGCTTGACGTTGTCGCGGTAGACCCAGCGGTAGGCGGACAGGGCCGAGACCTCGCGCAACAGGGTGGTCCACTGGAAGTAGTCGAACTGGCCCCCGACGCGCTCCTCGGCGGGCAGCAGCAGATGGTACTTCACGTCCAGCAGGCGCGCGGTGTTGTCGGCGCGCTCGACCGCGGCGCCCAGGCGAATGAACCAGTAGGCGTCGTTGCGCAGCATGGTGCGATAGCCTGACCCGTCGACGCG